>PHCO01000026.1 GCA_002842265.1 Betaproteobacteria bacterium HGW-Betaproteobacteria-18 | reverse complement strand
GGCATCCACCGTTTGTGCCGGCGTCCAGTCCTTGAAGACACTGACATCACCCGCTTGCACGGCACGCGGCAAGCGCGGCCACAAACCGGCAATGGGTGCAAACTGCAGCGCATCCTGCGGCCGACCACCGGCGGCGCGCAACATCACGCTGGCCTGGTTTGCAGGCACGTCTTGCCCTTGCAGCCAAGCCAGGGCACTCGCTTGGTCAGGCCAAATCATGGTGTGACCCAGGCAGCGGCTGCGAATGGTGGGCAGCAGTTGGTGGGCAGCATCGGTCGCCAGCACAAATTTCACATCGCCCGCCGGTTCTTCCAGGGTTTTGAGCAAGGCATTGGCGGTATAGACGTTCATGCGTTCCGCAGGAAACACCAGCACCGCCTTGCCACGGCCGCGGGCGCTGGTGCGCTGTGCAAACTCCACCGCATCACGCATGGCATCGACCCTGATCTCTTTGCTGGGTTTGCGTTTCTTGCTGTCAATCTCTTCTTGCGCCTTTTCGCTCAATGGCCAGTTCAGGGTCTGCATCACGGTCTCTGGCATGAGCACACACAGGTCGGCGTGGGCGCGGACCTCAATGGCATGACAACTGCTGCAGGTGCCACACGCACCCTGCGCTGTGGCGTGTTCACACAGCCAGGCACGCACCAGCGCCAACGCCAGTTCGTACTGGCCCAGCCCCGACGGCCCGGCGAGCAGCCAGGCGTGTCCGCGTTGCGCCAGCAAAATCTTTGTTTGCGCGGCAATCCAGGGCGCCACCGAGGCGGCCGTGACGGATGCAGTGCTCATGCCAGCCAACCTCGTTGTTTGACGCTGGCCAGCACGTCCTGCCACACCGCTTCACGGTTCTGCGCAGCGGCAATGCGGGCAAAGCGCTGCGGGTCGGCATCAAAACGTGCCTGGTAGCCGGCGCGCACACGGGTAAAAAACGTCACCGGCTGGGCCTCGAACTTGTCGGGCATACGCGCACCCGCCAGCCGCACAGCGGCAATATCAGGCGCCAGATCAAACCATATCGTCAGCTCAGGCTGGCGAACAAAATCGCTCTCTGATCGTTTCACAGTCTGCACAAGCTGCTCCAAATAACGAAGTATTTCCAGGTCAAATCCGCGTCCGCCGCCCTGGTAGGCAAACGTGGCATCGGTAAAACGGTCGCACAGCACCACTTCGCCGCGGCTCAGGGCGGGTTCAATCACTTGCTGCAAGTGCTCACGCCGCGCGGCAAACACCAGCAGGGCTTCGGTCATGGCATCCATCGGGTCGTTGAGCACCAGGGTGCGCAGTTTTTCAGCCAATGGCGTGCCGCCAGGCTCGCGGGTCAAGGTCACCACCCTGCCCCGTGCCCGAAAAGCCTGCGCCAAGGCGTCAAGGTGGGTTGACTTGCCGGCACCGTCGATGCCTTCAAAACTGATAAAAAGTCCGGGAGTTGTCATAACTGGATGGGGATCACTGGCCGCGCTGGTATTTGTTGACAGCACGATTGTGCGCGTCCAGGCTGTCACTGAACTGGCTGCTACCATCGCCGCGCGCCACAAAGTACAGGGCACGGCTGCTGGCTGGTTGGGCCGCGGCCATGAGCGAAGCTTTGCCCGGCATGGCAATCGGTGTCGGCGGCAAGCCTATGCGGGTGTAAGTGTTCCACGGGGTGTCGGTCAGCAAATCGCGGCGCCGCAGGTTGCCGTCAAATTTGTCGCCCAGCCCGTAGATCACCGTCGGGTCGGTTTGCAGCATCATGCCCAGGCGCAGACGGTTGCTGAAGACCGCGGCAATCATCGGCCGGTCACTGGCCTGGCCAGTTTCCTTTTCAACAATACTGGCCAGGGTCAGCAACTCATCGGGGGTTTTCAGCGGGGAATCAGCAGTTCGCAGTTGCCAGGCAGCGGCCAGCTGGTGCTCCATGGCACGCAGGGCACGTTGCAACACTTTCAGGTCGCTGCTGTTTTTGGCATAGGTGTAGGTGTCCGGGTAAAAACGGCCTTCGGGGTGGCGCCCCGGTTGCCCCAGTTTCTGCATGATCAAATTGTCATCAATCCCTTGTGTATCAAGCGTCAGAGACTCAGCTTTCGAGAGCGCGGCGCGCACCTGCTTGAAGGTCCAGCCTTCCACCAAAGTCACCGAGCGCAGGGCTTCTTCGCCGCGTGTCAGCTTGGCCAGCAGGCTGCGCGGAGTCAGGCCCGTTTCCAGTTCATAGCTGCCAGCCTTGATCTGGCGCGCCTGTCCCGACAGGCGAAACCACCAATACAGCAGATCCGCCGAGCTTTGCACGCCACTTTTCACCACACCCTGCGCAACGCCGCGCGGTGTGGTGCCGGGCTCGACCGACAGGTCCAGTGTTGGGGCAGCCAGTGGCAAACTGTGGTTGACCCACCAGAAAGCCCAGCCACCAAGAGCCAGCGCCAACACCAGCATGAATTTCATCAAACGTCGCACAACCCTATTGCCTTCATCAAAATTGAGGGGGCATGATAATTCACAACATGCACACACTACTCGATGGCGTAGCCCCGCTGACACATTCAGGGCTGATCCGCGCGCAAGGCGAAGACGCGGCCAAATTCCTGCACGGCCAATTGACCAACGACTTCTCGCTTTTGGGCTTGTCCGAGGCGCGTCTGGCCGGTTTTTGCAATGCCAGGGGCCGGCTGCAGGCCAGCTTCATCGGCTTCAAGCGCAGCCATACCGATATTTTGTTGCTGTGCAGCCAGGATATTCTGGCACCCACCTTGAAACGGCTGTCGATGTTTGTGCTTCGAGCCAAAGCCAGGCTCAGTGATGCCAGCGATGAGTTCACGGTCTATGGTCTGGCTGGACCGGCCGTCTTTGAGGCGACCAAGGAAATAGCGGATTACAAAAGCACTGTATGGGCCAAGACCGAAGTAGCTGGTATTTCCTTGGTCAACCTGTACCCTGCCGATGGCGTCGCCCGGGCGCTGTGGGTGGCGCCGGTCGGCACACCTGCGCCTGCGGGGGCAGTCATGACATCCGAGCAATGGGTCTGGGGCGAGGTGCGCAGCGGCATTGCCACGGTGACCCAGCCTATTTTTGAGGCACTGGTGCCGCAAATGCTCAATTACGAGTCGGTGGGTGGCGTCAACTTCAAAAAAGGCTGTTACCCCGGCCAGGAAGTGGTGGCGCGCAGCCAGTTTCGTGGCACCCTCAAGCGCCGCGCCTACCTTGCCCATTCAGAAACATCGCTGAAAGCAGGGGACGAATTGTTTGCCCCCGATGATGCCAGTCAGCCCTGCGGCCTGGTGGTGCAGGCTGCAGCCGCGCCCGGTGGTGGTTTCGATGGCATCGTGTCGATGCAGATCAGCGCGTTTGAAGCTGGTGGCGTGCGTGCGCTGAGCGCCGCTGGTCCACTGTTGAGCCTGCAGCCAGCGCCCTACCCTTTGCTGGCAGATATTTAACAGGTTTCAGACCCGGCGCGCCCAAGGCCCCAGGGTCATTTTTTCCAGCAGGTCAAGTTGTCGCTCAAATTTGGCCCAACGGAGCATGGAGCGCTCGATCAAGCCCACTTGCACCGCTTTGGCGTATTGCTCACGTGCCATGTCAAAGGGCAGGCCTTGCCAAAGTGCCAGGGTACGACGGAAACTTGTAGCGGGCGTGGTCAGCTTTTGAGAGTTGTTCATTACAGGTTCTCCTTCAAGGCATCATGGTGCCAAAAACCAATCCATGGGCGCTATCGCGCGCGTCGCTGTCAAGCAGACGCATGCGGCGTTCAAGATCGCAAGCATCGGATGATTCGGCCAGAAATGCTTCATCGATGTCGTGTTGACTTTTGAAGCCGGGCATGAAAGCTTTGATGAGCTCTATCAGTTTGGACATGGTGAGTCCTTGTAAAGTTAATGTCAGCCAATTATAAGGGTTTACCCTTAGTCTGGATTGAGCGCGGACTTTGCCAACCTTGCTTTGCAACTCAATCTTCCAGCTGATGCACCATTTCGATATGGCCAATGCCAGCCTCCAGAAAAGGCTCCCCACGGGTCACAAAGTCTTGAGCGGTGTAAAAACTTTGGGCGCTGGTCTGGGCGTGCAGCATCACCTCACGGTCGCCGCGCTGGGCAGCGGCAGCCATCAAGGCTTTGAGCGCTACCTTACCCAAACCACCGCCACGTCGCTCACGTCTGACTGCCAGCCGGCCAATTTGCCCGACACCTGGAGAGGCCTGCAGCAGCCGCCCGGTGGCCATTGGCAAGTGCTGACGGTTGCGAATCAACACATGAAGTGCGTCAGCATCGGCGCTGTCCTGCTCCAGCGCCAGTGGAATCTGCTGCTCCTGTACAAACACTTCAAAGCGCACGGCACGCGCACCTTCAGCCAGGCTGGACCAATCACCCACCTCAATCCTCAGGATGTCTGGCTCGAACTCGCGCAAGAGGTGGCGAAAGCGGGTGGTTTCAAGCTGGATCGTTGTCATGTTGAAGGTCAGGAAAATGCATGTTTCAAAGCCCGCGCCGCATCCAGCTGCGCCCGGCATGCATCGGGGATGGCCCGGCCCATTTTGATGAATTCGTGCGTCACGCCACGGTATATGTCGAGGTCAACGGCAACCCCCGCAGCGCGCAGTTTATCGGCGTATTGCAGGCCTTCATCGACCAGTGGATCGCACTCGGCCAGGCCAAACCAGGCCGGCGCCACACCTTCCACATCGTCGGCCAGCAAAGGGGCAAAGCGCCAGTCTTCCCGGTCTTTGACATTGGGGATGTAGAGGTCAAAAAAATAATCAATGTGGTCAGCTTCCAGGACAAAGCCGTGACCAAAGATTTTGTGCGAAGGCGTGTCGTGGTGGGCACAACAGCCTGGGTAGAACAGCAGTTGCAGCTTGAGGGGCACACCAGCATCACGCGCTTGCAGGGCACAGGCCGCGGCCAGCGTGCCACCCGCGCTGTCACCGCCCACGGCGATGCGGGTCGGGTCCAGTCCTTTCTCGGCGCCATGCACCGCCACCCATTTCACGGCATCCCAGGCGTCCTCGAAGGCGGTCGGAAAACGGTGCTCGGGGGCCAGCCGGTAGTCCACCGACAGCACGGCACAGTGCGCCAGGTGGCTCAAATGGCGGCACAGCACATCGTGCGTGGCGATGCTGCCAATGGTGAAGCCACCGCCGTGCACATACACCAGCACTGGCAGCGACTCATCGCCAGGGGCATACAAACGCACCGGCAACTCAAAGCCATCACGCGTGGGCAAGGTGAAATTTTCAATCCGGTGCAGCTTCACCGGGGCTAAATCCAGCACACCGGCATTGACTTCATAGGCCGCACGGGCTTGCTGCGGCGTAAGCGCGTGCAGCGGCACCTGGCCCGCACGTGCCATGCGCTCCAGCACGCCGTGCATGGCGGGAGTAAGCAAGGCGCGCGGGTTGCGGTGGGTCATGGTGGGGTGTGATCTTGTTACAGCGCAGGTTCTGATGCTAACCATCCCGGAGACAGCCATGACTTTGATCTACTACGTGACCCAGATCCAGTTTGAGTTTGGTGCCATTCAACTACTCCAGCAAGAGTGCGCGCGCTCCGGCATCACGCGGCCGCTGATCGTCACCGACCCGGGCGTCAAGGCCGTGGGCATCCTGCAAAAAGCGCTGGACGCGCTGCCGGGCATGACGGTGGCGGTGTTTGACCAGACCCCGTCCAACCCCACCGAAGCCGCCGTGCGTGCCGCCACGACGGTGTACACCGCCCAACATTGCGATGGTCTGATTGCCGTCGGTGGCGGCTCCTCCATCGATTGCGCCAAAGGTGTAGCCATAGCCGCCACCCACACCGGGCCGTTAAGCCATTACGCCACCATCGAAGGCGGCTCGCCGCGCATCACCGAGCGGGTCGCCCCGCTGATCGCTGTGCCCACCACGGCCGGCACCGGCAGCGAGGTGGCACGCAGCGCCATCCTGATTGGGCTTGCCCACCGACTGGCCGCCATGGGCGTAACGACTGACATGTTCGACGCCGTCATCACCGGTGCCATGGCCGACCACTGCCACAAAACCAACCCGCGCATCGCCACCCCGCAGGACTACCACGCCATGCTGATGCAAGCCATGTAAACACCCGCCAGTTGGTGGTAACGTGGCTGGCACCAACATTGCTAGCCATTGTTTGTTAGCAAGGCTCAAATTATTTCAATTTCAGACACACCCACCATGTCCATTCACGCTGCTCTGAACCACATCACCCATTACAGCTACGACCGCCTGGTGGCGCTCGGGCCCCAAGTGGTGCGCCTGCGCCCTGCCCCGCATTGCCGCAGCAAGATCATCTCGTATTCGCTCAAGGTCGAGCCCGAAGGCCATTTCATCAACTGGCAGCAGGACCCGTTTGCCAACTACCAGGCGCGCCTCGTATTTCCTGATAAAACCAAAGCGTTCAAGGTCACGGTGGACCTGGTGGTGGACATGTCGGTCTTCAACCCGTTTGATTTTTTCCTGGAGCCAGAGGCCGAAGAATTTCCCTTCAGCTACGAGGCGAATCTGAAGCAGGAGCTGGCGCCCTACCTGACACCTGAGCCGGTCACGCCGCTGGTGCAGGCTTGCCTGGACAAAATCGACCGCAGCAAGCGCCGCAGCGTGTTGTTTCTGGTGGACCTGAACCAATTGGTGCACCACGCGGTGGCCTACACCATCCGCATGGAACCCGGTGTGCAAACACCCGAAGAAACGCTTGCCCTGGGTTCGGGCTCGTGCCGCGACTCGGCCTGGCTGATGGTCAACCTGTTGCGCCATTGCGGCCTGGCAGCGCGCTTCGTTTCGGGCTATCTGATCCAGTTGAAGCCCGACGTGAAAGCGCTGGACGGCCCCAGTGGCACCGAAATCGACTTTACCGACCTGCACGCCTGGTGCGAGGTCTATTTGCCCGGTGCCGGCTGGGTCGGGCTGGATGCCACCTCGGGTCTGCTGGCTGGCGAAGGCCACATTCCGCTGGCCTGCACGCCGCAACCCTCGGGCGCGGCACCCATCGAAGGCGGCGTGGACGAGTCCGAGGTGGAATTCGCCCACCACATGCAGGTGACGCGCATTTACGAGTCGCCGCGCGTGACCAAACCCTATACCGAAGGCCAATGGGCCGACATCATGGCGCTGGGCGAGGCCGTGGACGCCGAACTGGTGGCGGGCGACGTGCGCCTGACCATGGGCGGCGAGCCCACCTTTGTCGGCATAGACGACCGTGATGCACCAGAATGGAACACCGATGCCCTGGGCCCGACCAAACGCGGCTTTGCCACCGAATTGGTGCATAAATTGCGCCACGAATACGGGCAAGGCGGCTTTTTGCACTTCGGCCAAGGCAAGTGGTACCCCGGCGAACAACTGCCCCGCTGGGCGCTCAACATCTATTGGCGCGCCGACCACGAACCGATCTGGCGCAATCCGGCACTGTTCACCGACGAGCGCGCGCCCACCCACTACACCAGCGAAGATGCCCGGCGCTTCACCATCCTGCTGGCGGCCAAGCTCGGCGTCACCGGTCAATTCATTCAAACCGCGTTTGAAGACACTTGGTACTACCTGTGGCGTGAACGCCGCCTGCCGGTCAACGTCGATCCGTTCAATTCAAAGCTGGACGACGAAATGGAGCGCGCCAGATTGCGCCGGGTTTTTGAGCAAAAGCTCGACACGCCGGTCGGTTATGTCTTGCCGATCAAGGTGGCGGGCGATGACGACAGCCATGGCGCGGCGTGGACCACCGGCCCCTGGTTCTTGCGTGACGAGCGCATGTACCTGATGCCCGGCGACTCGCCCATGGGCTTGCGCCTGCCACTCGACTCGCTGCCCTGGGTCAGTGAGGCAGATTTTCCTTACCTGATCGAGCAAGACCCTTCGGTGCTGGTCGGTGCCTTGCCCAGCCATGGTGCTGTGGCGGCCAAGTACGCACCCGGCACGGCGGGTCTGGCCCTCGGTGCCGCAGCGCGGGCCGCTGCCGCCAGCACCAATTACCTGGCCGGTGCTGGCCCGCAAGCAGAAGCACCGCGCAAATTTCAGAGCGCTACAGCCCAAGGGGCTGTCATTGCGAGCCCTTCGACCAGCTCAGGACAGGCAGAAGCGCGGCAATCCATGCAGCAAGAACCCATCAACTACGCACGGGTGCCAAGCGCTCAGGAGTCTGCCCACTGGATCACCCGCACGGCGCTGTGCGTGGAGGTGCGCGACCCGCGCCGTGCCAGTGGCCCCAAGGCCGAGGCGGTTGGCCAAGCCTCGGGCGTGCTGTACGTGTTCATGCCACCGCTGGAAAAGCTGGAACATTACCTGGACTTGCTGGCCGCCATCGAAGCCAGCGCCGAGGAATTGGGCATGCAACTGGTGCTGGAAGGCTATCCGCCGCCGCACGATCCGCGCCTGAAACTGCTCAGCGTCACGCCTGACCCCGGTGTGATCGAGGTCAACATCCACCCGGTGACAAACTGGAAAGAACTGGTGGCCAACACCGAGTTTTTGTACCAAGCCGCGTTCGAATCGCGCCTGAGCGCCGAGAAGTTCATGACCGATGGCCGCCACACCGGCACCGGCGGGGGCAACCACTTTGTGATGGGCGGCGCCACACCGGCCGACAGCCCGTTCCTGCGCAAGCCCGAACTGTTGGCCAGCCTGCTGTTGTACTGGCACAACCACCCGAGCCTAAGCTACCTTTTCAGCGGCATGTTTGTCGGCCCAACCAGCCAGGCGCCGCGGGTGGATGAAGCGCGCAACGACCAGTTGTACGAGCTGGAAATCGCCATTGAGCAGATCTACAGTAACCGCGAGATTTACGGTCAAAGCATGCCGCCCTGGCTGGTTGACCGCACGCTGCGCAATATTTTGATCGACGCCACCGGCAACACCCACCGCAGCGAAATTTCGATCGACAAGATGTATTCGCCCGACTCGGCCACGGGTCGGCTGGGTTTGCTGGAACTGCGTGCCTTCGAGATGCCGCCGCACCCGCACATGAGCAGTGTGCAGCAGCTGCTGCTGCGCGCCCTGATTGCCCGCTTCTGGAAAACGCCCTACCGCGCACCCGCCACCCGCTGGGGCACCGAACTGCATGACCGCTTCATGCTGCCCAAGTTCATCCAACTCGACTTTGACGATGTGATGGCTGAAATGCGCCAGGCGGGTTATGCCTTTGACGACAGCTGGTTTGCACCGCACATCGAATTCCGCTTTCCGCTGATCGGCTCAATCTGTTCTGCAGGCATCGAGTTCACGTTGCGCAACGCGCTGGAGCCTTGGCATGTGATGGGTGAAGAAGGTGCGCCTGGCGGCACCGCGCGTTATGTCGATTCGTCTCTGGAGCGCATCGAGGTGCGCGTGACCGGCCTCAACGAGAGCCGCTATGTGGTCACCTGCAACGGCCGCGCCCTCTCCTTGCAGCCTACCGGCGTGGTCGGCGAATATGTGGCTGGCGTGCGCTACAAGGCATGGAACCCGCCGAGCAGTCTGCACCCCAGCATCGGTGTGCACGCGCCGCTGACCTTTGACATTGTCGATACCTGGATGAAGCGCTCGCTGGGCGGCTGCCAGTACCACGTGTCGCATCCGGGCGGCCTGAGCTACGAGGCGCTGCCCGTCAACGCCAATGAGGCCGAAAGCCGCCGCCTGTCTCGCTTCTCTGCCATGGGTCACACGCCGGGTTTGCTGCAGGTGCCGCCCGCCACCATCAACGTGCCAGCCAGCCGCGAGTTTCCGTTCACACTGGATTTGCGACGCGCTTAATCGCAACAGGCGTGCAGGCCGGTTATTTGAGCGCTGTTTGCACGTCCCGCACGCGCATGCCCAGCGTGTCGGCAAACACTTCGATGTTTTGGCCACTGGCTTCAAAGGCTTTTCTCAAGGCGGCACGGCGTGCGCGCTGTTGCTCTACCTCTGCCAGCGCCTCGTCAAGCAGCGCCTGAATGGCCTCGGTCGGCATGCCGATGCGCGCCAGGTAGTCCTGCCGACTCAGTCCCGATTTTTCGAACGCGGTGATCAATTGGGCGCGCAGCTTGGGTAGCAGGTCCTCCTGGCTGCGCGCCTGGCGGCGTTGGTACAGCTCAACGATCGACAGGAATACATGTTCCGGTGCCACGTCCTCGACCGGATTGCCCAGCAGGTCATGGCGCTTTTGTCCCGCTGCCACGCTCTGCAAATAGCGGCTTGAGCGGGTGTGCACGCCCAGGGCCGCTTTCAGCGTGTCGCGCTCGAAGACTTCCGGGTGGGCTGCCAGCAGTTCCTGGAAAATACCCAGCTTGAGCGGCAAAAAGCGCTCGCCGAAAAGCTGTGGATAGAGCTCAAACAGTTTTTCCAGCACCGGTTGCACCGCCGCAAAGCGGTTTTTGGACTTGACCGGGGTGGCTGGAGTGGCCGGTTCAACGGGTTCAGCAACGGTGGTCGGCTGCTGGGCGTTTTCGGGGACGGCCGGCAGTGGTGCCTCCTGTGTCTGGGGAATCACTGGTTCGGCTTGTTCTTGAAGGGGTTCGGTCATGGCATGAATCAAATTGAAGAACCTGCGATTGTCAACCAAAGCGTGCATCGCTGGCATACTCGGTGCCATGAACCCATCCCAGCAAGCGCAAACCAGTCAGCCCACTGCCCCGGCACCCGGCGTGGCAGCGCTGGCGCAGGCGGTGCAGGCGGCGCCCGGGCACTTCGACGAGCTGCGAGGCGCCGTCGCGCGCGGCAAGCCGGCCACAGCGCCCGATGAAACTGAAACCGAAGCGGGTGGTGCAAGGATCACCGACGTCTGGCGCCAATTTTTCTCTACCCTGGCGAACGACTCGGCGACTGACAT
This sequence comes from Betaproteobacteria bacterium HGW-Betaproteobacteria-18, assembly GCA_002842265.1. Lineage (GTDB taxonomy): Bacteria > Pseudomonadota > Gammaproteobacteria > Burkholderiales > Burkholderiaceae_C > Rhodoferax. Next base: position 11,035 of record PHCO01000026.1, on the reverse strand, counting down.
GGACCAGCGTGCCGCCAATCTGGCACGCCAGGTGCGCGACAACGGCATCACTTACAACGTCTATGCCAATGAAAACGGGCCGCAACGCCCCTGGTCGCTGGATTTATTCCCGCTGATTGTTGACCCCCAAAGCTGGCAGCGTATCGAGACCGGTGTATTGCAGCGCATGCGACTGCTGGAGCGCGTGATGGCCGACGTCTATGGGCCGCAAACCTTGTTGCATGACGGCTTGTTACCGCCGGCCCTGGTGCACGCGCACCCTGGCTACCTGCGCGCCATGCACGGCGTGGAACCTGTAGGCGGACGCTATCTGCACATTGCCGCGTTTGACCTGGCGCGCGGGCCTGACGGCAATTGGTGGGTCGAAGCACAGCGCACCCAGGCGCCCTCGGGTCTGGGTTATCTGCTGGAAAACCGGCTGGCGATCTCGGCCCAATTCCCGCAGTCCTTTCAAAGCCTGCGCGTGCAGCGCCTGGCCAGCACCTACCGTGCCCTGATGGACAGCCTCAAAGCCATGAGCCCCCAAGGTGCTGATGCGCATCTGGCACTGCTTACCCCCGGACCCTACAACGAGACCTATTTTGAACACGCTTATCTGGCGCGCTACCTGGGGCTCACGCTGGTCGAAGGCAGCGATCTGCTGGTGCGCGACGAGTGCCTGTTTCTGAAAACACTCAAGGGCCTGGTGCCGGTGCATGGACTGCTCAAACGGGTCGACGACCAGTACCTGGACCCGCTGGAGCTACGCGCCGACTCCACGCTTGGCGTGCCGGGCCTGCTGCAGGCGATACGGGCCGGCAATGTGCTGGTGGCCAACGCGCCGGGCTCGGCGTTTCTGGAGTCGCCCGCCCTGCTCGGGTTTTTGCCTGCCTTGTCGCGCCATTTGCTGGGCGAACAGCTCAGCCTGCCGGCCTTGCCAACCTGGTGGTGCGGCGAGCGCAGCGCCATGGAAGAAGCCCTGCCACGGCTGGCCGACTGCGCCATCAAGCCGACCTACCCCGGCTCGCTTGACCATGGCAGTTTCGAGCCGGTGCTGGGCGGCAAACTGGGCGCACGGGAAATCGATGAATGGGCCGGGCGCATTGTGCGGCAAGCCGAAGAACACACGCTGCAGGGCTATACCCCGCTGTCGCAAATGCCAACCTGGCAAGCCTCGGGTGCTGGCGATCCCGCCGAACCGGGTCGGCTGCTGGCGCGTTCGGTGATGCTGCGGGTGTTCGTGGTGTCTGACGGCGCCCAGGGCTGGCGCGTGCTGCCCGGCGGTCTGGCGCGCGTCGCCAGCGCCGGCCAGGAGATCACCTCGATGCAACGCGGCGGCAGCAGCGCCGACGTGTGGGCGCTGACCCGCGGCGAGGTCGATCACAGCACCTTGCTGGCACCGCACATGACCCCTGAGTCTTTGATGCAGCGCAAGCGCCTCATCACCAGCCGCGCGGCTGAGAACCTGTTCTGGCTGGGCCGCTACACCGAGCGCGCCGAAAACGCCATCCGGCTGGCACGCCTGACGCTGGAATCCCTGCACGGCGAAGAGCAATCATCCGCCCCGCTGCTGACCTGGCTCAGCCAAATGGCGGTAGCCAACACCCTGGTGTTGCCGGGCGTGCCTTCGGCCCTGCAGGCGCCCCGCGTGTTTGAACGCAGCCTGATTGACAGCCTGGGCAGCAGCACCGGCGCCACCAGCGTGGGCTACTATCTGCGCGCCCTCAAAATGGTGGGCTCCAGCGTACGCGAGCGCTTGTCACAAGAGCACTGGCGCATCATCGTCCGCTGCGAGGAGGAGCTGTTTGAGCGCTGTGCTGCGCAGCGCCAGCGCGCTGATTTTTCAGCCCTGCAAGCGCTGCAAATCCTCAAGGACAGCAGCGACCACATGGCCGCCATCACCGGCGCCCAGACCGATCGCATGACGCGCGACGATGGCTGGCGCCTGCTCAGCATCGGGCGCCACATCGAGCGGCTCGGCTTCATGTCGTCCGCCCTGCTGCGCGGCCTGGATACCGGCAGCCTGCACACCGACGGCGGCTTTGATGCCATGGTCGAATTGTTTGACAGCGCCATCACTTTTCACGCCCAATTCCAGCAAAGTCGCGACATCTCGGCGCTGGTGGACCTGCTGGTCATTGACCGCGACAACCCGCGCTCGATTTCCTGGATCGCCCACACGCTGCGCGGGCGCCTGGCACGGCTGGCGGGCAGTGAACCCAACCAGCTCTGCAGTCTGTCGCTCAAGGTGCCCAATCCCAGCGCCTGGGGCCTGGCGCAGTTGTGCGCCAACGCGCCCGACCTGATCACACCAGCGCCTGCCTCGGGCAGCGCGTGTGCCACAGGTGAGCCAACGCCACGCTACACGCTGCTCAAGGAAGTACTGAGCGAGTGCATCAACGCCAGTTTCCTGGTGTCCGATGACATCAGCACCACCTACTTCACGCACAGCGGCCTGGCCAACCAGAGCCTGGGCTCTTCATGAAGTTGCAGATCACCCATGAAACGGTTTACGACTACCTGCCCGCGGTAGAAACTGCGCAGCACATGGCGTATCTGACACCCCTGCACAACGCCAGCCAGACCCTGGTCAGCCACCGCCTGCAAGTGATCCCCAAGCCGGCGCAGATCAGCAGCACGCAGGATGTGTTTGGCAACACGCGCAGTTTTTTCTCGCTGCAAGTGCCGCACCACCAGCTCCAGGTGCTGGCCACCAGCCAGGTCATCACGCAGGCCGTGCGCATGCCCGGCAGCGACATCGCCTGGGAGACGGTGCGCGAACGCTTTCGGTACCAGGCCAGCGTCACTTTTGATGCCGCCAATGAATTTGTCTTTGCCTCGCCCATGGCGCCGCGCCACGGTGAGTTTGCCGCCTACGCCCGCCCCAGTTTCACGGCTGGGGCGAGTCTGCTGGTGGCAGCGCTCGACCTGATGCACCGCATTTACCGCGACTTCAGCTACGAGAGCCAAAGCACCCAGGTCAGCACGCCGGCGCTGGAGGCGCTGGCGCAGCGCAAGGGCGTGTGCCAGGACTTTGCCCATATCCTGATTGCCTGCCTGCGCAGCATGGGCTTGTCGGCACGCTATGTCAGCGGCTATTTACTCACCCAGCCGTCGCCCGGCACCGTCAAGCTCAGGGGCAGCGATGCCTCGCACGCCTGGGCTTCGGTCTATCTGCCCGATCTGCCCGAAGGCGAGCAATGGATCGACCTGGACCCCACCAACGACCGCGCCGGCTGGCCGTCGCCCGGTGAAGACTATGTGACGCTGGCCGTCGGCCGCGACTTTTCCGACGTGTCGCCGATCCGCGGCGTGATCCACGGCGGCGCCAGCCACACGCTCAAAGTGGGGGTCACGGTGGAACCGATGGCTGAACCAAGCAGCTTCCGGCCCGCTCAAAGTCAATCACAAAATCAGACCCGCAGCAGCTCCTAAAATTAAACGGATTTTGCAGCTTGCAGTTCTCATTAGAAACAAGGAATACGCCATGACCATTTACGCCAAACTCGCCGAACTCGGCATCACCCTGCCCCCGGTGGCCGCCCCCGCTGCCGCTTACGTGCCTTTTGTCCAAAGCGGCAAGCTGGTCTTTTTAAGCGGCCACCTGGCCAAGAAAGACGGCAAGGTGTGGGTCGGCCAATTCGGCAAGACCATGAACGCCGAAGAAGGCAAGGCCGCCGCCCGCGCCGCCGCCATCGACCTGATGGGCACGCTGCACGCGGCGGTGGGCGACCTGAACCGCATTAAACGCATTGTCAAGCTGATGTCCCTGGTCAACTCCACCAGCGACTTCACCGAGCAGCACCTGGTGACCAACGGCGCCAGCGAATTGATCGGCGAGGTCTTTGGCGCCAAAGGGGCGCACGCCCGCAGCGCCTTTGGCGTGGCGCAAATCCCGCTGGGGGCTTGCGTTGAAATTGAGCTGATTGCCGAGATCGATTGAGCTTGGACTGAGCCGGGTTACTGCGCCTGTCACTCCAGGCGTTCAATTTCCTGGGATGCCACCGCCTGCAATTGCGCGCTGCCCACTTTGGCGGGCGCGATCTCAGCCAGCGGCACCAGCACAAAAGCCCGTTCCAGCATGCGCGGGTGCGGCACCTGCAGCGCGGGGCTGGTGATGCTGGCTTCGCCATAGAGCAGGATATCGAGGTCGAGCTTGCGTGGTGCATTGCGATAGGAACGCTCGCGCCCTGCCCAGTTTTCAAGACGCTGCAAATTCAGCAACAGTTCGGGCGCGTTCAATCGGGTTGAGACAGCCACCACCGCGTTGATGAAGTCGGGCCCGGCGGCCTCGAACGGCGCCGTGCGGTACAGGCTGGAACGAGCAACAAGTCGGCTGCCTGGCAAGCTGGCAAGGCGCTGGATTGCCGTCAGCACTGATGTCTGCGCATCACCCAGATTGGCGCCCAGCGCGATGTAGGCCAGTACCTCCGGTCGTTCCGATTGGGTCACGACCGTGTTCAGTCCTGCGGTTCTTGCGTCGGCGCATCGCCCGCGCCGCGACCCGACGAGCGACGGCGACGGCGGCGTTTTTTGGGGGCTTCCGAGCCATCGCCTGCCGCTGAGTCAGTGGGCAAAGCCGACCGACCGGGTGCGGCTTCGGCGGCGGCGCCAGGAAGCACGTCATGGCCAGAACTGCCGGGCACCTGATGCACTCGGGGTGCGCGCGGCGTCCGTGTCGGCCGGGCGCGTTGCTGCTGTTCCAGTTTGACTTCATCGACCATGTCGTTGCGCAAGTCGTCGTTGGCCATGCTGAAGGCTTCCCACCAGTCCGACAGCACCATGTCGAGTTCGCCGTTTTCAGCGCGCAGGCGCATGAAGTCAAAGGCCGCCCGAAAGCGCGGCTGCTCCACCAGGCCAAAGGGCGCGCTACCCACGCGTTTCTCGAAGCGCGGTTGCATCAGCCAGATTTCACGCATGTCACCGGCCAGCTTGCCGCGTCCCGACACGTCGCCGATGCGCGCGCTGAACACGTCCTCGATGGCATCCTGCAAGGCCGGGTGCGAATGCTGCTGCGCTTTCATGCGCGTCGCCCAGCCGTCGCGCACTTCGGCCCACAGCACGCAGGCCAGCAAAAAGCTCGGTGCCACCGGCTTACCTTCGCCGACGCGGCGATCGGTATCCTGTAGTGCGGACTTGACAAACGGGGTCTCGGCCCGATCCACCACCACATCCAGCAGCGGGTAAATGCCGTGCGCCATGCCCAGCACCTTGAGCTGCTCGATGGAAGCCAGCGCGTGGCCGGTTTGCAGCAGCTTGAGCATTTCATCAAACAGACGGCTTTGCGGCACCTCGGCCAGCAGCGCTTTGCTCTTGACCAACGGCGTCGCCGTCTTGGGCTCCAGCTTGAAGCCCAGGCCGTTGAGCTTGGCAGCAAAGCGGATGGCGCGGATGATGCGCACCGGGTCTTCGCGGTAGCGCGCTGCCGGGTCACCAATCATGCGGATAACCCGGTTTTTGGAGTCCTTGATGCCGTGGTGGTAGTCCACCACAATTTGCGTCTCGGGGTCGTAATACATGGCGTTGATGGTGAAGTCACGGCGCACCGCGTCTTCTTCCTGCGGACCCCAGACGTTGTCGCGCAGCACCCGCCCGGTGCTGTCCACCGCGTGTTTCATGCCGGCCAGTTCGCTTTTGCTGGTTTTCTCATTGCCCGCCACCTGCTCGGCGGCCACATTGTCCAGATGGGCGCGGAAGGTCGAGACCTCGATCACCTCATGCTCACGGCCGCGGCCATAGACCACGTGCACGATGCGAAAGCGCCGCCCGATGATGAAAGCGCGCCGAAACAGCCCTTTGACCTGTTCGGGCGTGGCGTTGGTGGCCACGTCGAAGTCTTTGGGTGCCAGGCCCAGCATCAGGTCGCGCACGGCACCGCCCACAATGTAGGCCTCGAAGCCAGCCTGTTTGAGCGTGCGTACCACGTTGATGGCGCGCTCATCGACCAGTTTGGGGTTGATGCCGTGGTCTTGTGGGCCAATCTCCAGGCGTTTGCCAAACGGATGCTTGTCAGCCGGGGCTACTTTGCCCAGAAGTTTGTTGATGAATTTTTTAATCATTGTTGTTGGTGTTTTTAACTAAGCCTGCCATTTTAAAAAAGCTCAAGTATGCGCCAGCCGCGATCCTGCGCAATGGCGCGTAGCCGCTCTTCGGAATTGGCGGCCACCGGGTGCGTCACTTTCTCCAGCAGCGGCAGGTCGTTCATGGAGTCGCTGTAAAAGGTGCTTTCCACCTCAGCCCAGGACAGTCCACGTGCCGCCAACCACTGCTCAACCCGCGCGACCTTGCCTTCGCGAAACGACGGTGTGCCGACGATCTCGCCGCTGAACCAGCCGCTGGCCGGATCGCGCGCCAGGTTGACGGCAATCAGTTCGGTCACGCCAAAGGCGCTGGCAATGGGTCGCGTGACAAATTCATTGGTGGCGGTCACGATCACCACCGCATCGCCCGCGGCCCGGTGCTGCTGCACCAGCGACAAGGCCTGGGGCCGGATGGCTGGTTGCACCACCGTCTTCATGAATTGGGCATGAGCCGCTTCTGACTTTTCTGCGCCTTGCGCGCACAGGGCCGATGTGGCAAAACGCACATACTCATGAATGTCGAGGATGCCAGCTTGGTACTGTGCATAAAAAGCATCGTTTTGCCGGTTGAATTCAACCGGGTCGTGCCAGCCCAGCGTGGTGGTGAAGACATTCCATTCGTAGTCGGAATCCAGCGGGATCAGGGTGTGATCCAGGTCGAACAGGGTCAGTTTTGTCGTCATGCGTTGTCCATCATGGCTTTGATCAGGGGAATGGTGATGGCGCGCTGGGTTTGCAGGGCGTAGCCGTCCATCAGGTCAAGCAGTTCCATCAGACTGTCCAGGTCGCGGCTGAAGCGCGTCAGCATGAAGTCCATCACCTCGTCACTCAAAAAAATGCCCCGCGCATCGGCGGCCTGGCGCAACACGGCGCGCCGCTCGACCTCGCTCAGGGCCTGCAGCGCAAAAACATGGCCGCCACCCAGGCGGGTGCGCAGGTCGTCGCGCAGCTTCAGGTCGGCGGGCGGCAAACGGCCCGCCGCCAGCACCGCAATTTGCAGGGTCTGCGCGTGGACAAACCAGTTGAACGCCACTTGTTGCTGCGCGCTGCTGAAGGCATGCACGTCGTCTATCAGCACACAGGCCCAGGATTCATCGAACTCAGGGGGCACTTGCACATCAGCATCGAGCCATCCCACCTTGGCGCCCTGCTCTTGCAGCGCCGCGCGCAGGGCCTGGAGCAAATGGCTTTTGCCGCAGGCGCTTTCGCCCCAAAGGTAGCTGGCCACAGGTGAGCGCAGCGCCGTGCCCGCGTGGCCCAACCAGAGTTTCAGGTGCGCCAGCGCTGCCTCGTTGGGCCCAGCGAAGAAGTTGCCAAGGCTGGGCCCGGTGGGCAGGCCCATGTCCAGCACCAGTTGTTGCATCATGCGTTCTGATCGTCTTGATAAAGCGCGCTGTCCAGATAAGCGGTTTGCAGGCGGCGAATGGCCACCAGCAGCACGGCGCTCAGCGGCAGGGCAATCAGCACGCCGACAAAACCCAGCAAATGACCAAACGCCAGCAAGGCAAAAATAACGGCCAGCGGGTGCAGGCCAATGCGTTCACCGACCAGTTGCGGAGTCAAAAAGAAACTCTCCACCAACTGGCCCAGGCCATATACCACGGTCACCATCACCAGCACATTCACATGGCCCGTCTGCGCGGAGAACTCCAGAAAACCCGCCAGCGTGGCCAGAATCAAGCCCAGCCCGAAACCCAGATACGGAATGGCCACCGCCAGACCAGTAAACACGCCAATGGGCAACGCCAGATCCAGTCCAAACAACGCCAGCCCCGCGCTGTAATAGATGGCCAGCACCACCATCACCAGCAACTGGCCGCGCAGGTACTGGCCCAGCACGCCATCGGCCTCGACGGTGAAGCTGTCCACTGTCGCCCGCAGCCGGGGCGGCACCAACACCAACAGCAGGGCCATGAAACGGCGCCACTCCATCAGTAAATAAAACAGCACCACCGGAATCAGCACGGCGTTGCCCACCACCGACAGCGCTACACTGCCGCCCAGCTTGGCAGACGCCATCAACTGGCCCAGCAGGTCTTCAAAATTGGCGCTCAGGTGCTCCATGGCAAAGGTCTTGAGCCCGGCCACGTCAAACGACACATGCAGACCGAACTGCGACAAAAACGGCTGTATAAATACGTTGAATCGGTCCAGCAGCGGTGGCACCTGCTCACGCAGCAACGGCAGCTGTTTGACCAATATAGGCACCACCAGCAGCAGCAGCGCCAGCAGCAGCAACAAAAAAACAACTTCAACCAGGATGACGGCCAGTACACGGGGGATGCGGCCCCGCCCCAGGTTGTCGAGCCAGTCCACCACGGGCGTCAGGGCGTAGGCCAGGATGGCCGCCACCACGAACGGCGTCAGCACCGGCGCCAGCAGCCAAAGTATGGCGACAACGCCCAGCAGCAGCGCAAACCAGGCCGAGGCTCTTTTTTGAGTGGAAGTAAATTGCATTGAAATGGCGAAAAGCCAACCCCTTAAAATCAGCCCAAATTCTATCGGGCTTAAGGCGCGCCGCCTGCCCATCCCTCGGCCCTACCTGCACATTGTTATGACCCAATCCACCACTCCCCTTTCCTACAAAGCCGCTGGCGTTGACATTGACGCGGGCGACGCGCTGGTGGAGCGCATCAAGCCGCTCGCCAAAAAAACCATGCGCGAAGGCGTGCTGGCCGGCATTGGCGGCTTTGGCGCCCTGTTTGAAGTGCCCAAGCGCTACAAGGAACCGGTGCTGGTGAGCGGCACCGACGGCGTCGGCACCAAGCTGAAGCTGGCGTTCGAGTGGAACATGCACGACACCGTGGGCATTGACCTGGTCGCCATGAGCGTCAACGACGTGCTGGTGCAAGGCGCAGAACCCCTGTTTTTTCTGGACTACTTTGCCTGCGGCAAGCTCGATGTCGATACCGCCGCCGCTGTGGTGGGCGGCATCGCCAAAGGTTGCGAGTTGTCAGGCTGCGCCCTGATCGGCGGCGAAACCGCTGAAATGCCCGGCATGTACCCGGCGGGCGAATACGACCTGGCCGGTTTTGCCGTCGGTGCGGTCGAAAAGTCCAAAATCCTGACCGGTGCAACTGTCCAACCCGGCGACGTGGTGCTGGGCCTGGCCTCAAGCGGCGTGCATTCCAACGGCTTCAGCCTGGTGCGCAAATGCATCGAGCGCGGTGAACAAGCTGGCAGCGTGCCCGCCACGCTCGACGGCAAACCGTTCAAACAAGCGCTGATGGAGCCCACCCGCCTGTATGTCAAAAACGTGCTGGCCGCCCTGGCGGCTCACCCTGCTTCGTCAGGCTCAGCACAGGGCATCAAGGCGCTGGCTCACATCACCGGTGGCGGCCTGCTGGACTGCAGGCCACCGCCGGCATTGACGACATCGAGATGAACCGCACCTTCAACAACGGCATTGGCATGGTGGTGGTGATCGACGCTGCCAGTGCCCAAGCCTGTGCGGCCACGCTGCGCGCCGCTGGCGAAACGGTGTACGAAATTGGCGTGATTGCCGAGCGCGGCGCCGATGCCGCTGTGCTGGTGCGCTGACTCTGTGGAGCGGACTTCAGTCCGCCATGGTTTTTGTACAAAAAATCGCAATGTCCCCACAACCCCAGCCCCTGCGCAAACTGCCCGCCAGCATTTGGGCGCTGGGTTTTGTCAGCTTGCTGATGGATGTGTCCAGCGAGCTCATTCACAGCCTGCTGCCGGTGTTCATGGTCACCACCTTGGGCATCAGCGTCTTTGTGGTCGGGCTGATCGAAGGTGCCGCAGAGGCCACGGCGCTCATCGTCAAGGTGTTCTCCGGCGCCTTGAGCGACTACTGGGGCAAGCGCAAACCGCTGGCGGTGCTGGGCTACGCGTTGGGCGCTTTCACCAAGCCGCTGTTTGCGCTGGCCACCTCGGCGGGCTGGATCATCACGGCCCGGCTGGCGGACCGCATCGGCAAAGGCATCCGCGGTGCGCCTCGCGATGCGCTGGTGGCCGACATCGCTCCGCCCGAACTGCGCGGCGCTGCCTTTGGCCTGCGCCAGTCGCTTGACACCGTGGGCGCTTTTTTGGGGCCGACGCTGGCCATCGGTTTCATGCTGCTCTGGCAGGACGACTTTCGCGCGGTGTTCTGGGTGGCCACGGTGCCCGCGTTCATGTGCGTGGCGCTCTTGGTGTGGGGCGTGCATGAGCCCGATCGGCCCATCACGGCCAAACGCCTCAACCCGATCAGCCGTGCCAACCTGGCCCGGTTGAGCCCTGCCTACTGGTGGGTGGTGGGCGTGGGTGCCGTGTTCACGCTGGCACGTTTCAGCGAAGCCTTTCTGGTGCTGCGGGCGCAGCAAGGCGGCCTGGCGCTGGCCTGGACACCGGTGGTGCTGATCAGCATGAACGTGGTTTACGCCGCCTGTGCCTACCCGTTTGGCAAACTGGCCGACAAGCTAAGCCATACCAAGTTACTCGGTTGGGGCCTGCTGCTGTTGATCGCCGCCGACGTGCTGCTGGCCACCCGCAACAGCGGCGTGGTGTTCTGGCTGGGCGTGGCGTTGTGGGGCTTGCACATGGCCATGACGCAAGGCCTGCTGGCCGCCATGGTGGCCGATACCGCTCCAGCTGATTTGCGTGGCACCGCTTACGGCTTTTTCAACCTGCTCAGCGGTGTGGCGTTGCTGATTGCCAGCGGGCTGGCGGGCTGGCTGTGGCAGTCTTTCGGGGCCTCGTTCACCTTCATGGCGGGCATTGGCTTTGCGGCAGTGGCGCTGGGCTTGCTGGCGCTGCAACCGCGTGGCCTACCCCGCTCATAATGGAAAAGGAAATTACAAAAGTACCGTTTCCCGTCATTGCGAGGAGCGCCAGCGACGCGGCAATCCAGGGGGTCATGGATCGCCACGTCGTTCCTCCTTTCCATGAACACAGCGTTTGGGCTTGTTGTGGGGTCGACTTCAGTCGACCATGGCGGACTGAAGTCCGCCCCACAGGGTTCAAGGTCCGTGTGC
>PHCO01000025.1 GCA_002842265.1 Betaproteobacteria bacterium HGW-Betaproteobacteria-18 | reverse complement strand
CGGCCTTGCCAGCAGCGGCCTTTTGCACAAACAGCGGGTCGGCCAGGAATGGCCGCGCCATCGAGACCATGTCGCAAAAGCCGTCCGCCAGCAGTTGCTCGGCCACCTCGGGCGTGTTGATGCGGTTGGTGGCCACCAGCGGTATGCCCACCTTGCCCTTGAGCTGCTTCGTCACCCAGGCCCAGGCGGCACGCGGCACTTTGGTGGCAATGGTGGGAATGCGCGCCTCGTGCCAGCCAATGCCGGTGTTGATTATTGAAGCACCCGCAGCTTCAATGGCTTGGGCGAGCTGAATGACTTCATCGAGCGTGGAGCCGCCTTCGACCAGATCGAGCATCGACAAGCGGTAAATGATGATGAAATTGGGACCCACTTTTTCGCGCGTGCGCTGCACAATTTCCACCGGGAATTTGATGCGGTTGGCATAGCTGCCGCCCCACTCGTCGTCGCGCTGGTTGGTGCGTGCGGCAATGAACTCGTTGAGCAGATAGCCTTCCGATCCCATGATCTCGACACCGTCGTAGCCCGCGCTTTGCGCCAGCGCGGCGCAACGCACAAAGTCGTCGATGGTTTGTCTGACCTCTTCGCTGCTGAGCGCCTTGGGTTTGGTCGGGTTGATGGGGGCCTGCAGCGCGCTCGGGGCGACCAGGTCAGCGTGGTAAGCGTAGCGACCAAAGTGCAGGATTTGCATGGCGATCTTGCCACCGGCCTGGTGCACGGCGGCGGTGACCGGCTTGTGTTTTTCGGCCTCGGCCTCGGTGGTCAGGCGGGCGCCGCCGGGCATCGGGCGGCCCCGGTCGTTGGGCGCGATGCCGCCAGTGACGATCAGGCCGATGCAGCCACGGGCGCGCTCGGCATAAAACGCCGCCATGCGGGCAAAGCCGTCCTTGACCTCTTCGAGTCCGATGTGCATGGAACCCATGATGACGCGGTTGGGCAGCGTGGTAAAGCCCAGATCCAGGGGTTGGAGCAAGTGAGGATAGGTGACCATGAAAATTCCTGTAAAAGGGCTTGAGATGCTTTAACTGCAGCATTTGAACTGCGTCAAGCCCAGGTGAAAAATCAATGCTGCTATGCTAAAAATAGCCCAATACGCTTTACCCAATTAATCTAAAAGCCAAAAAATCACCTAGAAACCAACCTCTAAAAAAACCGGCTGGCCAGCGCCAGCGTCAGACCCAGCACCCAAGCTGCCAGCCACAGCAGGCGCACCCGGTTGATTTCAACCCGCTTGATCAGTTGCGTGTTTTGATTGGCCAGCGACTGAATCAACTCGCTCGATACCAGCATCTGCTGGTGCAAGTCTGCCACTGCCACCTGCAACCTGGCCATCTGGGCTTGCAGTGCCGCCACCGCTGGTGGCTCTGACCCCAGCGTATCCGGCACGGGGACGATGGGTGCAACCGGCAAAGGCTTTTTGCCCACGTTTTGCCACAGTTTTTTGGCACCATTGGCCACCTTGGGGGCGTTTTCAATCACCTCACCCCAAGGCACCATTTTTAACACTGTCAGCCAGCCAATCGTCATTCATTCACTCCTGGGTACAAAGCTCAAGCCTAACTTAAACCACAATCCCCGATAATCCGGGCAGAGGCCATGATGCACGAAAAAATTCGATCAAGCGCGCCATGGTCTGGCACTTTTTACCAAAATCTTTCTCAAAACACTTTATGACACAGTCACATTTGTCAGGCATTTCCCCCGTTGAAGACATCGTTGCCGAGCTGCGTGCAGGACGCATGGTGATTCTGGTCGATGAAGAAGACCGCGAAAACGAAGGCGACCTGGTCATGGCCGCCGAACACGTGACGCCCGAAGCAGTCAACTTCATGGCGCGCTATGGACGTGGCCTGATTTGCCTGACCCTGACACGTGAGCGCTGCGAGTTGCTGCAACTGCCTCCCATGACGGCGCGCAATGGCGACAAAAAAGGCACGGCGTTCACCGTGTCGATTGAAGCTGCTGAAGGTGTCACCACCGGTATTTCTGCGGCAGACCGGGCCTGTACCGTGCAGGCAGCTGTCGCCCAACATGCCAAACCTGAAGACCTGGTGCAACCCGGCCACATCTTCCCCTTGCAAGCGGTTGAAGGCGGGGTGCTGATACGCGCTGGCCACACCGAGGCGGGTTGCGACCTGGCCGCCATGGCCGGCTGCACGCCGGCGGCCATGATCTGCGAGATCATGAAAGACGACGGCACCATGGCGCGTCTGCCCGACTTGCAGCTTTTTGCCGCCGAACATGGGCTCAAGATCGGCACCATCGCCGATTTGATTCACCACCGCAGCCGCACAGAATCCCTGGTGGAACACCTCGGCTCGCGCCCACTCAACACCGCGTTTGGCGAATTCACTGCCCACACTTTCAAAGACAAAACGGCCCACGGTGTGCATCTGGCGCTGGTCAAAGGCCAATGGGGTGAAGAAGATGCCGTGCTGGCGCGCGTGCATGAACCGCTGTCTGTGCTCGATGCGCTGGAAGTGGGTCGCACCATGCACTCCTGGGGCCTGGATGCCAGCCTGGCACGCGTGGCCTCAGAAGGCAAGGGCGTGGTGGTGTTTTTGAACTGTGGTGAGAGCGGCAAACAATTGCTGGCCCAGTTTGATGGCACGGCACGCGCCAGTCACGGCCCGGAACGCGGCCGCATGGACCTGCGCTCGTACGGCATTGGTGCCCAAATTTTGCGCGAATGCGGCGTGCGCAAAATGAACTTGATGAGCACCCCCCGGCGCATGCCCAGCATGACCGGCTACGGTCTTGAAATTGTGGGTTACGTGACGCCCTGATCCCAACGCACCCAACACACCCAACCGGAAAACCCCTATGCTGATTGCAGACCAAGGCACGCTGGATGCCGCTGACCATCGCCTTGATGGCAAAAAACTCACCATCGGTATCGTGCAGGCACGCTTTAACGCGGGCATCACCGATGCGCTGGCTGCGGCCTGCAAAGCCGAACTGCTGAAGTTGGGCGTGCCCGAAAAAAACATCACCCTGGTGCAGGTACCAGGCGCGCTGGAAATTCCGGTGGCGCTGCTGGCCTTGGCGGAAAAGCTCAAATTTGATGCGCTGATTGCACTGGGCTGCATCATTCGCGGTGAAACCTACCACTTTGAGCTGGTTGCCAATGAATCAGGCGCGGGCGTAAGCCGTGTCGCGCTGGACTACCAGGTGCCCATTGCCAACGCCATTCTGACCACCGAGACCCTGGATCAGGCGGTGGTCCGGCAAACCGACAAGGGCCGGGATGCGGCCCGCGTGGCCGTTGAGATGGCCAATTTACTGGAAGAAATTTAATGAGCGAATCAAGCCACCCCAGCCCCTCCACCCGGCCACCGCGCCAACCGCGCAAGGGCCTGACCAGCACCGGTGTGCGCAAGGCGGCCAGCAAGTCCGAGCGCTCCCGCGCGCGCGAATTTGCAGTGCAGGCGCTGTACCAGCTGCTGGTGGGTAAAAACGACGTGGCGGCAGTGGATGCGTTTACCCGCGACCTGGCGGGGTTCAGCAAGGCCGACAGCGTGCATTTTGATGCCTTGCTGCACGGCTGTGCCGAGCAAGCTGAGGGGCTGGACGCGCTGATCTTGCCGCTGCTGGACCGCAAGCTCACCGAAATTTCACCGGTTGAGCGCGCCGTGATGTGGATTGGCGCCTATGAGCTGCAGCACTGTCTGGACGTGCCCTGGCGCGTGGTGCTCAATGAATGTGTGGAGCTGGCCAAGGAATTTGGTGGCACCGACGGCCACAAATACGTGAACGGTGTGCTCAACGGCCTGGCACGGCAACTGCGCCAGGCCGAGGTAGCCGCAGACCAGGGCGCACGCTGACAGAACCGATGCAAATTTCCGGGCGCGCCCAGCGCATTGAGCCTTTTTATGTGATGGAGGTGGCCAAGGCCGCCAGTGCCGTGGCTGCAAAGGTGGCGCAGTCTGAGTCGCCCATGATTTTTTTGAACATTGGCGAGCCCGACTTTACCGCCCCGCCGCTGGTGCAGGAAGCCGCTGCCAAAGCCATCCACGACGGCTTGTCGCATTACACCCAGGCCATTGGCCTGCCTGAACTGCGCGAGCGCATCAGCGCCTGGTACGCCAGCCGTTTTGGAGTCAGCGTGCCCGCCAGCCGCATCGTCGTCACCGCCGGGGCATCCGCCGCCTTGCAGCTGGCTTGCCTGGCCTTGATCGAGTCGGGCAACGAGGTGCTGATGCCCGACCCCAGCTACCCCTGCAACCGGCATTTTGTGGCTGCCGCCGACGGCGCGGCGGTGCTGATACCGACCACGGCGGCTGAGCGTTTTCAGCTCAGCGCCGACAAGGTGCTGGCGGCGTGGAACAACAAGACGCGTGGCGTTTTGCTGGCCTCGCCCTCCAACCCCACCGGCACCTCGATTGCACCGGATGAACTGCGCCGCATCCATGAGGTGGTGCAGGCCAGGGGCGGCATCACCCTGATTGACGAGATATATCTGGGCCTGAGCCATGACGAGCAATACGGCCACACGGCGCTGGCGCTGGACGACCAGCTCATCAGCATCAACAGCTTCAGCAAATATTTCAACATGACCGGCTGGCGCCTGGGCTGGATGGTGGTGCCTGAAAGCTTGGTGCCGGTGATCGAGCGGCTGGCGCAAAACCTGTTCATTTGCCCCAGCACCATTTCGCAATACGCGGCGCTGGCCTGCTTCGAGGCCGCGAGCCTGGCCGAGTACGAGCGCCGCCGCGCCGAGTTCAAGGCGCGGCGCGACTACTTTATCCCGGCACTCAACGCGCTCGGCTTGAACGTGCCGGTGCTGCCCGACGGTGCTTTTTATGCCTGGGCCGATTGCTCTGCAGCCTGCGCCAAACTGGCTGTGAAAGACAGCTGGGACCTGGCCTTCGAGTTCATGAACCGCACCCACGTGGCGGTGACGCCGGGGCGCGACTTTGGCCATGCCGACACCGGACACTTCATTCGTTTTTCGACCGCCAACTCAATGGCACAGCTGCACAGCGCCATTGACCGACTGAAGGCTTTGCTGGCATGAACAAGCCGCCCGTTGGCAAAGAAACTTTTAGCTGGCCGGTGCGCGTCTATTGGGAAGACACCGATGCCGGTGGCATTGTGTTTTATGCCAACTACCTGAAGTTCTTTGAGCGCTCGCGCACCGAGTGGCTGCGTGCCAGGGGTATCAACCAGCAGGCTTTGCGCGAAGCCACCGGCGGCATGTTTGTGGTGGGTGAGGCCCAGGTGCGTTTCCTGAAAAGTGCCCGGCTCGACGATGAACTATTGGTTACAACTTCGCTGCTGGAAACAGGGCGAGCCTCCATGACAATCCATCAACAGGCCCTGCTGACCACGACGACCGGCCCGCGGCTGCTGTGCGAAGCCACCATCCGCGCTGGCTGGGTCAATGCCAGCACACTTAAACCTGACAGAATTCCAGCACAGATCCTGCACGCCTTGACCTGAACCAACCCTAAGCCAAGAATGAACCAAGACCTCTCCATCTTCCAACTCGTGCTCAATGCCAGCCTGGTGGTGCAACTGGTGATGCTGCTGCTGGTCACCGTCTCGGTGGCCAGTTGGGCCGCCATTTTTCGCAAGCTTTTTTCACTCGGCAAGGTCAAGCAACTCAACGACAGCTTTGAGCGCGAATTCTGGTCGGGCAGCAGTTTGAACGACCTGTTTGCCGCGGCCACCCAGAACGCCCGCATCGGCGGCCCCATGGAGCGTATTTTTGCCAGTGGCATGCGTGAGTTCCAGAAACTGCGCGAGCGCCACATCACCGACGCGGCTACTTTGATGGACGGCGCCCGGCGCGCCATGCGGGCCAGCTTTCAGCGCGAGATGGACGTGGTGGAAACGCACTTGTCGTTTCTGGCCTCGGTCGGTTCGGTGTCGCCTTACGTGGGCTTGTTTGGCACCGTGTGGGGCATCATGCATGCCTTCACCGGGCTGGCGGCACTCACCCAAGTGACACTGGCCACGGTGGCTCCAGGCATTGCCGAGGCCCTGGTGGCCACGGCCATCGGCCTGTTTGCCGCCATTCCGGCGGTGGTGGCCTACAACCGCTTTGCGCGTGACATTGACCGCATTGCGATCCGGCTGGAAACCTTTATTGAAGAGTTTTCCAACATCCTGCAACGCAATGTGGGCGCGCAATCGGCCTCGGGGCATTGATCGTGGCCGCCGTCGTCAGCCGCGGCCGGGGTCGCCGCACCATCAACGAGATCAACATGGTGCCGTTCATCGACGTGATGCTGGTGTTGTTGATCATCTTCATGGTCACCGCCCCCCTGATTGCGCCCAGCATGATCGACCTGCCCAGCGTCGGCAAGGCCGCCAGTCAGCCTGACCAGGTGATCCAGATCGTGATCGGCAAGGACGAGGCGCTACAGCTCAAGATCAAAGACAACACCTCAAGCATCAGCCTGCAGGCAATCACCAGCGCAGTCAAACAAGCCCAAGCTGGTGTGCCCAATACCGCCGTGGTGATCAGCGCTGACAAGGCCGTCAAGTACGAAGCCGTGGTGCGCGTCATGGACACCTTGCAGCGCGCCGGCATTGTCCGCGTCGGCCTGTCGGTACAACTGGCACCTTAACCCGATCGCCATGCACGCTGCTGCGGATCGCCTGGAATTTGCCCCACCTGCCACCCCCGGTGTGGTGCGCGCCTTCATGCTGGCGTTTCTGGCGCACGGCCTGTTGGTGGCCGCCCTGACCTGGGGCGTAAACTGGAAGCGGGATGCACCCGTCATCAGTGCCGAGGCCGAGCTCTGGGCCACCGTGCCAGTGGCCGCAGCACCCAGGCTGCAGGAACCACCATCCGAACCACCGCTCCCCGAAAAACCTCAGCCAGTGTTCAAACCTGCGCCCCTGCCACCACCCGTGGTGGAGCCACCCAAGGTGGACATTGCGATGGAGCAGGAAAAACAACGCCTGCAAAAACAGCTTGCGCTTGAAAAACAGCAAAAGCAGCTCAAGCAGGCCAGGCTGCAGCAGGAAAAATTAAAAGAAGAGCAACTCAATGCCGACAAGCTGAAGAAGGCCATGGCCGAAAAAGCCAGACTGGCGCAAGAGAAGAAATTAGCCGGGCAACAGGCCAAACAGCTTGAAGCCCAGCGAGAGAAAAATCTGCAGCGCATGACCGGCCTGGCCGGTGCCAGCGGCGCACCAGGAGCCACCGGCACGGCGCTCAAATCGGCCGGCCCCTCGGCCAGTTACGCAGGACGCATCATTGCCCGCATCAAACCGAACATCGTGTTCACCGAAGACATTGCGGGCAACCCAACCGCAGTGGTTGAAGTGCGCGCTGCCTCAGACGGCACCATCATGTCGCGCAAACTCACTCAAACCAGCGGTGTGAAAGCCTGGGACGAAGCGGTGTTGCGGGCCATCGACAAAACCGAAGTGCTGCCACGCGACACCGATGGCCGCGTGCCATCGCCGCTGGAGATCAGCTTCCGGCCCAAGGATTAATTCGTCATTGCCGCGCTTCGCTCCTGGCATGAATGCCTTGTTTTGGCCTGCTGTGGGGCCGACTTCAGTCGGCCATGGCGGAATGAATTCCGCCCCACAGGGGTAAAGGTCCGTGAGCGGTATCGGGTCGGATACAGGCGGCACACAATGACGATGGTTTATTCGTAAACAATCTCGGCGGTGCCTGGCGCTGCCTGCGCCCACCAGCTGGCGAGCGCGGCATTGCTGGGGTAGAAGCGGGCCTGCTCACCCAATTGCAACTCCGCTTGGGCCGCACTCTCTTCGCCCTGGCAGCTCAACACCAGCCGTACCCCCAGACCACGCCACAGGTCGCCCTGCTCGGTCACCTCTTTTTTTGGCGGAAAATCTTTCAACAGCCTTGCCATGTCCAGCTTCAGGCCCTGCGGGCCGGTGCTGGCGCGCACGCGCAGGTACTTGCCAAAGCGGCAGCGCGCCTGCTCCAGGTCCCAGATTTGCGTCACGTTGAGCTGCATGCCGCCAGAAAAACGGTCGGGTTGCTGCTTGCCCATGACGATGATCAACTCATCGTCCTTGAGCAGGTCTTTGTGGGCGTTGATCAGCGCCTCATCAGCGCGGGCTTCGATCACCCCGGAGGCATCGTCGAGCTTGAACAGTGCCAGCTTGCCGCGCTGGCCGTTGACGACCCGAAAGTCGGTGATGATGCCGGCCAGCAACTGCGGCTCGCGGGTGTCGATCAGCTCGGCAATCGGGCGCTTGGCAAAGCGGCGCACCTCGGTCACCACTTCGTCGAACAAATGCCCTGACAGATAGAAGCCCAGCGCGGTTTTTTCATACACCAGGCGCTCTTTCACGCCCCACGGCGTGGCCTGCACCAGCTCGGGCTCCTGCGTGCTGGAGCCGTGTGCATCACCGTCGCCCATGTCAAACAGGCTGCACTGGTTGGCATTGGCCAGGGCAGCCGCGCCAAATTCAAACGCCAGATCGACACTGGCCATGAGGCTGGCACGGTTGAGTTCAATGGCATCAAAAGCCCCAGCCTTGATCAGGGACTCGACCGTGCGCTTGTTGATGCGACTGCGGTCCACCCGGGCGCAAAAGTCAAACAAGCTCCTGAACGGCCCCACCTTGTCACCGTTGGGGCCGACGCCCCGGCCCTCGCGCGCCGCCACAATCGCTTCAATGGCTTGCTGCCCACTGCCTTTGACAGCGCTCAGCCCGTAGCGAATGACGCTGTCGGATACCGGTTCGAAGCGGCCCACACCCCGGTTCACGTCCG
Source organism: Betaproteobacteria bacterium HGW-Betaproteobacteria-18 (assembly GCA_002842265.1). Classification (GTDB taxonomy): domain Bacteria; phylum Pseudomonadota; class Gammaproteobacteria; order Burkholderiales; family Burkholderiaceae_C; genus Rhodoferax. The sequence goes on along the minus strand of PHCO01000025.1, from coordinate 11,560 downwards.
GCGGCTCAAACGTCAGGCCCATCTTGAGCGCGTCTTCGAGCAGCACCTTGAGCTTGTCGGTGTCGTCCATTTCCACCGTCATGTTGGCGCAGAAAAACTCGGCTGTGTAGTGCACCTTGAGCCAGGCCGTGTGGTACGCCAGCAGTGAATAAGCGGCGGCGTGCGACTTGTTGAAGCCATAGCCGGCAAACTTTTCCATCAAGTCAAAGATTTCGTCAGCCTTGTCCTGATTGATGTCGTTCTTTAACGCACCATCGCGGAAAATCTGGCGGTGCCGGGCCATTTCATCGGCATCTTTCTTGCCCATGGCGCGTCGCAACATGTCGGCGCCACCGAGTGAGTAGCCGCCCAGGATCTGCGCGGTCTGCATCACCTGCTCTTGATAGACCATGATGCCGTAGGTCTCGGACAGCATCTCGGCCACCAGCGGGTGCGGGTATTCGACCACCTCGCGGCCGTGCTTGCGCGCCACAAAGCTGGGGATCAAGTCCATCGGACCGGGTCGGTACAAGGCGTTGAGCGCAATCAGGTCTTCCAGCCGCGTCGGTTTGGCGTCTTTGAGCATGCCCTGCATGCCGCGCGATTCGAACTGGAACACGGCTTCGGTCTTGCCCACCTGAAACAGCTTGTAAACGGCTTCATCATCGAGGGGCAAATTCTCGAAGGCAAAATTTTCCTGGCCCGGGTGGCGCTGGATGATGAATTCGCGGGCGATCTCCAGAATGGTCAGCGTGGCCAGGCCCAAAAAGTCAAACTTCACCAAGCCGACCGACTCCACGTCGTATTTGTCGTACTGACTCACCGCCGAATCACTGCCCGGCTGCTGGTACAGCGGGCAAAAATCGGTCAACTTGCCCGGTGCAATCAGCACGCCGCCCGCGTGCATGCCGATGTTGCGCGTCAGTCCCTCCAGTTTACGAGCCAGTTCCAGCAGCGTGTGCACGTCTTCTTCTTTGGCCTCGCGCTCGGCCAGCATGGGCTCGGCCTCAATGGCATAGACCAGTTTGTCGTCTTTTTTCCTGTCAGCGGGTGGCAACTGCAAGGTGACAGCCACACCCGGCTTGTTGGGAATGAGCTTGCTGATGCCGTCGCAAAAGGTGTAGCTCATGTCGAGCACGCGGCCCACGTCACGAATGGCGGCACGCGCTGCCATGGTGCCAAAGGTGGCGATCTGGCTGACCGCGTCTTTGCCGTATTTTTGTTTCACGTAGTCAATGACACGGTCGCGGTTGCCCTGGCAAAAGTCAATGTCAAAGTCGGGCATGGAAACCCGCTCGGGGTTCAAAAAGCGCTCAAACAGCAGGTTGTATTGCAAGGGATCCAGGTCGGTAATCTTCAGGGCGTAAGCCACCAGCGAGCCGGCGCCGGAGCCGCGCCCTGGGCCCACCGGGCAGCCGTTGTTCTTGGCCCAGTTGATGAAGTCGCCCACGATCAAAAAGTAGCCCGGGAAACCCATGCCCAAAATCGTCACCAGCTCAAACTCGAGCCGTTCCAGATAGCGTGGCATCTCCTTGTCGCGCTGCGCCGGGTCAGGGTACAGGTGCGCCATGCGCTCTTTCAGGCCTTCGTGTGAGGCATAACGAAAATACTCGTCTGCCGCCATCACCACACCGTTGACCGGTGGAATCGGAAAGTCCGGCAGCTGCGGCTTGCCCAGCACCAGCGTCAAATTACAGCGTTTGGCAATCTCCACGCTGTTGGCCAGCGCCGACGGCACGTCGGCAAACAGCGCCTGCATTTCGGCTGTGGTCTTGAAGTACTGGTCGCGCGTGAAGCGGCGCACCCGGCGCGGGTTGGCCAGCATCTCGCCTTCGGCAATACAGACGCGGGCTTCATGCGCCTCAAAGTCTTCGGGGCCTTGAAACTGAATGGGGTGGGTGGCCACCACGGGCAAGCCCATGCGTTGGGCCAACTGCACAGCCGCGCTCACCTGCAGTTCATCCTCCGGGCGGCCCGCGCGCTGTAGCTCCAGATAAAAACGGTGCGTGAACAGACCCGCCAGCTGCAGCGCAGCATCTTTGGCCCGCGCCTCGTCGCCTTGCAGCAGTGCCTGGCCAATCGGCCCGGCGTGCGCGCCAGAAAGGCAAATGAGCCCGCCATGGAGTTCCTTGAGCCAGGCCAGACTGACCGTGGCCTGTGCTTTGCCGCCGTTTTGCGTCCAGGCGCGCGCCAGCAGTTCCGACAAATTGAGGTAACCGGGGTGGTTTTGCACCAGCAGCAGCACGCGTGACAGTTGCCCTTGCTCTTTGCCCAAACCTTCCAGCCAGACCTCGGCACCGACGATGGGTTTGACCCCGCGCTTGCGCCCTTCCTGGTAAAACTTGATGGCGCCAAACAGGTTGCTCAAGTCAGTGATGGCCAGGGCGGGCTGAGCATCGGCGGCGGCGGCTTTGACCACTTCGTCAATGCGGGTGGTGCCATCAATGACGGAATATTCAGTGTGCAGGCGTAAGTGAACAAACATGGGACTTCTAGTATGATTATTAAAACAATTAAGTCTTGTATTGAGGCTTCATTGTTTTCAATGCTGGATTGTAAGAAGACCCCCAAGGCGAATAACTTGAAGATTCTTGTGGTTGATGATCATGCTCTGGTTCGCGAAGGACTGTGCCAGGTGCTGCAAGGGCTCAACCCTGAGGAAGTCACCGAGGTTTTGCAGGCAGCCACTTGCACCCGCGCCTTTGAACTGGCCCATTTCAACCCTGATCTGGATCTGGTGTTACTCGATTATCGGCTGCCCGACATGAGTGGCCTGGCGGCCCTGGAAATTTTTGGCCAAAGACACCCGGAGCTTCCGGTGGTCATTTTGTCAGGCTCAGCCAATCCCAGCGTGATGCAGCAAGCGCGGGAACTCGGGGCGGCCGGATTTGTCACCAAGTCCAGTTTGAGCGACTCCCTGCTGAAAATATTGCGTCAAATATTGGCCGGTGAAATTTACCATCCTTCCAACTTCAGCTCTCTGGGAGAAGAAATTTATGGCGCACCGATAAAAACAACCGCGCCACCGGTGCTCAGCCCGCGCCAGCAGGATGTGCTGTGCCTGCTGCTCAGTGGCATGACCAACCGGCAAATCTGCGAACAATTGTCATTAGGCTCGGAGACCGTGAAATTTCATGTCAGCAATATTTTGCGAATCTTTGGTGCCAGCACCCGAACCCAGGCCGTGCTGGAGGCCAAGCGCTGGGGCTATGACCGGGCCTCACCGCGAACACCCTGAGCAATTAGCAGGCGACGCAGCAAACTGCGCAATTTTGCAGGGCGCACCGGTTTATGCAACAAGGTCAATTGCGCCGCCTGCGCGGCGCGTATCAACGCGGGATCGGTGTCAGCACTGATGAGGCAGGCGGGCACAGGGTGTGCCAACTGTTGGCGCAATTGCGCAATCACGTCCATGCCGTGCGTGGCACCATCGAGTCGGTAATCACTGATGATCAAACCAGGCACAAAACCAGTTTGAATCAAATTTTGCGCATCGTTCAGACCCCTCGCCTGGGCCACCTCGAGACCCCAGCTTTGCAATAAGCCAACCAGGGCCTGGCACACCAATTCATCATCTTCAATGACCAGAACAGCACAGCCATGCCAATCCTGGGATTCAGTCGATTCTGCCAATGCCACCTCGACTTGATCTGTCTGCGCCACCACCACGGGCACCATCAGGCGCATGCGTGTGCCAACCCCCAGGCGCGACGAAAGCTGCAAAGGATGGCCCAACAATTGACAACTTCGCTGGACAATGTTGAGTCCCAGGCCCATTCCCTGGCCGCGCTGGCGGGCAGGATTGCTTACCTGAAAAAACTCTTTGAACACAGATTCCTGATGTTCAGGCGCAATGCCAAGGCCACTGTCCCAAACTTCGATGCTCACTTGTGTGGCTGCACTGGTGCGTCGGCAAGCCACCACCACGCCACCCTTTTCGGTGTAACGCAACGCATTGCCCACCAGGTTGAGCAAAATCCGGTACAGCAGGACGGGATCGCTCTGGACCCAGACCGGGCAAGGCCGAATGCGCAGCCTCAAGCCCTTGTCCAGCGCTGTCGGTGCCAGATCCTGCTCCAGGCGTTCCAACAATTCCCTCAATGGAAATTTTTGTAACTTGATCTGAATGGCTTGGGCTTCGAGGCGTGAGATGTCGAGCAGGCCATCCAGTAAATTTTGCAGGGCACGTACCGAGGCCTCCAGATTACCAATCAGGTGCCGGGTTGGTGCATCGTGAGAAAGCTGGGCCAGGCGGGCGACAAACATGCCCAAAGCGTGAATGGGTTGACGTAAATCATGGCTGGCCGCGGCCAAAAATCTGGATTTTGCCTGCGTTGCCAGCTCTGCCTCCTCTTTTTTCTCGCGCAGCGCCTGAGTGGCCAGGGCGACTTGTTGCTCCAGTTCTTCACGCGCATGGCCCAGACGTTCAGCCATCCTGCGCAGGTTCTGCTGCAAGTCGTGCAGCGGGTCGCCGCGCTTGGGGGCTTCGGCTCTCACTTCAACAGCGGCAGAAAAATCGCCACGCCCGATACGCGCGATCATTTGAGTGACCCGCAAAATCGGGCGAATCACGCCGCGGCTGAGTCCGGCCGCCAGCATCACACCAAAGATCAGCCCCATCAAACTGATCAAGCCGCCCAGCAACAGCATGCTCTGTTTGCGGGCATCTACCGCCTGGCGTGAAAACTTCACCACAACCTGACCCAATTGCACAGGCAAGCCCCCGGCGCGCGAAGTTGATTCTTCATACAAGTCATCGAGCTCGATGCCGGTAGGAAAAACCGGTTGCACCAGAATGTCCAAATGCCGCTGCACATCAAACGCTTGCGCTTCCTGGGCGCCATACGCCAGCGTCGGTGCACCGGCATCATCGCCCGCACTGGCCAAAATCTGGCCACGGCCATCCAGCACAGCAACCCAGCGCACGTCAGGCTCGCGCAACGCGCCTCTGACCACCGTTTGCAACTGCGTCTGGTTGGCTGAAAACAAACCATATTCACTGGCCAGCGCAAGCTGTCGCGCCACCGAACGGGTGCGTTGCTGGTAAGACTCCTGCATGTCATCAAATCGCGCCAGCAAAAACACCACCGCCAACAACACGCTGACCATGGCCACGGGCAACAGGGCCGCCAGCAGCATGCGCGACCTGATGTCAAGTCGCCTCATGGCAAATTCTCCAGGCGGCGCAGCGCCAGGCGCAGGGCTTTGCCATCCAGCGACAGGTTCAGGGCTCTGGCCACATGCGTATTGACGCTGACCTCGAAATCATTGGACTCCACCGGGTTCTCAGGCAAGGGCTTGCCGCGCAACACGGTCTGCACCAACGCCGCGGTCTGTCGGCCCACTTGCTCGGGTGTGGCGTGCAAAGCCAACAGCGCACCGGCACGCACGTAGGCAGGCGAAAACGCCACCACAGGCACCCGCGCCCGAAACGTGGAGAGCAAAATATTCTGGATGGTGTTGCTGTTGAACACCAGCGGGTCAGCCAGCGCCAAAAACACGTCGCTGCTGTTGAGCACCTGTTGAAAGTCGGGAAACACGTTGAACTCGCCTTCCAGCCCGGCTTCAGTCAAAGACAAACCGGCGCCGGTTGTCAGTGTTCGCAAGGCCGGTGCGTTGGGCCACGAATCAGGCCCCCACAACACACCCAGGTTTTTGGCCTGCGGCAGGGCCAGGCGGATCATGGCCAGTTGGCGCTGCAAGGGTTGGTCAAGGTAAATCGCGCTGAACTCAGACGATGCCTTGCGGGCGCTGCCGCGCAGCACGCGCTCAAAACTGTTGCGCGGAATCAGCGCCGCCAACACGGGGGCTGGCAACGGGCTGGCCGCCAGCGCCGCCGTGGCCTGGGTGCCCAGTGCCACATAGATGCGTGGCTGCGGTGCTTGCCCGGACTGTGCTGCCCATTCCGGCACACTCAAGCGTCGGATGTCATAAGGTGACACGCCGCTGCGCACCAATTCGGTTGTCAGCGACTGCGCTGCGTCCATATAGGCTGCGGTGCTGTCGCTGCTGACAATCACCACCCTGGTGTCGGCGTGCGCCAACAGCCCCAGCGAACATAGCGCCAGACTGAGCAAAAACAGATGCAGTCGGTGCATCATGGCCGTTTCAATTGTCCAGTCGCAAGGTCACAAAGGCGCGTCGCTGGAATGCAAACGATCTGTCAAAGTCTGCATAGGGCTGTCCCTGGTTTTGCACCGTGAACGCGAGCTCGCCGGTTCGATGGCCGAAACGAAGGGTCTTGCTCAAACGCCAATCGGTTCTGCTGATGTACTGCTTGAAGTCGCCTGATTTTTGCAGCCTGGATGGGTCGCTGTGTTGATGACTCAAGGAAAAATGCAGTCCCGAGGGCAGTTGCTGGGTGAAAAATAAAGTGCTGGCAGCCTCGGGCATCACATCAGCCAGTTCGTCGTCGCTTGGCGGGCGCGGGAAAAATACCCGTGCAAAGGTCTGATTGAAGCCCAGTTGCGCGCCCGGCCAAGGTTGGCTCTTCCATTGAAGTTCCAGACCGCGCAGCGAAAAACTGTCGCCATTGACAAAGTCAAATGTTGCAACATTTGAACCGCCGACTTGCGCCATATAGGGTTGACGTTGAATCATTCCGGTCAATGATTCATCAAAAAGACGAACATCCAGCGTGGCGTTCAACCATGAGAAACCCGCAAAGTAACCCAACTCGCGGGTGAGCACGGTCTCGGGTTCCACATTGCCCCGCGCCAACAGCGCGACCTTGAGCAGATGCTTGTTAAGCGAGTAGCGAATATCGCCTTGACTTTCCAACGTACTGGGAGGTCGAAAAGACCTGGCGATGCCAGCACGCAGGGTTTGCCGTGGCGTGACATGCCAGTTCAGCATCAACCTTGGGGACAAACTGAAACCGCTGGCACTGCTGTGCTCTGCCATGACGCCGGCATTGAGCAGCCAGTCGGGGCGCATGCGCCATTCAGCATGGGCGAACAAGCGCGTGAAATCGGTCACCAGTGGCTCGGACGTGTTATAGACCGGCAACGATGTCACAGATTCACGCCGCAACTCGGCACCCCAGACGGCGCGCAGATCCTGATTCAATCGCAGGGTGTGCTGCGCCATCAAAGACTCGTTGCTGGCACTGCCACTGGCATCCAGATCCAAGCCGGGAATCGGCAGGTAAGGCGCCACATCGCGGTAGGTTTCCTGCTGATGTGAAAAGCTCCATGCCAGGTCCTGGTCATGGTTTAGCACCTCTTTCCAGTCGATTTGCACAAAGCGAGTCTCAAAAGAGGTGTCACGCAAGGGTGCGTCAATATCCTTGGCAAAGCCACGCCCGGCCGCGATGTTCATCCAGCCTGCGCGCAACTGAACATCACTGCTGGCCGATGCCTGCCAATCCGACCTGAAATTCACACGCTGGACACGGTTGTGGCCGTTTGATCCGGCCAGGCCGTCATCGCTGCGTTGGTCAAGCCCGAGCCGCATCCCGGAGCTTTCGGTTTTCCAACCCAGGCCAAACTGGGTGTCCTGAATGCCGTTTTCGCCCCTTGTGACTGTGGCCCTTGTGCCCAGCGAGTCAGAGGTATGCCGGGTCACGATATTGACCACGCCCAGCATGGCGCGCGCGCCGTAGGCGACCGAGTTGGAGCCGCGCAGCACCTCGATGCGTTCAATGTCTTCCAGCGCTACCGACATCAGGCCAGGTGCAACGCTGCCGAAAAAGTAGGTTGAATAGACCGATCGGCCATCCACCAGGACCTGAATCCGGGCTGAATAATGCCCAAAGATGCCATGGTAACTGGCCTGGGGCGCGTCCACTTCAAAAGACGTGCTGCTCTGAAAACCGGGCACCAGCCGCAGCAAATCTGCCACATCGCGCGCACCCGAATGGCGAATAAAGTCGCGATCAAGAATCGTCACCGCACCCGGTGTCTCGTCCAGCCGCTGCGGCAGGCGCGACACCGACAGCACGATCGGCATCTCGTCGAGAAAATCTTTTTCGGAAACACCCACGGCGCTCTGGGCCCAAACCCCCGGTACGGCCAGCAGCCAGGGCAAGCCAAAGTGCAGGGACCATCGGATCGGGGCAGCGAGTGAATTACTTTTCATGGCCTCATTTTGCCTTGTTGGCTCACCGCTCCAGGTTGACACAGCCACGCTCACAATTCAAGCTGGAGATGCCACCACCCTGCCCGCTTCAAGGGTGATGCTGCGCAGGCAGCGTTCTGCCATGGCGCGGTCATGGGTGACCAGCAGCAGCGTGGTGCCCAACTCGCGATTGAGGTCAAACATCAGGTGCATGATTTTTTCACCGGTGGCAAAGTCCAGACTGCCGGTGGGCTCGTCGGCCAGCAACACAGCGGGTTGCACCACAAAAGCCCGCGCCAGCGCCACCCGCTGTTGTTCGCCACCCGAGAGCACTTTGGGGTAATGCCCCAGGCGCTCGGCCAGACCCACGCGCGCCAGCATCTCGGTGGCCAGTTTGCGGGCTTGCCGCCTGCCCGCCAATTCGAGCGGCAACATCACGTTTTCCAGCGCTGTCAGGTTGCCCAGCAACTGAAAACTCTGGAACACAAAGCCCAGTTTTTCAGCGCGCAACGCGGCACGATCATCCTCGCTCATGGCAAACAGGTCCTGTCCGGCCAGACGCACGGTGCCGCGGCTGGGCGTGTCCAGGCCTGCAATGATCGACAGCAGCGTGCTCTTGCCCGAGCCCGAAGCGCCGACAATAGCCACGGTTTCACGCGACTGCAGGGCAAAATCGATGTCCTGCAAAATCTCCAGGGTGCCAGTGGCGTCGGTCACCGACTTGAACACATGCTCTACCGAGATAATGACATCAGACATGAATTTTTCTTTGCGACAAATGAATTTGAACCGACGCCACTGTATCGTGTTGGCTGCCAACCTGGCCGGCAGCGGGATTTACCGCAACGCCGCGGCCGCTGCCAGCCAGCCTGAGCACCCTGCCAACACCATCCTGGTGCTGGGAGACTCCTTGAGCGCGGAGTATGGCCTCAAACGGGGCACCGGCTGGGTGGCGTTGCTGGAGCAGAAACTCCAAATTGAAAAAATCAGGGCCGAGGTGGTCAACGCCAGCATCAGCGGCGACACGACCTCGGGTGGCCGCACCCGCCTGCCCGCCTTGCTGGCGCAACATCAGCCCACGCTGGTGGTGATCGAGCTCGGCGCCAACGATGCGCTGCGCGGACTGCCGCTCGCTCTGACCCAGGACAACCTGCTGGCCATGACGCGGCTGGCCCAGCAAAGTGGCGCCAGGGTGCTGTTGCTGGGCATGCAGATGCCACCCAACTATGGCCGCGATTACGGCCAAAGCTTTGCCCGCATGTATGCCGATGTGGCCAAAGCCACGCGCGCGGCGCTGGTGCCGTTTATGCTCAAGGGAATCGCCGACGCCCCCGACAGCATGGCCTGGTTTCAGGCCGACCGCATTCACCCCAAAGAAGAGGCCCATCCCCGCATCCTGGCCAACGTCTGGCCAGTACTCAAAAAAGGCCTGCGATGAGTCTCACGCCCATCCGTGCGGCCGAGGTCATTGGCCGGCTGGCCGACTTCGATGCCATCATCGATGCCCGCAGCGAAGCCGAATTCCGGCAAGACCACCTGCCCGGCGCCATCAATTGGCCGACCCTGAACAATGCCGAGCGCATTGAAATTGGCACCCTGTACAAGCAGGTCAACCCCTTTGAAGCCCGCAAGCGGGGCGCCGCCATCGCCGCGCGCAACATTGCCGCGCACATTGAACGCGAGGTCATCGACAAACCGCGCGACTGGCAACCGCTGGCTTACTGCTGGCGCGGCGGCCAGCGCAGCGGCGCCTTGTCGCTGATCCTGAGCCAGATCGGCTTTCGGGTGACGCTGGTGGAAGGCGGCTATAAGGCCTTTCGCGCCGCGCTGGTGCAAGACATCATGGCACGCGTGCCGGGCTTGTCACTCAGGGTGATTTGCGGCCCCACGGGCAGCGGCAAAACCCGACTGCTGCAAGCGCTGGCGGCGCAAGGGGCGCAGGTGCTTGATCTGGAGGCACTGGCCAACCATCGAAGCTCGGTGCTGGGGGCCATGCCCGGACTGGCGCAACCCACGCAAAAGCGTTTTGAGACGCTGATCTGGGACCGCTTGCGCAGCTTTGATGCCACGCAGCCCGTATTCATTGAGAGCGAAAGCAAAAAAGTCGGCAATTTGTCGGTGCCCACGGCCTTGATGGAAGCCATGCGCAGCAGCCCGTGCCTGAACCTGCAACTGCCGGATGCAGAGCGCGTGGCCCTGTTGCTGGAAGACTATGACTACCTGACGCGCGATGTGGCTTATTTTTGCGAACGGCTGGCGCTGCTAACCGAGCTTAAAGGCCGTGAAGTGGTTGGGTGTTGGCAAAAACTGGCCCACGAAGGCGACTTTGCCAGCGTGGTCATGGACTTGCTCACCCAGCATTACGACCCGGCTTACCTGCAATCGATGCAGCGCAATTTTGTTCAATTTGGCCAGGCCAAGAACCTGAATCCGGCTGACCGGTCCGCGCCAGCCATGACGCAATTGGCAGGCCAGCTCTTGACGAATCAGCTGTATGTCACCGAACAGCCAGAATAAATACCGAAAACAGGGATGATGTCAGGCGGAAGTGCCTTCAACGGGTTGATCTGTTGAGTCGTCGTCTTTGACCTCAGTACCACCCTCGCCCGCTTTGCGCTGGGCCTTTTCTTTGAGTTTTTCTTCTTTTTTCTTCTTTTTCGCCAGTTCTTTCTGACGTTTTTCGTAGCCGTAATTAGGTGTTGCCAAGTTGTGCTTTCAAGTTAATGTTTTCATTTTAGCCGCGCATGGTTTGACCATTCACGCGTCAGGCCGCGACCCTGTCCTCAAGCGCATCGTTGCAAGGCTTGCAGCAGGTCAGCCTGCAAGGCAGCAGCCGACTCCAAACCGATGGAAAACCGCACCAAAATTCCTGGCTGCAGATGCGCAGGCCAGCTTGAACGCATGGTTTCCAGTTGGTAAGGCATGACCAGGCTCATGGGGCCGCCCCAACTGTAGCCAATTTTGAAGAGTTGCAAACTGTCACAAAAAGCATCGACCTGATCCTGGCTATAGGCGGGCTTGAAGACCACGCTCACCAAACCAGCCGCCGCCCCCAAGGCATTGCCACACAGCGCCTGCCAATGCGCATGGCCGGGTGACTGCGGCAAGGCCGGATGCAGCACCTGGGCAAACTCGTTGCGCTGCAGGCACCACAACGCCAGGTCACGGGTGGTTTCGTCATGCTGGCGGTAGCGCAGCGCCAGGCTGGGTAAGGCCCGCAACACGCTCTCGGCATCATTGGCACCCACGCCCAAGCCCAGGCGCATGTGGCACAGCTTGAGCTGCATGTGCAGGCGCTCGTTGCTGGTGATGACACTGCCCATCAGCACATCGCCGCCACCGCTGGGGTATTTGGTCAAGGCATGGATGGAGATATCGACAGCCAATGCAGGCTGCGCACCCGGTGCGAGGTCGAACGGCTTGAAGGCCAGACCGGCCCCCCAGGTGTTGTCCAGGGCACAGAGAACCCCGGTCGCCTTGCAAAGGCGGACCTGCGCGCACAGATCAGGAAACTCCAGCGTGA
>PHCO01000285.1 GCA_002842265.1 Betaproteobacteria bacterium HGW-Betaproteobacteria-18 | reverse complement strand
CAGGCATTGCTGCCGCACTGGCGCGTGAGCCCCAGGCCATGCTCGACGACCTCAAACGTTCCAAATTGCGCGGCCGGGGCGGTGCTGGCTACGCCACCGGCACCAAATGGCAGCTGTGCCGCAATGCGCCGGGCCAGACGCACTACGTGATCTGCAATGCCGACGAAGGCGAGCCCGGCACCTTCAAGGACCGGGTGCTGCTGACAAGCTACGCCGACACCCTGTTCGAGGGCATGACCATCGCGGCGTGGTCGGTGGGCGCCAGGCAGGGGCTGATGTACCTGCGCGGCGAATACCGCTACCTGCTGGAACCCCTGCAAGTGGTGCTGCAACGCCGGCGTACGCAAGGGCTGCTGGGCAACGCCATTCAGGGCAAACAAGGTTTTGACTTTGACATCGCCATTCATGTCGGCGCCGGGGCCTATGTGTGCGGCGAAGAGTCGGCGCTGATTGAGTCGCTCGAAGGCCAGCGTGGCACGCCGCGCATCCGTCCGCCCTTTCCGGTGGAACATGGCTATCTGGGCCAGCCCAGCACGGTCAACAATGTGGAGACCTTTTGCGCGGTCACCCACATTGCGGTGCATGGCGGGGCTTGGTGGGCCACCATTGGCACACCCCAATCGACCGGCACCAAAATTCACTCGGTGTCCGGCGACTGCGAGCGTCCCGGCATTTACGAGTACCCGTTCGGCACCCGCATCGGGCGCATTCTGCAAGACTGCGGCGCGCGCGACACCCAGGCGGTGCAGGTCGGCGGGCCGTCCGGCGTGTGCCTGTCGGCGTCGGAATTTGGTCGCCACATCGGCTTTGAAGATGTGCCCACGGCGGGGGCTTTCATGGTGTTTGACCGCAGCCGCGACCTGTTTGAAGTGGCGCACAACTTTGCCCACTTTTTTGCCCACGAGAGCTGCGGCTTTTGCACACCGTGCCGGGTCGGCACCGAACTGGTGGTGCGCCAGCTGGACAAACTCAAGCGCGGTTACGGCTCCAGCGCCGACATTCAGGTGCTGTATGAGTTGGATAAATTGATGCATGGCGCCACCCACTGCGGCTTGGGTGCTGCCGCCTGCAATCCGCTGCGCGACACCATTGCCAAGTTTCGTCCGGCCTATGAACAGCATTTGAAATCCCTGCACTTTGTCGCCGGCTTCGACATGGACGCCGAGCTCTCGCAGGCCCGGCGCGCCACCGGGCGCAACGACAGCGGCGCGCACCTGGAGAATTTTGAATGATGAACGACAACCGCATTGACGCCCTGAGCCCCGGCACCTTCGCGCTGGACGGACATGAGGTCGAATTTGGCCCGGGCGACACCATTTTGCAGGCCGCCCGCCGCGCCGGGCATTACATCCCGCACCTGTGCTGGCACCCCGACTTTGCCGCGCACGGCTCCTGCCGCCTGTGTACGGTCAGGGTCAATGGCCGCAGCGGTGCCGCCTGCACCGTGCAAGCTGCCAGCGGGCAAGACGTGGAAAGCAACACCGATGAACTCAACACCCAGCGCAAAACGCTGCTGCAGATGCTGTTTGTCGAGGGCAACCACTTTTGCCCTTCGTGCGAAAAAAGCGGCAACTGCCTGCTGCAGGCCACCGCTTACCAGATGGGCATGGACGGGCCGCACTTTGAAGAGTTTTACCCAGACCGCAAAGTGGATGCCAGCCACCCTGACCTGTTGCTCGACCTGAACCGCTGCATCCTGTGCGGCTTGTGCGTGCGCGCCAGTGCGCAGGAGGGCAAACATGTGTTCGCCATGGGCGGGCGCGGTGTGGCCAGCCATTTGCTGGTCAACAGCGAGAGCGGCCACCTGGCAGACAGCGCCTTCAGCCTGACTGACCGCGCCGCCAGCATTTGCCCGGTGGGTGCGATCCTGCCGAAACGACGCGGTTTTGCCATACCGATCGGCCAGCGCCGTTTTGACAGCCACCCGGTGTCCCAGGAAGATGCAGCATGAATCCGCTTGTCAGCGATGCGCCTCCGCTGCACGCGCCGCGCAAACTCAAAGTGGCCACCGTATCGCTGGCCGGCTGCTTTGGCTGCCACATGTCATTGCTCGACATGGACGAGCGCCTGCTGGAACTGCTGGAACACGTTGAGTTCGACCGCTCGCCGCTGACCGACATCAAGACCATTGGCCGCTGCGACATCGGCCTGATCGAAGGCGGGCTGTGCAACGCCGAGAACGTGCAGGTGCTGCGCGAATTCCGGGCGCATTGCAAGACGCTGGTGGCGGTGGGCGCCTGCGCCATCAACGGCGGCCTGCCGGCGCAGCGCAACCAGCGCGATGTGGGCCAGATGCTGTGCGAGGTGTACTGCCACCATGCCGGCGCAGTCAATGGCAGCCAGGTGCCCAACGACCCCGAACTGCCGCTGCCGCTGAACCATGTGCACCCGATCCACGAAGTGGTGCATGTGGACTACTTTTTGCCCGGCTGTCCGCCCAGCGCCGACGCCATCTGGTCGTTCCTGACCGACCTGCTGGCGGGGCGGACACCACAACTCGGGCCGGGGCTCATTCGCTATGACTAATGCACTCGTCATCGCGAGCCGCCCGAATCGGGTCCGATACCGCACACGGACCTTGAACCCTGTGGGGCGGACTTCAGTCCGCCATGGTCGACTGAAGTCGACCCC
>PHCO01000284.1 GCA_002842265.1 Betaproteobacteria bacterium HGW-Betaproteobacteria-18 | reverse complement strand
CAGCGCCGCCAGGGCACGGTCGGCGCGCCAACTCTGCATGAAACCGATCACGGCATTGAGCACCACAATCACCAGAATGGCCACGGTGTCGATCAGGTCGCCAATCAGGCCCGACACCACTGCGGCGGCCAGCAGCACCAGCACCATGAAGTCGGTGAACTGCGCCGCCAGAATGGCCAGCGGACCGCGCTGTGCCTTGCTTGGCAGCTCGTTGGGGCCATGCAGCTCCAGGCGCTGCTCCACCTCGGCCGCGTGCAGGCCGTGCTCAGGATCCACCGCGTGCTCGGCGGTGAGCTCGTGCACCTCGCGCTGGTGCCAGGAACGCGGGTCGGGTGGGGCCGTCAGTGGCGGATCATTGCTTTCTTGCATGCGCGCTATTCTGACCATGTTTTATCAATAGCGCTGCGCGCCGCAACGGCTCAAGTCTGCCGCAGGTGGGCCGGCACCAGCGCCTGCAGTGCCTGCACCTGGCGCTCCAGCAGCTCGATCTGGATCAGCTTTTCAAGCAGAATGGCCACGGTAAACAAGTCCAGGTCAAAGTCGAGCCGCAGCTTGGCCACCGCGCGCATGGGCGCCAGCCAATGGGCGCTGAAGGCGCGCTCTGACAGGCTGGTCAGCGGCACCAGGGCGTTGTAGTCCACCAGTTCGTCGAGCTCGGCCGGGCTCATGCCGCAGCACTGGGCGAGCTCCGTCAGCGTGATGACCTCGGTCGCGTCAAGGCTGAAGCTTTCAATGCTGGCTTGTGTCATGGGTTTCCTCCTCGGGCTAGGCCCCTCGGGGCTTGAAGTTTGAGACTTTGGCCAATTCCTGGAACAGTTCGCGCTCACGCGCTGACAGCGTGGTCGGCACGTCAATGTGAACGATGGCATACAGGTCGCTGCGATCTGCCGCCAGACCGCGCCCGCGCAGGCGCAATTTGCGCCCGCTGCGGGTGCCTGGCGGTATGGTCAGCAGCACGGGATTGTCCAGCGTCGGTACTTCGACCTCGGCACCCAGGGCGGCTTCCCAGGGCGCCAGCACCAGGTCGAAGTACAGGTCGTGGTGGTCAGGCCGGAACACCGCATGCGGCGCCAGCTTGATGTGCAGGTAAATGTCGCCGTCCGGGCCACCGTTGTGGCCCTTGCCGCCTTTGCCGCGCAGGCGCAACTTCTGGTCCTGGCAGGCCCCCGGCGGGATGGTGACTTGCAGCGTGCGCTCGCCGACGCCATCGGCCAGCGTCAGGTTGACGGTGGTTCCGCGCCGGGCGTGTTCGAGCGGGATGGTGACCGAGGTCTCGAAGTCCTGGCCCTTGAGGGGCATGGCCTGGCGTGATTGACCTCTTTGACCTTGCCCCATGGCAGCCAGCAAATCGGCCAGGTCCAGGTCTTCGAACGACATGCCGCCCGGCGCAAAATCCTGCTGCCATTGCGGCGGCGGCTTGAAGTCTGCGCCACTTGCGGGGTGGCCGAGCTCATCGTAGGCGGCGCGCTTGGCCTCGTCTTTGAGCGTGGCGTAGGCCTCGCCGATTTCCTTGAAGCGAAGCTCGGCATCCGGCGCCTTGGACATGTCCGGGTGGTGGGTGCGCGCCAGTTTGCGGTAGGCCTTTTTGATGTCATCCAGACTGGCTGTGCGCGGTACGCCCAGGATGGCGTAGTAGTCTTTGTATTTCATGGTGCGATCAGTTTGCGTGGTGCCTGATGGCCATGTCTTGCGTTTACGCAAACATTGTCAACGTGTGGTGTCAAAAATATGCCAGGCCGCCATGAACATGGCCGCAATCAAAGGCCCCAATACAAAGCCGTTGATGCCAAAAATCACCATGCCGCCCACCGTGGTGATCATCACCACGTAGTCGGGCATGCGGGTGTCCTGGCCCACCAGCACCGGCCGCAGCAGGTTGTCCACCAGGCCGATGACCAGCACGCCGTAAGCGGTCAGTGCCAGACCTTGCCAAATGGCGCCGGTGATCAGAAAGTAAAGCGCCACGGGCCCCCATACCAGCGCGGCGCCAATGGCCGGCAACAATGACAAGGCCGCCATCAAGACCGCCCACAACAAGGCACCGCTGACCCCCAGCGCCAAAAATGCCAGCCCGCCCAAGGCGCCCTGCAGCAGGGCCACCAGCAGGTTGCCCTTGACGGTGGCGCGCACCACCGTGGCAAACTTGTGCCACAGTTGTTGCCGGTGATGCGGTGCCAGCGGAATCATGCGCCCGATCGCGCGCACCGTTTTGTCGCCATCCCGGATCAGAAAGAAGGCCAGGTACAGCGCAATGAAAAGGCTTGCCACAAATTCAAAAGTATTTTGACCAATCGTAAAAACCTGGGTGGCGGCAAACTGGGAGCCTTGCGCCAGTGCGGTTGACAGCCGGCGTTGCAAGGTGGAGAAGTTGACCAGGCCAAAGCGGTCCAGGATGGCGCCCACCCAATCCGGTAGCCGGTTGAAAGCGCGATGGAAATACAAACTTGGATTGATCTCGCCCGACTGCAAGCCCTGGTACAACCAGGCGGCTTCCTGCGCCAGCAGCAACAGCACCAGGATCAACGGCAAAATCACGACCAGCAGCACGATCGACAACGTGCACAAGGCGGCCAGCGTTGGCCGGTGGCCGACACGCGGCAGCAGCCAGCGGTGCAGCGGTGTAAACAACAGCGACAAAATCAAGCCCCACATGATGGCCGC
>PHCO01000024.1 GCA_002842265.1 Betaproteobacteria bacterium HGW-Betaproteobacteria-18 | reverse complement strand
AAGATGTCAGTTGGGTCGCCGGTCAGGCACCCACCGTCACGGCGCTGGCCGCCAAAACCCGTTACCGCCAGCTTGACGCGCCCTGCCATTTGACCGTGCATGCGACGGACACTTTCAGTCTGAAATTTTCCGAGCCGCAATGGGCCGTCACGCCCGGGCAGTCTGCCGTGCTTTACGACGGAGAGGTCTGCCTGGGCGGCGGCATCATTACCAGCTAACCCATGCGCGAGAGCAGGCTTTCCATGTCCTTGAGCATGGTGTCCATACTTTCTTTTTGCGCTGCGTCAGGCTCCACACAAGTGGCCAGTTCTTGCGCCATGAAACACATGGTCATGCGCAGATAGGTGCTGTCAAGCGCCTTGCGCACCGCAGAAAACTGCTGACTGATCTTCAGGCAGGTCTCACCCTCTTCGATCATGCGCTGGACGCCGCGGATCTGGCCTTCAGCACGACGCAGGCGGTTGAGCACCTCGGTGCGGGCAGCTTCATCGGTCAGAACGGTCATGCGGCGCTCCAAACCCTAGTTGGCACAACCAATTTTTGACTCAGGCACACCCAGTTTTTTCAGGATGATGCCCAGTGGACAAAAATTGGTAAAGCCGGATTGAAACAGATTGGCGCCGACAAAAGCCGTGAACGCCAGCGCCCATTTGCTGACAAACAGCGGACTGCCCTCGACACCCAAAGCCAGTGAAATCATGATGAACAGTCCGGCAAAAACGAGGATATAGCGTTGTACGGTCATGGTGATAACTCCTTGAAAAAATTACTTGTTTAAACGATTGATGCCCAGCAAGCCCATGATGTATTTCTCATAAATTGGCTCGGAGGTGCCTTTTTTCAGCTTGCGCATGAAGTATTTCTCATAGGCAATTTTGGCCAGGTGCACCCACTTGCCTTTCTTGAACCAGTTCACGTTGCGCGGCGGGATTTGCGGCAGGGCCACAAAGGCCGCTCCGGTGTCGCCCATGTCAGCCAGGCACACCGCGTTCCAGGTGCCTTTGGCCGTGGCAGGCTTGCCTGCCAGGTCATTGGCAATGTTGTGGCAGATGGCGGTCATCATGCTCTCGATCATGTAGCCGGTCTTGGGCGTACCGGTGGGCACCGGCGTGACTTCTACCGGCGGAATGGCAACGCAGACACCGGCTGAATAAATGTTGCGGTAAGCCTTGCTGCGCTGGAACTCGTCAATGATGACCATGCCACGCGGGTTGCACAAATTGGGCACGGCCGCCACCGCATCGACCCCCTTGAAGGCGGGCAGCATCATCGACAGCTTGAACGGCACTTCATGGTCCTTGACCGGGTTGCCATGCTCATCCAGCTGGGTCACAAACATCTTGCCCTGCTCCACCTTGGTGGTTTTGGCATTGGTGATCCACTTCATGTCGCGACCCCGCAATTCAGACTCCAGCATCGATTTGCTGTCGCCGACACCACCCAGTCCCAGGTGGCCAATGTAGGGTTCACTGGTAATAAAGGTCATCGGCACCTTGTTGCGCAATTTGCGCCGACGCAGGTCGGTGTCGAGAATCATGGCGAATTCGTAGGCCGGGCCGAAACAACTGGCGCCGGGCATGGCGCCCACCACGATCGGGCCAGGATTCTTCAAAAATTCCTGATAGTCGGCAAAAAATGCCTGTGCGTGATCCACATGGCAAATGGAATGGGTAAAGCCACCGCCACCCGATTTAACCGGGCCGGCACCAGCCACTTCATCAAACGCCAGCTTGGGGCCGGTGGCAATCAGCAAATAATCGTAATCCAGTGTGTCACCGCCCAACAGCGTGAGCTTGCTGGCAGCGGCATCAATGTTTGTGACTGCTTTGCCGATAAAGCCAATTTTTTTGCGCTCAAGGTAAGGTGCGATCGGCAAGGTGACCGCATCGCGCTCACGCCAACCCACCGCCACCCACGGGTTGCTGGGCACAAATTGAAAATAATCGGTGCTGTTGACGACCGTGATGCGATGCTCCTTGGGCAGCATTTCCCGCATTTCGTAGGCGGCGGGCATGCCGCCAATACCTGCACCCATGATGACGATGTGAGCCATGTCTTGTCTCCAGAAATATAAAAAGTTAGTGAGTCTTACCGAGGGAAATTGACGCCTCTGCGTGCGCCTTGTTACGGCGCCAGTACAGCGCGTAATACAGAACCGGTATCACCACCAGCGTGAGCAGGGTGGACACCAGAATACCGAAGATCAGGGAAATGGCGAGGCCGTTGAAAATCGGGTCATCCAGAATGAAAAAGGCACCGATCATGGCCGCCAGGCCGGTCAGGGCAATGGGTTGTGCGCGCACCGCGGCCGACTGGATCACGGCGTCTTTAAAGATCACGCCTTGCGCCACCTGCAGCTCGATAAAGTCCACCAGCAAGATGGAGTTGCGCACGATGATGCCGGCCAGCGCGATCATGCCGATCATCGAGGTGGCCGTGAACTGCGCCCCCAGCAGAGCATGACCCGGCATGACCCCAATGATGGTCAACGGAATCGGTGCCATGATCACCAACGGGGTCAGATAGCTCCTGAACTGCGCCACCACCAGCAGGTAAATCAGGATCAGGCCCACGCCATAGGCCGCACCCATATCACGGAAGGTGTCGTAGGTGATCTGCCATTCACCATCCCACTTGACCGCATACTGACGGTACGGGTCCGTGGGTTGGCTGATCCAGTACTCACCCAATTCGCCAGTGCCAGGCAACGCAACCGCCTGCAGCTTGTCACGAATGGCAAACAGGCCATACAAGGGCGAATCCAGCTTGCCCGCCATGTCGCCAAACACGTAGCTGACGCCTTGCAAATCCTTGGTAAAAAAGGGCTTGTCAATGACACCGGTTTCCACTTGCACCAGTTCTGACAAGGGCACCATCTGACCGTTGGCGGCACGCAGCGGCATGGCCAATAGCGCATCCAGCCCCACCTGGTCACGCAGCGGCAGTTGCAGGCGCACCGGCACCGGGTATTTGGAGTGGCCGTCATGCAGGTAGGCAGCATCAACCCCGGTGAGCGCCATGGCTGCCGTTTGCGCCACCATCGCCACCGGAATACCCAGGGACTCAGCCCGCTGGCGGCGCACGCGCAAGTAGGCTTTGGGGGCATCGTCCTTGAGCGAGGTATCGACCCCCACGATGTCGGGTGTGGCCACAAAGGCCTGCGCCACCCGGCGTGCCAGGGTTTGCCGCCCGGCCTCATCGGGACCATAGATTTCGGCCACCAGCGGTGACATCACCGGTGGGCCTGGCGGCACTTCAACCACCTTGACCAGGGCATTGTGCCGGTTGCCAATTTTTTCCAGCTCAGGGCGTAGCCGTTGCGCAATCACATGGCTCTTGTCACTGCGGTGCTGCTTGTCCACCAGGTTGACTTGCAAGTCGCCCTGCTCGGCATCAGCGCGCAGGTAATACTGACGCACCAGGCCATTGAAAGTGATCGGCGATGCCGTGCCGGCATAGGCTTGCAGGTTCAGCACTTCAGGTTGCTGCGCCAAATAGGCACCCAACTCGTGCAGGGCGGCTGCGGTGTTCTCCAGCGAGGTACCGGCAGGCATTTCAACCACCACCTGGAACTCGCTCTTGTTGTCAAAGGGCAGCATTTTCAGCACCACCCATTGCACCAGCGTCAGGCCGACCGAGAGCATCAGCGCCATCAGAATACCCAACAGCAGCAACCAGCGCTTTTTGGCGCTGCTCAAAAATGGCGTCAACGCCCAGGTAAACAAGCGCTGCAGCTTGGGCCCCAGTCCGGTGGGCTGCGCGTCGGCGCCCTCACCGTGTTTGTGCTGGCGCATCACCTTGAGCGCCAACCATGGCGTCACCGTGAACGCAATGACCAGTGAAATCGCCATGCCCAGGCTGGCGTTGATCGGGATCGGGCTCATGTAGGGCCCCATCAAGCCACTCACAAACGCCATCGGCAACAATGCCGCGATCACCGTCAAAGTGGCCAAAATGGTGGGGCCACCGACTTCATCCACGGCGGCCGGAATGATTTCGCGCAAGCTGCGCTCAGGAAACAGGTTTTGATGGCGGTGAATGTTTTCCACCACCACAATGGCATCATCGACCAAAATGCCAATTGAAAAAATCAGCGCGAACAGCGACACCCGGTTGAGCGTAAAGCCCCAGGCCCAGGATGCAAACAGGGTGGCTGTCAGCGTCAGAATCACAGCCGCGCCCACGATCACCGCCTCACGGCGGCCCAGTGCAAAACCCACCAACAAAATCACCGAACCCGTGGCAAACGCGAGTTTCTGGATCAGCTTGTTGGCTTTTTCTGCTGCCGTTTCACCGTAGTCGCGGGTGATGGTGGTCTGGATATTGCTGGGGATCACCGTATTGCCGAGTTCCTGTACCCGCGCACGCACCGCACGGGCAACATCCACCGCGTTGGTGCCCGGTTTTTTGGTGACGGTCAGGGTCAGGGCCGGATAGACGCCGCCGGCAGCCGCATTCTGGTCGGCAGGTGCGGCGGAGGCGACCAAAGCGCTGGCCGCACCCGGCGTGTACCAGACATACCGCAGCGGCAATTGCGCACCGATCTCGATGCGGGCCACTTCCCGCAGGTACACCGGCAGGCCCTGGCTGACGCCCACCACCAGATCACCCACATCTTGTGCCGAGCGCAAGAACTCGCCCGTTTCCACGCTCAGCATCTGGCCACCAGGTACTTGCGGGTCGAGCACGGCACCCGAGGGCATGCTGGCGTTGGCGGCTGCCAGCGTGGCTTTGAGCGACAACACGTCAACACCGCGCTCGCGCAAACGCACCGGATCCAGCCACACATGCACGGCGCGTTCCGGCCCGCCAATGGTCTGTACCTCGCGGGTGCCCGGCACACGTTTCAATTCAGCCTCGACGGTGTGTGCCACGCGCTCCAGATCCACAGCAGGCAGGGCATCCTTGCTCCACAGCGTGACGGCCAGCACCGGCACATCGTCAATCCCCTTGGGTTTGACGATGGGCGTAAGCGTGCCCAGTTCGCGCGGCAACCAGTCCTGGTTGGCATTGAGTACGTCATACAGGCGCACCAGCGCCTCGGTGCGCGGCACCCCCACCTTGAATTGCACCGTCATCACCGCCATGCCAGGGCGCGCCACCGAATAGGTGTGCTCAATACCTGCAATTTGACTGAGCACCTGCTCGGCCGGGCGCGCCACCATGTTGTGCACATCCACACTGCTGGCCCCGGGAAACGGAATCAGCACATTGGCCATGGTCACGTTGATTTGCGGCTCTTCTTCACGCGGCGTCACCAACACCGCAAACAAGCCCAGCAGCAGCGCCACCAGAGCCAGCAAAGGCGTGATGGCGTTGAGCTTGAAAGCCCGCGCCATGCGCCCGGAGATGCCCAATTGGGGTTGATTTGACATGCTCATCTCACTGTGCCGCGTTACCAACAGCCTGGGCACCCGTCAGACCGGCGCGCACCGGGTCCAGCGCCACGCGGTCGCTGTCGCTCAAGCCCGCCAGCACTTCAACGCCTTGCGCACCATGCTCTGCCCCGAGGCGAATCGCCTTGAGTGCAAAGCCTTTGCCCGACACCACATAGACGGCCGTCAACTCGCCACGGCGCAAAATTGCTGCCGCTGGAATAATCAAACGCTGCGACTGCCCGGCGGCAAAGCGCACCCGCACCTGCTGGCCCGGCAGCAAACCTTTGCTCGCGCTGGCAGGCAATTCCAGCCGCCACTCAATGGTTTGCGACACGGCGTCGGCCACGGGCAGATGGCTGGTCTGGCTGGGGCGAACCCATTGCATTGATCCATCAGCAGCGCTCACCTGCACCTCCACCGCAGTGTTGCCCTGCACCTGGGTTGAACGCGACAACGGCACCTGCACCACGGCCCGCAAGGGCAAGGGCGCATACAACGTCAACAGCGGTTTACCGGGGAATGCCAGGTCACCGGCCTCCGAAAGCGTTTGCAGCACAAAAGCATCAAACGGAGCCGTCACGCGGGTAAAACCCTGCGACAAGCCGGACTGCATTTCACCCGCGCTGGCCTGGTCACGGCCCGCTTGCGCTGACTTGAGTTGGGCATCGGCCGTGTCCATGGCTGCGGCACTGATGAAACCCTGGGCCAGCAGCTCACGGGTGCGGTTGAAATTGGCTTGCGCGTTGCGCAATTCAGCCTGCGCCTGCGCCGCCTGGGCGCGACTGCGCTGCACACCGGTTTGCGTTTCACGGTCATCAATGGTGGCCAGCAACTGGCCGGCACGCACCGGATCACCCGCCTTGACGGCCAATGTGACGAGCCGCCCCGAGGCCTGCGCCGACACCGTACTCTGCTTGACCGGTTGCACCACGCCATCCATTTCAAAACCACTGCCGACGGCCTTGAGTTGTACCGCCACCACATTCACTTGCGGCAGTGTCTGTGCGGTCACCGACAACACAGCCAGGGACACCAGCACAGCCAATGCTTGCCCTATCCGATTGGGTCGAACCAACGCACGAAATAAAAAAGACGGTTGCATAAGGTTTCCTAAAAAATACTGCGCATAGTATATTTGAATACCCCCACCAGTACATATACAAAGCACAAAAACCATAAAAAAACCCCGGAAAATCCATGACTTCCCGGGGTTTTTACAGAATAAGGCTAGCCGGGTGTCAGAAGGGAATGTCGTCATCCATGTCATCAAAGCCACTGGGTGGACGAGCAGCCGGGGCGTTAGAAGTCGCAGCGCGTGCCGGTGCCGCAGCGGAGCGCGGCGCAGCGGCTGCCGGACGGCCGTAACCACCGTCATCGTCGCCATGGCTGGGCTCGCCCATGCCCTGGCGGCTGCCGAGCATTTGCATCTGGTCGGCGCGGATCTCGGTGGTGTATTTTTCAACACCGTCCTTGTCCGTCCATTTGCGCGTGCGCAAGCTGCCTTCAACATAAATCTGGGCCCCCTTGCGCAGGTATTGCTCCACAATTTCCGCCAACCGGCCATTGAAAACAATGCGATGCCACTCGGTCGCTTCGCGCACTTCGTTGCTTTGCTTGTCTTTCCACTTGTCGGTGGTGGCAATGGTGACGTTGGCCACGCGGTCACCGTTAGGGAAAGTCCGCACTTCCGGATCACGTCCGAGGTTGCCGACAAGAATTACTTTATTGACTGAGGCCATGCTTGTTCCTTTGAGTGTTGCGGTGCACTGGACGTGCACCAGGCGGATCAACCGCAATGTTTCAGTTTAGCCGGGTTTTGGTGGAATTCAATGACCCCGGCCCACCGGCGCCTGCATTGGCCAGGCCACCAGCAGCCACAGCAGCATCAGGCCCGCGCACACTGCATACAGGCTACTGGCACCGCCGTGCTTCATGAGCCAGCCGCCACCCATGCCACCGGCAAAAAAGCCAAGCGACTGCAGCGTGTTATAGACCCCGATGGCGGCACCCCGGCTGGCCGGGGGTGCCAAACGCGACACGATGCTGGGCTGGCTGGCTTCGAGCACATTGAAGCCATAAAAGAACACAAACAAGAGCCCACCCAGCATCGCAATACTTGGCATCGCGTCCACCAGGCCCCAAAGACCAGCCTGCACCAGCGCCGTCAAACCGATGGAGGTCAAAAAGACGGCGCGCAAGTAGCCCCGTTTTTCCAACTGGAACAAGCTGCCGCCCATCATCACAAACGAGCCCAGCACCGCTGGCAAATAGACCTGCCAATGGTCCTCACGCGCCAAACCCGCCTGCACCAGCATGGCCGGCAGGGCCAGCCACATCGCCAGTTGCACCGCATGCAGCACAAAGACACCAAAATTGAGACGTAGCAGTGCAGGTGAATGCAGTACATCGGCCAAGCGGCCGCGCGGCTGGTCCTTGTGCTGCAAAGGCTCAGGCGGCACCCACCAGATCACGGCGGCCACGCCCAACAGTGCCAGCACACCCGTGACGACAAAAATACCCACCAGCCCAATCCAGCCCGCCAATATCGGCGCGGCCACCAGCGACAAGGCAAACATCAAGCCGATGCTGCCCCCCACCAGTGCCATCGACTTGGTGCGCACCTCGTCGCGCGTCTGATCTGCCAGCAGCGCCGTCACAGCGGCCGAAACCGCACCGGCGCCTTGCACGGCCCGACCGATCGCCAACCAGGTCAGCGAGGGTGCCCATGCGGCGACCAGGCTGCCAGCCGCAAACACCAGCAGGCCAAACACAATCACGGGTTTGCGCCCGACACGATCAGAGGCCAGGCCATATAAAAACTGCAGCATGGCTTGCGTCAAGCCATAAATGCCCATGGTGAACCCAACCATAGCCGCATCGTTGCCACCTGGGTAACGTGCCGCCTCGATGGCGAACACCGGCAAAATCAAAAACAAGCCCAGCATGCGCAGGGCAAAAATGGAGGCTAGCGAAAAACTGGCGCGCAACTCCAACGCCGTCATCGCGGTAGTCGTCCTGGCGCTGGCAGGCGCCAGCGGGGCATTCACATCTGACAAGGGCTTCTCCGAAATCAAAAACACGCAACCTGAACGGCCGCAAGCGTTGGATTGTCCCCGATTCTTAACGGGTACCCGGCCACGCGCCGCCTGGGGGGTCAATGCCAGAAGCCACGTATTGACTATCATGGCAGGTTTCCCGTTGCATTTGGCCGTCATTTTGAGCACACCTACCTTGAACCACTCCGACACCGGTATCGCCGTTCCATCCACTGCCACCGGTCAGTATTTGGGCGCTGTCATGCAGCAGCACATCAGCATCCGTGGCGCCCGCACGCACAACCTGAAAAACATCGACCTCGACATCCCGCGCAACCAGCTGGTGGTGATCACCGGCCTGTCAGGCTCGGGCAAGTCCAGCCTGGCCTTTGACACGCTGTATGCGGAGGGACAGCGCCGCTATGTGGAGAGCTTGTCCACTTACGCAAGGCAGTTTTTGCAACTGATGGACAAGCCAGACGTGGATGTGATTGAAGGCCTGTCACCGGCCATCTCGATCGAACAAAAAGCGACCAGCCACAATCCGCGTTCCACGGTGGGCACCGTCACCGAGATCCATGACTACCTGCGTCTGCTGTTTGCCCGCGCCGGCACACCCTATTGCCCCGAGCATGGCTTGCCTTTGCAGTCGCAAACGGTGAGCCAGATGGTGGATGCCGTGCTGGCCCTGCCTGCGGACACCCGGCTGATGATTCTGGCGCCCATTGCACGCGAAAAAAAGGGCGAGTTCCTGGACGTGTTTGCCGACATGCAGCACCAGGGCTACGTGCGTTTTCGGGTCAATGGCCAGACCTTTGAGTTTGACCAGTTACCGGTGCTCAAGAAAACCGAAAAACACGACATCGACGTGGTGATCGACCGCATCAAGGTGCGCCACCCCACCGTTCGGACTGAGCTTGTCGAAGCCCTTACGAGCCCTTCGACAGGCTCAGGGCGAACGGATTACGACAACATCAAACAGCGCCTGGCCGAGAGCTTCGAGGCCGCCTTGCGGGTGGCCAACGGGCGCGCCATCGCGCTGGAAATGGACAATGCCTCAGCCACCACTGTTGAAGGAGGCAGCAAACCAGCAGAGCACCTCTTTAACGCCAAGTTTGCCTGCCCGGTGTGCAGCTACTCGATTGCCGAGTTGGAGCCACGCCTGTTTTCCTTCAACTCCCCGGTAGGGGCCTGCCCAAGCTGTGACGGCCTGGGCATGCAGGAGTATTTTGACCCGGCGCGTGTGGTGGCTTTTCCCAGTTTAAGCCTGGCCAGTGGTGCCATCAAAGGCTGGGACCGGCGCAATGCCTACTACTTTGCCATGCTGGAAAGCCTGGCCGAGCACTACAAGTTTGACATTGAACAGCCGTTTGAATCCTTGCCTGACACCGTGCAACAGGCCGTGCTGCAAGGCTCGGGGCTGGAAGAGATCAAGTTCAGCTACGTCATGGATTCGGGCACCTCCAGCGGCAAGAAGGTTAGCAAGAAACACCCGTTCGAAGGCATCCTCCCCAACATGCAGCGCCGTTACCGCGAGACCGATTCTGCCGTGGTGCGTGAAGACCTGGCCCGCCTGCGCAGCATTCAGCCCTGCCCGGACTGCGCTGGAACCCGCCTCAAGCGCGAGGCGCGCCACGTCAGAATAGGCGAAGGCGTGCAGGCGCGCGCGATTTTTGAGCTCAGCCATTACACGCTGGCCGAGTGTTTTACCTACTTCAAAACACTCACCATGCACGGTGCCAAGGGCGACATTGCGGCCAAGGTGGTGCGTGAGATCAGCCTGCGCCTGAAATTTTTGAACGATGTGGGCTTGACCTACCTGAGCCTGGACCGCAGCGCCGAGACCTTGAGCGGCGGCGAGTCCCAGCGCATCCGCCTGGCCAGCCAGATTGGAAGCGGCCTGACCGGGGTGATGTATGTGCTGGACGAACCCAGCATTGGCCTGCACCAGCGCGACAACGACCGCCTGATCGAGACCCTGAAACACCTGCGCGACATCGGCAACAGCGTGCTGGTGGTCGAGCACGACGAAGACATGATGCGCGCTGCCGACCAGATCATCGACATGGGCCCGGGTGCTGGCGTGCATGGCGGGCGCGTCATGGCGCAGGGCAACTTTGAGCAGGTCAAGGCAACGCCCGGTTCGCTCACCGGCCAATACCTCAGCGGCGCGCGCTGCATTGCCGTGCCAAGGCACCGCACCGCCTGGCTGCCCACGCAGGCACCCAAACCCTTCAACCAAGGCAAGACCAGCCGCTTTGCGCCGAGCCCGGCCGCGCTCAAACGGGCCGAGCGCGAAGCACAGCACAACGCCACGCTGGGTGACTTGCAGGCGCTCAAGGTGATCGGCGCCAGCGGCCACAACCTCACAGGCGTCGATGTGGCTTTCCCGGTGGGCCTGTTCACTTGCGTCACCGGTGTCTCGGGCTCAGGCAAATCCACACTGGTGAACGACACGCTCTACAAGGCTGTGGCACGCACCATTTACCGCGCGCATGACGAACCGGCAGCACATGCGGCCATTGAAGGCATTGAGTACTTTGACAAGGTCATCAACGTCGACCAGAGCCCGATTGGCCGCACGCCCCGTTCCAACCCGGCCACCTACACCGGCCTGTTCACCCCGATTCGCGAACTGATGGCCGAGGTACCTACCGCCCGCGAGCGTGGCTACGGCCCGGGGCGCTTCAGCTTCAACGTGGCCGGTGGCCGCTGCGAAGCCTGCGAGGGCGACGGCATGGTCAAGGTGGAGATGCACTTTCTGCCTGATGTCTATGTGCCCTGCGATGTCTGCGCGGGCAAGCGCTACAACCGCGAAACGCTGGAGGTGCTGTACAAGGGCAAAAACATCGCGCAAATCCTGGAACTCACGGTGGAGGCGGCGCACGCATTTTTCAAGGCCGTGCCGACCATCGAGCGCAAGCTGCACACCTTGCTGGACGTGGGTTTGAGTTACATCCGGCTTGGCCAGGCGGCCACCACGCTGTCTGGCGGCGAGGCGCAGCGCGTCAAGCTGGCGCTTGAACTCAGCAAACGCGACACCGGGCGCACGCTCTACATTCTGGACGAGCCCACCACCGGCCTGCACTTTGCCGACATTGACCTGCTGCTCAAAGTGCTGCACCAGTTGCGCGATGCGGGTAACACCATTGTGGTGATCGAACACAACCTGGACGTGATCAAAACCGCCGACTGGCTGATCGACATGGGCCCCGAGGGCGGCAGCGGCGGCGGCACCGTGGTGGGGGTCGGCACGCCTGAGCAATTGGCCGCCAACCCGGCCAGCCACACCGGGCGTTATCTGGCCAGGCTGCTTTGACAAAAAATGAGATAGCATGAGCCAACCGCTTTGACGCGAAACAACGGTGCTGAGCTGCTGACCCGGGGTTCTGTGGAGCCGACTTCAGTCGGCCTGGCAGGATGAATTCCGCCCTACAGGTTCAGTGTACCCACAGAAAATAATGAGACTTGAGGAGACAAGCCATGCACACCCAGTTCAATGACCTGCAAGCCACCGGCGCGCACCGCAACAAGGTGGTCAGCGCGGCCGAGGCCGTGCGCCTCATTCACGACGGCGACACGGTAGCCACCGGTGGTTTTGTCGGCATTGGTTTTGCCGAAGAAATTGCGGTGGCGCTGGAAGCGCGCTTTGTGCAAACGCGCGAAGAAACTGGCCAGGGCGCGCCGCAAAACCTGACACTGGTCTATGCCGCCGGTCAGGGCGATGGCGAAAGCCGGGGCCTGAACCACTTTGGCCATGACGGCCTGGTGCGCCGCGTCATCGGCGGCCATTGGGGACTGGTGCCGACGCTGCAACAATTGGCCATTGACAACAAGATTGAAGCCTACAACCTGCCGCAAGGCGTGATCACGCACCTGTTTCGCGACATTGCCGCTGGCAAGCCGGGCACGCTCACCCATGTCGGACTCGACACCTTTGTCGATCCGATTCACGGCGGCGGCAAGCTCAACGCGGCGACCACCACAGACATCGTGCAGCGCATGGCGATCGACGGCAAGGATTACCTGTTCTACAAGGCGTTCCCGATCCATGTCGGCATCATCCGCGCCACCACCGCCGACCCGGACGGCAACCTGAGCATGGAACGCGAAGCCCTCACGCTCGAAGCGCTGGCCATTGCCATGGCGGCGCGCAACAGCGGCGGCATTGTGATTGCGCAGGTGGAGCGACTCGCCGAGCGCAACACCCTGCACCCGCGCAGCGTCAAAGTGCCCGGCGTGCTGGTCGATGCGGTGGTGATTGCCACCGATCCGGCACACCACATGCAAACCTTTTCCGAGGCCTACAACCCGGCCTACTCCGGTGAGATTCGCGTTCCGGTGAATCTGATCGAGCCGATGGCATTGACCGAACGCAAGGTGATTGCCCGCCGCGCCGCGCTGGAGCTCAAGCCCAACAGCGTGGTCAACCTGGGCATCGGCATGCCCGAGGGCGTCGCGACGGTCGCCGCCGAAGAAAAAGTATTTGACCTGCTGACGCTCACCGCCGAGCCCGGCGTGATTGGCGGCATTCCAGCGGGCGGCCTGAGCTTTGGCGCGGCCATCAACGCGCAAGCCGTGATTGACCAACCCAGCCAGTTTGACTTTTATGATGGCGGCGGGCTGGACGTGGCGGTGCTCGGACTGGCTCAGGCCGATGCCGAGGGCAACCTCAACGTCAGCAAATTCGGCCCGAAGTTGGCTGGTGCCGGCGGCTTCATCAACATCAGCCAAAACGCCAAGACCGTGGTCTTTGTCGGCACCTTCACCGCTGGTGACCTGCAGGAGCGCATTGCCGACGGTCGCCTGCACATCGACAGCGAAGGCAGTTACCGCAAATTCGTCAGACAGGTGGAGCACCGCACCTTCAGCGCCCGCGAGTCGCGCCGGCGCGGCCAGCAGGTGCTGTATGTCACCGAGCGCTGCGTGTTCCGTCTGGCGGGGACCGAACAGACACCCGCGCTGGAACTGATTGAACTGGCAGCAGGCGTGGACCTGCAGCGCGATGTGCTGGACCAGATGGATTTTGCGCCGCTGATCAGCCCCCAGCTCAGCATCATGGATGCCGCCCTGTTTGGCGAAGCGCCCATGGGGCTGCGCGAACGGCTGCTGGCCACCCCACTGGCGCAGCGGCTGAAACTGGACCGCGAACACAAACTGCTGTTCATCAACTTCGAAGGCCTGGCGGTGGACAGCCTGGACGATATCAAGACCATCGAGGACCACGTCACCGCGCTGCTGGCACCGCTGGGGCACCGGGTGGCGGTGGTGGTGAATTACGACAGCTTCACCATTCTGCCGCCCCTGCTCGATGCCTACACCACCATGGTGCAGCAGCTCAAACGCCGCTTTTACAGCCGCGTCACGCGCTACGGCACTGGCGGCTTCCTGAAAGCAAGGGGCATCGCCGCCAGCATCGCACCAGGCGAACCGCTGGATTTAAGCCAAATCTGAACGCACGGCTTGCAAGAGATCACGGGTTTTGAGCGCTTCCTGGCGCGCAGCCGGGGCAAAGTCGGTGCCGCTGGAGGCGTACAAAATGGCGCGCGATGAATTCACGATGATCGGCCCATCCGCGCGCCAGCCCGCCTTGACAGTAGCCAGCGCATCACCACCCTGAGCCCCCACGCCCGGAATCAACAGCGGCAGCGTTGGGGCCAATTCACGCACCCGCTCAATTTCAGCAGGGTAGGTGGCACCTACCACCAGCCCAAGCTGACCATTCAGGTTCCACTGCCGCTGCGCCAGTTGCGCAATGTGCTCGTACAGCAGAGGTGTACCCGCCACGCTGGCCAGGCGCTGGTTCTGAAAATCATCGCCCCCCGGATTCGAGGTGCGGCACAGCAAAAAGGCGCCTTTGCCATGGTACTTGAGGTACGGTTGAATAGTGTCAAAGCCCATGAACGGCGACAGCGTGACCGCGTCGGCACCGTAGCGTTCAAAGGCTTCCTTGGCATATTGCTCGGCGGTGCTGCCAATGTCGCCGCGCTTGGCATCCAGAATAATGGGCACACCCGGCGCGGCGCGGCGCATGTGCGCCATCAAACGCTCCAACTGGTCTTCGGCCCGGTGCGCGGCAAAATAGGCAATTTGCGGCTTGAAGGCGCTCACCAGGTCGGCGGTGGCATCGACGATGGCGGCGCAAAAATCATATATTTTGCTGGCATCACCGTGCATGGTCTCGGGGAATTTGGCTGGCTCTGGGTCCAGGCCAACGCACAGCAGGGAGTCGTTTTGGCGCTCGGCAGCGCGCAACATGTCTAGAAAGTTCATGGTGCCATTGTAGGAAGCCTTAAGCACCCCACAGCCTGGGCGGCCACCTTGGCGAAGAAACCATGACGCAAGCCCCTTGTACGCCACGGTCGCTGCGCCGCAAGTTTGAACGGCTGGGCCGGTGGCCTAAACTTGGGGCCTCTCCTGGCTCGCGATTGACCCATGCGCTCTGACGAATTCCCCGACAACGACGAAGACAGCCAATTTACACCGGCCCAGCGCGCTAGCGCCGCTGCACGCTCCACCTGGGTCAGTGTGGCGGTGAATCTGGTGTTGAGCATTGCCCAAATTACGGCAGGCATCATGGCCAAGTCGCAAGGTCTGATCGCCGACGGCATTCACACGCTGTCTGACCTGGTGGCTGACTTTGTGGTGCTTATCGCCAACCACCACAGCCAGAAAGACGCCGACGAAGACCACCCCTATGGCCATCAACGCTTTGAGACAGCCGCTTCGCTGGTACTTGGCGCGCTGCTGCTGGCCGTGGGCCTGGGCATGCTGTGGTCGGCCGCCAGCAAGTTACAAAGCCCAGAGTCGATTGCCACGGTGCACATCACCGCCCTGTGGGTGGCCGCTGGCGCGCTCACCGCCAAGGAACTGCTGTTTCGTTACATGCTGTCCGTGGCTAAACGCGTGAAAAGCAGCATGCTGGTGGCCAACGCCTGGCACGCCCGCTCGGATGCGGCATCGTCACTGGTGGTGGGCGTGGGCATCATCGGCAACCTGATGGGCTACCCCATTCTGGACCCGATTGCCGCCGCCATCGTGGGCTTCATGGTGACCCGGATGGGCTGGAGTTTTGGCTGGGACGCACTGCACGACCTGATGGACCGCGCGGTGGATGACGTCGAAGTGCAAGCCATTCGCCAAACCCTGCTGGACACCCCCGGCATCAGCAATGTGCACGACGTGCGCACCCGCAAAATGGGCGACATGATTGTGGTGGACGCGCACCTGGAAGTGGATGCCACCCTGAGTGTGGAACAAGGCCACGACATTGCCGTGGCGGCGCGCGCGCGCGTCATGCAGCGCCACCGGGTCATCAACATGATGACGCATGTGGACCCGTACAAGCGCCCGGACATGGATCATGAGGCGCCCAACCGGGCATAAAAAAACCGCATCGTCAGACAACGTGCGGAGTCGGAATTTGTTGGATCCCCTGTTTCGGCTAAAGGCGTTTTGCTGGTGCCGGGGCCGGAATCGAACCGGCACTCCTTTCAGAGGGGGATTTTGAGTCCTGCCCATAAATGGCTTAGCCATGCGGGTGGCAGCCCGTTTATAGGCACATGGATAGCCCGTTTAGCTGTCTATTTGCCCCTCGAAGAGCCCATTGATGCGCCTACAGCTTTTTTAGCCAGTCAGGTCGCAATGGATTCTGAAAATCCAACATCCAATCTATTCACATTACCATCGCTTCGAGACGGAAACTCCCTGCAGATGCTCGAATCTCTTTCATCTGACCATGACCTGGAAGCGTCTTGGTTTCTATCGTTACAAGTCCGACTTGCGCCAACTGATCTACATCACGTTTGACGGCGCTGCGATCGCGATGCAGACGACCAGCGATGACGGTGATCGAACCCGGTTCACCCTTGACGCTGCGGAACACGTCAAGTCGACTGGCTGTCAGCAGGCGCAGAAGATCGGCAGGATCTTCAAAGCTGACAGTGCGTTCCTCTGGCATCGGTTGACCAGCGTCAGCCAATCGTGCTAACGCCTTCCCTCTACGAAAGAAATCTTGTTCGTTACCTGTTTTAAGGGTGACATTTTTCATATGGTGCTCCTGAGTGCAGTCCAATCGGCCTGGAACTGATCTTCAATATCGTCAAAACTCGTGAAATCAACCGCAGCAACAACACCGAAGTAGTGCCGGTGGTGATACCCATGCTGGTTGTCATAACCCACCACGCGCCCGTTATCGCCACTGTGCAGCGAATGGTTGATGTACGCAAGGTTGTAACGAGTCACCTGATTCTGCGCATCAACCCAGATTTCACGTCGAAGCTGACCATTCCCGCGCTTTTGCGTGATGTGATGCGTATCATCGACAATTTTTCGATCAGCCATGACATATATTATCATGGCTGACTCTCTTGCACGCATTGACCTGGCGGACTGCAGGCACGTTGAGATAGGTCCCGACATTGGCACCAATAGCTTAGCCATCAGCAACGTGGCGAGGATTTCAGTGACTGCTGCACCGGTTCCAACCATCTCCCGCCGTTCGAAGTTGCAATGACCGGTTCTCTCTACTGTCAATGACTGGATTGGGCACCAAGCTGCCCGTAACTAAAAGCCGTTGACATGCACTTCAACAACAACACTCACGACTCTGGCTGTGCAAAATCGACAGCACCCTGTGTTTTGTCTGTTGCACTTGAGCTGAGTTTTAGAAATTTGGGCTCTTATGTAATTTATGGCTATTTGCGGCTATATTTGCGGCTATGCTGATCACCCACAACATCCTGATCACGCCAGAAATTCTGGCCCTCATTTCCAAACTCGATGAGTTCAAGGGTGCCTGGCGTGCTTTGGGTACGTTGGCACCGGATCGGTTGCTGGCATTGCGTCGTGTGGCCACCATTGAGAGCATCGGCTCATCAACCCGCATTGAAGGTAGCCAGCTTTCCGATCAAGCGGTCGAAGCGCTTCTTGAAAAGATAGCAATGAAGTCGTTTGCATCACGCGACGAACAAGAGGTGGCGGGTTATGCCGAGGTGATGGAACTGCTGTTTGGTTCCTGGGAGCACATCCCGTTCAACGAAAACCACATCATGCAAATTCACCGGGATTTGCTGGCCTATAGCAGCAAGGATGAGCGCCACCGTGGGCAGTACAAAACGCATGAAAACCGGGTGGCGGCGTTTGATGAAAAGGGCAATGAAATAGCGACTATTTTTCAAACGGCATCCCCATTCGACACCCCACGGCTGATGCGCGAGTTGCTTGAATGGGTACGCCATATGCGCGACAGCCAATCATTGCATCCGCTCTTGATCGTGGCCATTTTTGTAGTTGTATTTTTGGAAATTCACCCGTTTGATGATGGCAATGGGCGGCTCTCGCGCATACTGACAACGCTGCTTTTGATGCAAGCGGGCTATGTGTATGTGCCCTACAGCTCGCTGGAAAGCGTTATCGAACAAAACAAACAGGGCTACTACATTGCCCTCAGACAAACGCAAGGCACGATACACACAGAGTCACCCAACTGGCAACCGTGGATCACATTTTTCCTGAGTTCGCTGGCGAGTCAAGTGAAGCGGCTCGAAGTCAAAATTGAGCGCGAGCATCTGCTGTTGACCACCCTGCCTGAACTCTCCCTTCAGTTGCTGACGATTGCCCGTGCGCATGGGCGCCTGACGGTTGCCAGTGCCGAAGCGCAAACCAGCGCGAACCGGCACACCATCAAACTGCACATTGGAAAACTGCTTGCTGCCGGTCAACTGGCGCAACTGGGCGTGGGTCGTGGTACTTGGTACACGCCAACGATTCAAAAGAATTGACTTCCCCTGAAGTTAGCCGAAGCGGCTGCGATCATCATTATTGCAATGATGGTGCCCGGGGCCGGAATCGAACCGGCACTCCTTTCGGAGGGGGATTTTGAGTCCCCTGCGTCTACCAATTTCACCACCCGGGCCACGCTTTGAGGCCCGAATTATGGCACAGTGCGGGTTATGAAATATTCAACCATCGAAGATCTGATCGGCAAGACCCCCCTGGTGCGCTTGCAGCGCATTGGGGCCACTGAAAATGCAGCGCGTGGCAACGTCATTCTGGGCAAACTGGAGGGCAACAACCCGGCGGGTTCGGTCAAGGATCGGGCTGCCATGTCGATGATCCAGCGTGCCCAGGAACGTGGCGACATCAAGCCCGGAGATACGCTGATCGAAGCCACTTCGGGCAACACCGGCATTGCGCTGGCCATGGCGGCGGCCATCAAGGGCTACCGCATGGTGTTGATCATGCCCGAAGACCTGTCGATTGAGCGCGCGCAGACCATGAAGGCCTTCGGCGCCGAGCTGATCCTGACGCCCAAGAGTGGTGGCATGGAATATTCGCGCGACCTGGCCGACCAGATGCAGCGCGAGGGCAAGGGCCACGTGCTGGACCAGTTTTCTAACCCCGACAATCCGCGCATCCACGTGGAAACCACCGGGCCCGAAATCTGGGCCGACACAAAGGGCAAGATCACCCACTTTGTCAGCGCCATGGGCACCACCGGCACCATTACCGGGGTTTCGCAATACCTCAAGAAGAAAAACCCCGCCATCAAAATCATCGGCGTGCAGCCCACCGACGGCTCACGTATTCCGGGCATCCGCAAATGGCCGCAAGCCTATTTGCCCAAGATTTATGACCCCACCCCTGTCGATGAGCTGCTCTACGTGAGCCAGGAAGACGCCGAGGAAATGTGCCGCCAGCTGGCCCGCGAAGAGGGCATTTTTGCCGGCATCTCAGCGGCGGGAGCCTGCTGGGTGGCACGTGAAATCAGCAAGCGCGAAAAACACGCCACCATTGTCTTCATCGTCTGCGACCGGGGCGACCGCTATCTGTCCACCGGCGTCTTTCCGGCCTGATGCCGCGTTCTTCACAAATTTCCAGGAACAAGTTATGCACATCGACAAAGAAATTGACACCCGTGGGCTGAATTGCCCACTGCCCATCCTGAAAGCGAAAAAGGCGCTGGCCGAACTGGAAAGCGGCCAAACCCTCAGGGTAGTGGCCACCGACGGCGGTTCCTTGCGCGACTTTCAGGCCTTTGCCAAACAAACCGGCAACGAGCTGTTGGAGCAGCAGACGATAGGCACCGATTTCATCCACGTGCTGCGCCGCCGCTAAAGCCATTAGCCCAAGCGTGCCAACTGGTCCTTGACCTTGGCCACGGTGGCCTCAAAGTCAGCCAGGCGCTTGCGCTCCTGATCAATCACGGCAGCGGGGGCGCGGGCGACAAACGCTTCGTTGCCGAGCTTGCCGTGCGCCTTGATGATTTCACCTTCGAGTCGGGCCAGTTCCTTGCCCAGCCGGGTTTTTTCGGCGGCCACGTCAATTTCCATGAACAGGCAGATGCGCGCCTCGCCCACCACCGCCACGGGGGCGGCTTGCGCAGCGGCGGCCCAGGCGGCTTCATCCTCAAACACGCGCACTTCGCTGAGTTTGGTCAAGGCCTGCAACACGGGCGCAGCCTGCTGCATAAAGGCAGCTTCAGCGGTTGAACCAGCGATGGCAAACAGCGGCAAGCGGGTGGCAGGTGACACGCTCATTTCACCGCGCAGGTTGCGGCAGGCATTGACCAGTTGCTTGAGCTTGGCCACGTGGGCGATGGCCGCTTCGTCAATGCGCTCAGGCTGGCTTACCGGATAAGCGGCGATGGCGATGGACGCACCCGCACGGCCCGCAACGGGCGCCACTTTTTGCCACAGCGCTTCCGTCACGAACGGAATCACCGGGTGCGCCAGCCGCAAAATGGTTTCCAGGGTGCGGATCAGGGTACGGCGCGTTGCGCGCTGCTGCGCGGCATTTCCCTGCTGGATTTGAACCTTGGCAATTTCAAGGTACCAGTCGCAGAACTCGTTCCAGACAAAGTCGTAGATCGTGCTGGCGACGTTGTCGAGACGGTAGTCGGCAAAGCCTTGTGCCACTTGGCCTTCAGTCTGCTGCAGCAGCGAGACGATCCAGCGGTCGGCTTGACTGAAGTCCAAGTAAGCAGGTGCATCGCCAGCGGTTGCGCATTCGGCG
>PHCO01000023.1 GCA_002842265.1 Betaproteobacteria bacterium HGW-Betaproteobacteria-18 | reverse complement strand
GGTCCAGCAGCACATCGCCAGTGGCGCGCAAGTCGCCTTTGAATCCCAGTCGGCGACGCAGCAAATAGGCTTGACTAAACGCGCGGCCATCGGTGAATTTGGGGATATGCAGGTTAATACGTTCTACATATTGAAGCGACAAGGTGCTGGGGTCGGCGTCATTGGCAAGCTCAATGACATTTTGATCATTGGCGTTTTTGTATTCATCGCTGACAGCTATTAATTTAAAAATATTTGGCATGGGTTGTCCTTTTAATCAGTCAATGTTTCAGCGATCGCCAGGTGCTCAGGCAGCGCTCTGTCGCCGTCCCGGGTTTCGTGGCGTACCGCGTTGGCTGCCAGTTTGAAAGGCGCCACCCCCAAGCGACGCACACTGGCAATGAATGTTTCACCAGCGCAGCGCTGCTCGCGGTAGGTGTCCAGCAAGGCTTCCACCACGTCGGTCACCTCGGAGGCCGCAAACGACGGGCCAATCACTTTGCCGGGAACAGCCTCCCCGCTGAGGGCGCTGCCGTCTGAGCCGCCAATCGAGATCTGGTACCACTCGCGGCCATCTTTGTCCACGCCCAGCACACCAATGTGGCCGGTGTGGTGGTGGCCGCAGGAGTTCATGCAGCCGCTGATGTGCAGGTCAACCGGGCCAATGTCAAACAACTCGTCCAGGTCCTGGTAGCGCTCGGTAATGGCTTGTGCCAGCGGAATGGAGCGGGCGTTGGCCAGCGCGCACAGGTCACCGCCGGGGCAGGTGATCATGTCGGTGAGCAGGCCAATGTTGGCCTTGGCCACACCCAGGCTGCGTGCGGCTTGCCAGAGTGCGGGCAAATCTGTTGCGCGGACCCAGGGCAGCAGCAGGTTTTGCTCATGCGTGACGCGTACCTCACCCGCACTGAAGCGGTCGGCCAGGTCGGCAGCGGCATCGAGTTGATCGGCAGTAGCATCCCCCGGGGCATGGCCCAAACGCTTGAACGACAGGGTGACCGCGCGCAGGGCCGGGTTTTTGTGGGCGCGCACGTTTTGTTTAAGCCAGCGTTGGTACTCAGGCGCGTCCTTGCCAGTGGGTTCAATGGCGACCGCTGGCACTGCTGATGACGCTTCATCCCAAATGGGTGGCGGCATAAAAGAGGCTGAAACCCGGTCCAGTTCGGCTTGCGGAATGGCGTGCGCTGCGCCGTCGTGGTTCAGGATGCTCTGGAATTCAGCCTCGACCTCATCGACAAAGCGCTGGCCCTCGGCCTTCACCAAAATCTTGATTCGCGCCTTGTACAGGTTGTCGCGACGACCAAAGCGGTTATAGACGCGCACCACAGCTTCCAGGTAATTCAGAATCTGGTTCCAGGGCAAAAATTCGCGCAGTGTGCTGGCAATCATCGGGGTTCGACCCATACCGCCACCCACCAGCACCTTGAATCCAATATGACCCAGTGCATTGCGCCGCAGTTGCAGCCCCACGTCGTGCCAGGCAATGGCTGCGCGGTCCTCGGCGGCACCGGTAATGGCGATTTTGAACTTGCGTGGCAGGAACGCAAACTCAGGGTGCAACGTGCTCCATTGGCGCATGATTTCTGCATAGGGGCGTGGGTCGATGTCTTCGTCAGGGGCAATACCGGCCAGCGCGTCACTGGTGATGTTGCGGATGCAATTGCCGCTGGTCTGGATGCCGTGCATGTCTGCCGTGGCCAGCAAGTCCATCACATCGGCGCTTTTTGCCAGTGGAATCCAGTTGAACTGCACGTTTTGTCGTGTGCTGAAGTGACCGTAGCCCACCGGCAGGTGCGGTGTGCCCAACCCGGCCTGGGTGGCGCTGGCGTGTTGATGGACGGCTGCGCTGGGTTGGTCGAATTCGCGGGCAACTTGGGCCAATACGCGCAGCTGGCGGCTGGCCAACTCGCCGTACGGTACAGCCACGCGCAGCATTGGGGCGTAGCGCTGGATGTACCAGCCGTTTTGCAAACGCAGGGGACGAAATTCGTCGTCAGAGAGTTCGCCTTTGAGGTTGCGCTCCAGTTGGTCGCGGTGCTGGGCGGCACGCTGGCGGATGAACTGGCGGTCAAAGTCGGTGTACTGGTACATGGTAGAACAGTTAAAAATATGGAATCAGATTTGTTGGGTCAGTTGTTGACCGGGCACCGTTGCGCAGCGAACTGTACGGGCCAATCTATATATATCAAACTACATTTTTATGATTACGATATACACATAAGGAATATAGAGATATCCTTCTCGGTGCCTTGATGCGCCGCCATCAAGTTATCATGACGGCTCATTCAAATGACGGTCGTTTTTTCTTCTCGAAGCAGTCTTTTTCGATTCCTGTGCGTCTCAATTCCATCAAGTTATCCGGCTTCAAGTCGTTTGCCGAACCCACCAATTTCTTGCTACCCGGGCAACTGGTGGGTGTGGTCGGACCCAATGGCTGCGGCAAATCCAACATCATGGACGCGGTGCGCTGGGTGCTGGGCGAGAGCAAGGCTTCGGAATTGCGTGGCGAGTCGATGCAGGATGTGATCTTCAACGGCACCACCACGCGCAAACCGGCCAGCCGCGCCAGTGTCGAACTGGTGTTTGACAACGACGACCACCGCGCCGGCGGTCAGTGGAACCAGTTTGGTGAAATTGCCGTCAAACGCGTGCTCACGCGCGACGGCAACAGCAGTTACCTGATCAACAACCAGGTGGTGCGCCGCCGTGATGTGCAGGATGTGTTTCTGGGCACCGGGCTGGGGCCGCGCGCTTACGCCATCATCGGCCAAGGCACGATCAGCCGCATCATCGAGAGCAAGCCCGAGGAACTGCGCCTGTTCCTGGAAGAGGCGGCGGGCGTCTCCAAATACAAGGAGCGCCGCCGCGAGACCGAAACCCGCCTGACGGATACGCGCGAAAACCTGACCCGGGTGGAAGACATTTTGCGTGAGCTCAATGCCAACCTGGACAAGCTGGAAAAACAGGCCGAGGTGGCGCAAAAATTTAACGCCTTGACGGCGGCAGGCACACTCAAGCAGCACCAGCTCTGGTTATTAAAGCGCACCGAATCGCAGGCCGAGCAGGACAAGATTCAGGCCGAAGGCTTGTTGGCAGTCAATGCGCTGGAGGGCCGGCTGGCCGATGTGCGCCACATCGAGTCAGAGCTGGAAACCGTGCGCCAGGCCCATTACGCTGCCGGCGACCAGGTGAATCAGGCGCAGGGGCTGCTGTACGAAGCCAGCGCCGAGGTTGGTCGGCTGGAAGCTGAAATCCGATTTGTGGTGGAAAGCCGCCAGCGCGTGGAACTGCGGCTGCGCACCCTGCATGAGCAGGCCACCGAGTGGACCACACGCCGCCAGGTCGCTGAAACGGCTCAAGAAGAGTTAGCCGAGCTTGAATTGCTGGGTGAAGAAAAAAACGAGTTGCTGGCCGCCCAACTGGAAGAGCAGGCGCAACACCTGCCGACGCTGGAAGAGGCTTTGCGCCAGGCCCAGAAAGTCGCCAATGAACAACGTGCCAGCGTGACGCAAGTGCAGCAGCAGATCGGGGTGCTGGCCGCCGAGCAGCGCGGTATTGAAGAGCAGTCGCGGCAATTGGTCACGCGGCGCGAGCGCTTGCTGACTGACCGCAACAGCCTGGTGGCGCCTGATGAGCTCAAATTAGCCGGGCAGCAAAGTCAATTGGCGCAAGCGCTTGAGGCTTCGGACGTGGCGCAAGCCCGGTTGGATGCGCTGAATGACAGCGCGCCCGAGCTTGATGAGCGCAGGCGTAGCCAGCAGCAAACGGTGAACCGTGAATCAGCCCGGTTGGCCGATCTTTCCGCCAGACTGGAGGCGCTCAAAGCCTTGCAGGACAAGGTCAAAACCGACGGCAAGTTACAACCCTGGCTGCAAAAACATGGCCTGGACCATTTGCAGGGTTTGTGGAGCTGCCTGCACATTGAACAGGGCTGGGAAAACGCGCTGGAGGGTGCTTTGCGAGAACGCCTGGGTGCGCTGGAGGTGAGCCGGCTGGACCTGGTGCGCGCTTTTACGCAAGATGCGCCACCGGCCAAATTGGCGTTTTACAGCCCGCCTTTGGCAGTCCAAACCCTACCAAATACGACGTTGCCACGCCTGTCAGACTTGCTGCGACTGCACGATGCGGGCCATAAGGCCGTACTCGATGACTGGTTGCAGGGCTGTTTCACCGCAGCCAGCCTGGAAGACGCGCTGGCCAGTCGCGACACATTGCAACCCGGTGAAGTCATTTACGTCAAAACCGGCCATGCCGTCAGTCGCCACAGTGTCAGCTTTTATGCACCCGATTCAGAGCAGGCAGGGCTGCTGGCACGTGCGCAAGAGATTGAAAACCTGGAAAAAGAACGGCGTGCCCAGGTGCTGATCAGCGACGAAGCCCGGGTCGTGCTGGTACGCGCCGAGGCGGCTTATGCCGATGTGGCGCAGCGTTTGGCCAGTGCTCGCAAAGAAGCGGCTGAAGCGCAACAAAAAACCCACACGCTGCAAGTGCAAACCCTGCAACTCAGCCAGCAAGCCGAGCAGGCACGCAGCCGCAGCGCCCAGATTGCCACCGATTTAGCGGAGGTGGATGAGCAACTGGATGATTTGCAAGAGCGCCGCGTCACGGCCGAAGCCCGCTTCGAAGAGCTTGACATGCAACTGGCTGATGCCCAGCAGCGCCATGCCGAGCTTGATGACCATGTGATTGGCGCCGAGCGCAAGCTGGCCGGGTCGCGTGAGCAGCAACGCAGCCTGGAGCGTCAGGCACAAGAAGCCACTTTTACCCTGCGCAGCCTGGACGCGCGCAAGGCCGAGTTGTCGCGCGCCATTGAAACGGCCATTGCCCAAGCCGCATCGGTGGCTGCCGAGAGTCAAAGGGCTCAAGACGAATTGACCCGGTTGAACGATGCCGCCGCGCAAGGTGGTTTGCAGCAGGCACTGGCGGTCAAGCTTGAGCGCGAACAACAACTGGGTGCCCAACGCAGCCAATACGACGACCTCACCGCCAAGCTGCGCGCCAGCGATGAGCGCCGCCTGCAACTCGAGCGCGAGCTTGACCCTTTGCGTGCCCACATCACCGAATTTCAACTCAAAGAGCAAGCGGCCCGCTTGGGTTTTGAGCAATACAGCCAACTCTTGAACGACGCGCGGGCCGATCTGGCAGCCGTGGCGCTGTCGATCACCCGGGACCATGTGCGCCTGGCGGGCTTGCAAGGTGACATTGACCGCATCAATCGCGACATTGCCGCCCTGGGCGCGGTGAATCTGGCCGCACTCGACGAGCTGGCAGCAGCCCGTGAGCGCAAGCAATTTCTGGATGCGCAAACGGCAGATTTGGTGGAGGCCATGTCCACGCTGGAAGATGCCATTAAAAAGATTGACGGCGAAACCCGCGAACTACTCTCAGGCACCTTCAACAAGGTGAACGAACACTTTGGCAAGATGTTTCCGGAGCTGTTTGGGGGGGGCAACGCTCGCCTGGTGATTACCGGCGACGAGATTCTGGACTCGGGCGTCCAGGTGGTGGCGCAGCCGCCCGGCAAGAAAAACCAGACCATTCACTTGCTTTCCGGGGGTGAGAAAGCGCTGACCGCCATTGCCCTGGTGTTTGCCATCTTTCAGCTCAATCCGGCCCCGTTTTGTCTGCTTGACGAAGTGGATGCGCCGCTGGATGATGCCAATACCGAGCGTTATGCCAAACTGGTG
Source organism: Betaproteobacteria bacterium HGW-Betaproteobacteria-18 (assembly GCA_002842265.1). Lineage (GTDB taxonomy): Bacteria > Pseudomonadota > Gammaproteobacteria > Burkholderiales > Burkholderiaceae_C > Rhodoferax. The sequence continues at coordinate 24,081 of PHCO01000023.1, read as the reverse complement.
GTCAGCATGAGCCGTGACACCCAGTTTTTATTCATTAGTCACAACAAAATTGCCATGGAGATGGCCAAACAACTCATTGGGGTAACCATGCAGGAGCAGGGTGTGTCACGCATTGTGGCGGTCGATATGGAGGCTGCCCTGTCCATGACGGAGCGAGGTGAATCATGATTTCTTTGCAATTGAGCCTGTTGTTATCGGGTGTTTTGCTGCTGCTCGTCATGGCGCTCTATTACGCCTGGCTGGCGCGAAAAAGTCGGCCACGTCAGGCTGAGCCCAGGGAGCCACGACTGCCTGAGCCGGTGGAGGGTCGCATTGAGCCCCATTTGAACGATCAAGCCATTGATGGCGAATCATTTGCCAGCCCGGCCCCCGAAAAAAAACCAGGCCTGGATACCTTGATAGATGCCGTGGCCCCCATTGCGCTTGAGGCGCCTTTGTCCGGGGAGGCCATATTGGCGGTGTTACCGTCCACGCGCCGGGTAGGGAGCAAACCTTTTGTGATCGAGGGTTTCAATGCCCTCAGTCAGCGCTGGGAGCAACCACTGGCAGGGCAACATTACAGCCAGCTGCAGGCGGGTGTGCAACTGGCCAACCGTTCCGGCCCCCTCAATGACATCGAGTTTTCCGAATTCGTCATGAAAACGCAAAACTTTTGCGATGTCATTAACGGCACCCCAGATCTGCCCGTGATGCGCAACGAGGTGAACCGGGCCCGCGAATTGGATCAATTTGCCAGTGGCCATGATGCGCAGTTGGTCTTGATGGTACAGGCGCGCCGGGTGGCATGGAGCCCGAGTTACATTCAACAAACCGCAGCACGACTCGGTTTTGTGATGGGTTCCATGGCTGGGCGTCTGGTGCTGCCCGCCAGCGTCAATGGTTTGCCACCGGTGGTGAGTTTGACCTTTGACGCGTTGGCCGCCCTGGCGGATGACCCGACGCAATCAGCCTTGCGCCAGATCACCTTGGGCCTGGATGTGGCGCAGGTGGATCGCAACGAAAAGGCATTCGAGCGCATGCGCGAGATCGCAGATGCCTTGGCGCAGGAAATGGACGGTGTGGTCACCGATGACCAGGGGGCAGCTTTGTCGCCTGAAGCCATGACGGTGATTGCATCCGAGCTTGAAAAGTTGTACGACCTGCTGGAACAGCATGAACTGGCGGCCGGCTCACCGCTGGCGCGCCGGCTTTTTTCCTGAGGTATCTGGTGCATGACCACGCCCGATTTGTTTGCGCCTGAACCTGACGAAGCTGCCTTGATGGCGCAATTGCGCCAGACGCTGCACGAGCACGCGCATCGCTATTACGTGCTGGACGCACCCACTATTCCCGATGCCGAATACGACCGGATGTTCAGGCAATTGCAGGCGCTGGAAGCACGTCATCCTGAACTGATCACGCCCGATTCCCCCACACAGCGCGTGGGCGGCAAGGTGCTGGACCAGTTTGCGCAGGTGCGCCACGCGCTGCCGATGCTGAGCATTCGTACCGAAACCGACACCCAGGCCAGTGGTGCTGAAAACTTTGATGCCCGCATTCGCCGTGAATTGGGTTTGACGGATGTTGACCCCGCGCTTGAGTACGTGGCCGAACCCAAGTTTGACGGCCTGGCCATGAGCCTGCGCTTTGAGCACGGTGTGCTGGTGCAAGCCGCCACGCGCGGTGATGGCGAGGTGGGCGAAGACGTCACGCAAAACAGCCGAACCATCGGCCAGATTCCCCTGAGCTTACCTGCCGGGGTGCCCACTGTGCTGGAGGTGCGCGGTGAGGTGTACATGCGCCGCGACGACTTTGAAGCGCTCAACGACAAGCAGCGATCCCTGGGGCAAAAAACCTTTGTCAACCCGCGCAATGCCGCTGCCGGTGCCGTGCGCCAGCTGGATCCGGCCATCGCGGCACGGCGCCCCTTGAGTTTTTTTGCCTATGGCGTGGGTGAGGTGACGCCGCCAGATGCCGGCGGGCCGGTCTGGCAGACGCATTTTGATCTCTTGCAAACCTTGAAGTCCTGGGGTTTCCCGGTATCAAGCCTGGTCAAAATTGTGCATGGTGCAGCCGAGTTGGTGGCGTATTACGAGTCGATTGGACAGCAGCGCGATGGCCTGGGCTTTGACATCGATGGCGTGGTCTATAAGGTCAACAGCCTGTCATTGCAGAGCCAGTTGGGCTTTGTCACGCGCGAGCCGCGTTGGGCGGTGGCGCACAAGTTTCCGGCGCAGGAGATGCTGACCACGGTGCTCGCCATTGACGTGCAGGTGGGGCGCACCGGCAAGCTGACCCCGGTGGCCAAGCTGGCGCCGGTGTTTGTCGGCGGCGTCACCGTGACCAATGCCACCCTGCACAACGAAGACGAGGCCCGGCGCAAGGATGTGCGCGTCGGCGACACGGTGATCGTGCGCCGCGCCGGCGATGTGATTCCCGAGGTGGTCAGCGTGCTGCTGGACAAGCGGGTGGATGACCCGGCCATCTTCACCATGCCACGCCATTGCCCGGTGTGTGGCAGTGCGGCGGTGCGCGAAGAAGGCGAGGCCGACTACCGCTGCACCGGCGGACTGTTTTGCAGCGCCCAGCGCAAGCAGGCCATATTGCACTTTGCACAGCGCCGCGCGGTGGAAGTGGAGGGGCTGGGCGACAAGCTGGTCGATCAAATGGTCGATGCGGGCATCATCAATACCCTGCCAGACCTCTACCGGCTGGGTTTCACCGCCCTGGCCAACCTGGCGCGCATGGCCGAAAAATCTGCGCAAAACATTCTGGATGCCCTGGAAAAGTCCAAGCAGACCACGCTGCCGCGCTTTCTGTTTGGTCTGGGCATTCGCCATGTGGGCGAGGCCACGGCCAAGGCGCTGGCGCGCCACTTCGGCAAGCTCGACCCCATCATGGACGCCAGCGAAGAGGAATTGCTGGCGGTGGCCGACGTGGGCCCGATCGTGGCCAAAAGCATCCGCACTTTCTTTGATCAGGCGCATAACCGCGAGGTGGTCGAACAACTGCGTGCCTGTGGCGTCAACTGGTTGGAGGGCGAACCCGCGCCGGTGGCGGCACAACCCTTGAGCGGCCAGACTTTTGTTCTCACCGGCACCTTGCCCACGCTGGGCCGGGAAGAGGCCAAGGCCTTGATCGAGGCGGCAGGTGGCAAGGTGGCGGGTTCGGTCAGCAAAAAGACCAGCTATGTGGTGGCCGGTGCCGAGGCCGGCAGCAAGCTCGACAGGGCACAAGAGCTTGGCGTGGCGGTGGTCGATGAAGCTGGTTTAAAGGAGTTGCTTGATGGCGGTGCGTGACATTCTGAAAATGGGCGACCCGCGCCTGTTGCGGGTGGCACAAGCCGTCACCAGGTTTGACTCCGATGAACTCCATTGGCTGATCTCCGACCTGCTTGACACCATGCGCGCCGCCGACGGCGCCGGGCTGGCGGCGCCGCAGATTGGCGTGGATTTGCAGGTGGTGATTTTTGGCACCAACAGCGTCAACCCGCGTTACCCGCAGGCCCCAGCGGTGCCCAGAACGGTGCTGATCAACCCGGTCATCACGCCGCTGTCATCCGACCAGACGGAAGACTGGGAAGGCTGCCTGTCGGTGCCCGGACTGCGCGGCAAGGTGCCACGTTTCAGCCACATTCGCTACGCCGGATTCGACCAATATGGCGACCCGATCGAGCGCGTGGTGGATGGCTTTCATGCTCGCGTGGTGCAACACGAGTATGACCACCTGATCGGCAAGCTCTACCCGATGCGGGTGCGCGACTTCTCGCAGTTCGGCTTTACTTCGGTGCTGTTTCCCGAACTGGCTGACGCCTCGGACGATTAAGCCAGCGCTTCCAGCAGTTCGGTCTCGATGGCGATTTGCGCCTTGTTTTCCTGGAGTTCGGGGCCGTCCACCAAGAAGGTGTCATCGACGCGTTCACCCAATGTGTTGATCTTGGCCAACTGCACATTGACCTTATGCCGGGCCAGCACGCGGGCCACCGAGTAAAGCAGGCCGACCCGGTCACTGGCCGAGATGTTGAGCAGCCAACGCTGGCCTTTTTCATCGGGTTGCAAACTGACGCGGGGTGAAATTGGGAAGCTCTTGACGCGTCGCGATATTCGACCCCGTCCGGGTGCTGGTAGCGGGTCTTTTTGCAAAATGGCGCGAACCAGTTCGGCTTCGACCATGCTGGTGAGCTCCTGGTAGTGCTCCGGCATGGCTTGGGCGATGACTTGAAAGGTATCGAGGGCGACCTGGTTATGGGCGGTGTACACGCGCGCATCCAGAATACTGAAACCCCGGTGTTCAAAGTAAGCACAAATGCGGGCAAACAGATCGGGCTGGTCGGGGGTGTAAACCAGCACTTGCAGACCTTCGCCCAGCGGTGACAAACGGGCACGCACAATCGATTTGCCTGAATTGACATGGCGCGAAAGTTGGCGCGTGTGCCAGGCAATGTCGGAGGCATCGTGGCGCATGAAGTAGCCGACATCGAACGTGTCCCACAAAGCTTTGTGTGCCTCGAAGGGCAGCGCGTGCAAAGCCAGCTGAATGAGGGCCTCTCGTTTACGGGTTTCCACTTCCACATGCGGATCGGCCGCATGACCGCCCAGCACGCGCAGGGTCAGGCGGTACAGGTCTTCGAGCAGTTTGCCTTTCCAGGCGTTCCAGACTTTGGGTGAGGTGCCGCGGATGTCGGCCACAGTAAACAAGTAAAGCGCGGTCAGGTAACGCTCGTTGCGCACGCGTTTGGCAAATGCGGTAATCACATCAGGGTCGCTGAGGTCAGTTTTTTGAGCCACATGGCTCATGGTCAAATGTTCGCGCACCACAAACTCAATCAAATCGGTGCTTTCACGGTTCACACCGTGTTGTTTGCAAAAACGCAGCACCTCTGTTGCACCCAGTATGGAGTGGTCGCCGCCGCGGCCTTTGGCGATGTCGTGAAACAACGCCGCCACATACAGGATCCAGGGTTTGTCCCAGCCACTGGCCAGTTGCGAGCAAAACGGGTATTCGTGGGCGTGTTCAACAATGAAAAAACGGCGCACGTTGCGCAGCACCATCAGCACATGCTGGTCCACCGTATAGACATGAAACAGGTCGTGCTGCATTTGCCCGACGATTTTGCGAAAGGCCCACAGGTAGCGCCCCAGCACCGAGGTCTGGTTCATCAGCCGCATGGCGTGGGTAATGCCACTGCGCTGCTTCAGGATTTGCATGAAGATGTCGCGGTTGACCGGGTCGTTGCGAAACTGGCCGTTCATCAAGTCGCGTGCGTTGTACAGGGCGCGCAGGGTGCGCGCCGACAAACCATTCATGCCTGCGGTCTGAAAAACCAGAAATGTTTCCAGAATGGCGTGGGGCTCGCGCTGGTAGAGGTCGTCACTGACCACCTCGACCATGCCCGCCTTGTCGGAGAAACGGGCATTGATGGGGCGCGGTTTGTGGGTGCTTGGGCTCAAGCGCTCTTCGATGTTGAGCAGCAAAATCTGGTTGAGCTGGGTCACCGCTTTGGCAGACCAGTAATAGCGTTTCATCAACGCCTCGCTGGGACGCACAAAAGCACGTTTGTCAACCGCTACGGAAGGCGCTTCAAAGCCAAAAGCGTGCGCGACCGCATTTTGCATGTCAAAAATCAGGCGGTCTTCGCGTCGTTTGGCGATCAGATGCAGTCGCGTACGAATGAGCCACAGCAAGGCTTCATTGCGTTTGATTTGTTTGACTTCAAAGGACGTAGCCAAACCATTTTTGGCCAGTTCGTTCCAGTTGTTGCCCAAACCTGCCGCCTTGGCCACCCACAAGATCACCTGCAAATCACGCAGACCACCGGGCGACTCCTTGCAGTTGGGCTCCAGCGAATAGGGTGTGTTGTCGAACTTGTTGTGGCGTTGACGCAGTTCCAGGGTTTTGGCAATAAAAAATGCCTGCGGGTCGATGGCGGCTAAAAATTGGCGCTTGAACTCGTCATAGGTGGCTGAATCACCAGTGATCTGACGTGACTCCAGCAATGAAGTTTGCACCGTCACATCCTTGCCTGCCTCGTTCAGGCAGTCGGTCACAGAGCGCACGCTGGAGCCGATCTCCAGCCCCGCGTCCCAGCAACTGCCGATAAACCCCTCGATGCGGGCTTTCAGGTCGGCGTCGTGCTCAAGCACGATGTCATCAGGCAACAGCACCAGGACATCGATGTCTGAATAGGGAAACAACTCGCCCCGGCCATAGCCACCCACGGCAACCAGAGCCAGGCCTTGGGTGAAAGCGGCGCGTTGCCACAGGGTTTTCAGGGTTTCATCGGCCAGGGTGGAGAGCTTGCCCAGGGTGGTGGCGACCCCACGTACGCTAGTGCCGCCGTCAGCCAGGGATTGAAACAGCGCCATTTTTTTGGCACGGAATGCCTCGCGCAGCGCTTTCAGGTCGGTCATCGGTCGTTCCCTAAATGCAGCACATCAGGCAATCGGTAGGGTGATGGCGGGGACTGCGGATTTGACAAATTCAGGAATCGGTGGGCTGTTGGCGGACAAGGTCAACACCTCATAACCAGTGGGTGTGACCAGCACGGTGTGCTCCCATTGGGCCGACAGTGAATGGTCTTTGGTGACAATGGTCCAGCCGTCACCGAGTTCCTTGATCTCTTTGCGCCCCACATTGAGCATGGGTTCGATGGTGATGGTCATGCCGACCTTGAGTTGCTCCAGCGTACCGGGCTTGCCGTAGTGCAGCACTTGCGGGTCTTCATGAAATTTTTGTCCAATGCCATGGCCGCAATACTCGCGCACCACACTGAGGCCATGGCCTTCGGCAAAAGTCTGAATGGCATGGCCAATGTCGCCCAGGTAGGCGCCATCGCGCACTTTCATGATGCCCTTCCACATGGCCTCATAGGTGAGCTTGCACAGCCGCCGGGCCGCCACCGACACCTCGCCCACCATGTACATGCGGCTCGAATCCCCATGCCAGCCATTTTTGATCACGGTGACATCCATGTTGACGATGTCGCCTTTTTTGAGTGGTTTGTCGTTGGGAATGCCGTGGCAGACCTGATGGTTGATCGAGGTGCAAATCGATTTGGGGTAGGGATTGTGACCACTTGGCGCATAGTTCAAGGGTGCCGAGATGGCCCCCAGCACTTGCGTGGTGTAGTCTTCGGCCAGGCGGTCGAGTTCGTTGGTGGTGACACCTGGTTTCACAAATTGGGCCAGATAGTCCAGCAGTTCAGCAGCCAGGCGGCCGGCGATGCGCATACCGGCAATGCCTTCGGGGTCTTTAAAAGTAATCGTCATGGTTTAAATTATCCCATCGCCTCCAAGAACAGTATTTTTGTGCGTGTATCAAGTCAAGGCAAAAACTTCAGGACGTGATGCAGGCGAAAATTGCACCCTCACTTCATCAATCAAACTCCGTGATCAGCCACAAAATCTGCGTTGCACCCATGCTGGACTGGACCGATAAACATTGTCGTTACTTCCATCGATTGCTCACGCGTCACGCTTTGCTCTACACCGAAATGGTGACCTCCGGGGCCTTGATCCATGGTGATCGGGCACGACATCTGGACTTTAATTCCGGGGAGTTACCGCTGGCGTTGCAATTGGGGGGCAGTGAACGCGCAGACCTGGCCCGGTGCGCACGTTGGGCTCAGGAGTGGGGCTACAGCGAGGTGAATTTGAATTGCGGCTGCCCCAGCGAGCGGGTGCAGCGCGGCGCGTTTGGGGCGTGTTTGATGCGCGAACCGGAGTTGGTCGCCGATGGCATCAAGGCCATGCGGGATGCGGTGTCGATTCCCGTTACGGTGAAGCACCGTATTGGCATCGACAAAACGGAAAGTTATGACTTTGTGCGTGATTTTGTGGGTGCGGTCAGCCTGGCTGGCTGCACCACTTTCATCGTACATGCCCGTAACGCCTGGCTTCAGGGTTTGAGCCCCAAAGATAACCGTGAGGTGCCGCCGCTGCGCTATGCGTCGGTGTATCAGCTCAAAAAGGATTTTCCGGCGCTGACCTTTGTGATTAACGGCGGTATCACCCAATCGGCCCAGATTGAGGAACACCTGCAACACGTTGATGGGGTCATGCTGGGCCGCGAGGCGTATCACAACCCGTGGTGGCTCAGCGATTGGGATGCAAGGTTTTTCGCCGATGCCAGCCAAACCAGCCAGACACGCGAATCGGCAGAACAAAAGATGGTGACCTATATGAACCAGCAAGCCGACCAGTTTGGTACGCCTTGGCCATCTGTCGCCCGCCACATGCTGGGTTTACGCCACGGTTTACCGGGCGCGCGGCGCTGGCGTCAGGTCTGGAGTGACCACAAGCTCAAAGAATTACCGCCAGAGCAAGTGATGGCGCTGGCGCACGGACAGGATTAGTTCACTCCAAGTTTTCAATGCGAAGAGGCGGTCGCGTGTGACATCAAGCGGTCGGTGTAGGCAATGGCAATGGCGGAGAGCAGGAACGTGATGTGAATGACGGTTTGAGCGATCAGCACTTTATCGCTGTAATTGGCGGCGTTGATGAAGGTCTTGAGCAGGTGGATCGAGCTGATGCCGATGATGGCCGTGCCCAGTTTGACTTTGAGTACCGAGGCGTTCACATGGTCGAGCCACTCGGGCTGGTCACGGTGGCCTTCGAGGTCCATGCGGCTGACAAAAGTTTCATAGCCGCCCACAATCACCATGATCAATAGATTGGAGATCATCACCACATCGATCAGCGCCAGCACCACCAGCATGATGATGGTCTCGTTCAGGTGCGTGATGGGGGCGTCGGTCTTGTAGCCAATGCCATCAATCAACGCTTGCAAGGCGACTTCGCTGCCAAAAGCAGCTTCCAGCAAATGGACCAGCTCCACCCAAAAGTGAAACACATAAACACCTTGTGCGGCAATCAACCCCAGATAAAGTGGCAACTGTAACCATCGGCTGGCAAAAATCAGGCGGGGAATCGGGCGCAACGGTTTACTGGTGGGGGTTGCAGGCAGGGTCATTGAGGTTTGAATTAAAGTGTTGGTGTCGCGATTTTATGGGACTGACTTGTCAATCGGGTGGCAGTCAGTGGCATGTAAGTGCCAGCCGTGACATTATCGGGCGAACTTTTGTTTAACTAGAGGAGACTTATCCGTGACTACCCCCACAACTGCTGTTGAATCCACATTGGTTGAAAACCGTGTTTTCCCGCCCAGCGAGGCCATTGTCAAGGCGGCGCGTATTTCCGGTATGGATGGTTACTACGCCTTATGCGCTGAAGCCGAAAAGGATTTTGAAGGCTTTTGGGCCCGTCTGGCACGTGAAAATGTGGTCTGGAGCAAGCCCTTTACCAAGACACTGGACGAATCCAATGCGCCTTTCTACAAGTGGTTTGATGACGGTGAACTCAACGCCTCGGCCAATTGTCTTGACAAGCACATGGGTACACCCAATGAAAACAAAGTGGCTGTGATTTTTGAAGCTGACGACGGCGCTGTGACAAAAACCACTTACAAAGAACTGCTGGCCAAAGTCAGTCAGTTTGCCAATGCGCTCAAAGCCAAAGGTATTCAGAAGGGTGATCGTGTCCTGATTTACATGCCCATGACGCTGGAAGGCGTGATTGCCATGCAAGCCTGCGCCCGCATCGGCGCCACCCACAGCGTGGTGTTTGGCGGCTTCTCGGCCAAGGCCTTGCAAGAGCGCATCATTGACGCAGGCGCCGTGGCGGTGGTCACAGCCAACTTCCAGATGCGCGGTGGCAAGCAGTTGCCACTGAAGTCGATTGTGGACGAAGGCCTGGGCCTGGGTGGCTGCGAGTCGATCAAGACCGTGTTTGTGTTTGAGCGCACCACGGCGGCCTGCAACATGGTGGCCGGCCGTGACATCACGTTTACCCAAGCGCTGGCTGGTCAAAGCACCGACTGCGCGCCGGTGATGGTGGGTGCCGAGCATCCGCTGTTCATCTTGTTCACTTCAGGTTCTACCGGTAAACCCAAGGGTGTGCAGCATTCCACCGGCGGCTTTTTGCTGTGGGCCAAGCTGACCATGGACTGGACCTTTGATTTACGCCAGGATGACGTGTTCTGGTGTACTGCAGACATTGGCTGGATCACCGGTCACGCCTACGTGGGTTACGGCCCTCTGGCAGCGGGCGCCACGCAGATCATTTTTGAAGGCATCCCGACCTACCCGAATGCCGGGCGTTTCTGGCAGATGATTGAGCGTCACAAGTGCAGCATTTTCTACACCGCACCGACGGCCATTCGCTCGCTCATCAAATTGGCCGAGAGCGACGAAAAACTGCACCCTGATCGCTCGGATCTGTCAAGTCTGCGTATTCTGGGATCAGTGGGCGAGCCCATCAACCCCGAGGCATGGATGTGGTACTACAAAAACATTGGCCATGAAAAATGCCCGATTGTGGACACCTTCTGGCAGACCGAAACGGGTGGTCACATGATCACGCCGCTGCCGGGTGCTACGCCTCTGGTGCCGGGTAGCTGCACTTTGCCGCTGCCGGGCATCATGGCCGCTATCGTGGACGAAGCCGGTCACGATGTGCCAAACGGCTCCGGTGGTATGCTGGTTGTCAAACGACCCTGGCCGTCGATGATTCGTACCATCTGGAATGACCCCGAGCGCTTCAAATCCAGTTATTTCCCCGCTGAAATGGGTGGCACCTATTACCTCGCTGGTGACGGTGCTGTGCGCAGTGTCGATCGGGGTTACTTCCGTATCACCGGCCGGATTGATGACGTGTTGAACGTGTCGGGACACCGCATGGGCACCATGGAAATTGAATCAGCTTTGGTGGCCAAGACCGATCTGGTGGCTGAAGCCGCCGTGGTGGGTCGCCCAGACGACATGACCGGTGAAGCGATTTGCGCTTTTGTGGTTTTGAAGCGTGGTGTACCTACTGGCGATGAAGCCAGGGCGATTGCCAAAGAGCTGCGCGACTGGGTGGCCAAAGAAATTGGTCCCATTGCCAAGCCAAAAGACATTCGTTTTGGTGAAAACCTGCCCAAAACCCGTTCCGGCAAAATCATGCGCCGCTTGCTGCGCTCGCTGGCCAAGGGTGAAACCATCACCCAGGACACCTCCACGCTGGAAAACCCGGCGATTCTGAGCCAACTCGGTCAAACCTACTGATGCAATAAAAAGATGAGCTGTCGGCGCCTGTCCGGTAATCGCAATAGCTCAAAAGTATTGTAAAAAAGCCCGCAATTGCGGGCTTTTTTACGTCTGAAAAGCTTCGGCTATTTGAGTGACAGCACCCAAGTGACCAATTGTTTGGCCTCTGCGTCACTGACCTGCGGGTTAGCAGGCATGGGAATCGCACCCCAAACACCCGAGCCCCCTTGTTTGACTTTGGTCGCCAGTTTGGTCACCGCGTCTTGGCCGGCATATTTTTTGGCAACATCCTTGTAAGCGGGGCCTACGACTTTTTTGTCAACCGCGTGGCAAGCCATGCAGTTCTTCTTTTGTGCCAACGCCTGATCTGCCAATGCCGGTGTAGCCACAAAACCTGCAGCAAGCAAAGCAAAAAGAGTTCGTTTCATGGTGTTGTCCTTTGAAAAGATAGGTTAGAGTGTCTGAACGTTATTTTAGAGATGACTGTGGGCATAGGCTTTTTGCCAACGACTATTTCATTCATAAGGAGAGGCCATGTATTTGTTGGGTTTAGGACTGGTGTTGTTGCTCATGAAATATGCTGCACTGGGGCCAGTGGCCGATTGGTCCTGGTGGTGGGTGCTATCGCCATTTGCTTTGGCAGTCGTTTGGTGGGCCTGGGCGGACAATTCCGGCTACACCAAACGTAAGGCCATGGAACGAGAAGAGCAACGCCTCAAAGGTCGGCGCGATCGAACCAAAAGCGCGCTGGATGCCAACTATAAAAACAAAAAAAGATAGCCGAAATCACCCATTCACCATATCTGTTTGCTGGTTCTTTCGGCTTTGTCCATCAATAGTTATCCAACACTGCGCCTTTGCTGGCAGTAGAGGCATTGAACGCAAATTTGGCTTGAACACCACGGATATAACGCGGTGCAGGTGCCGTCCAGAGGGCGCGCCGTTTGGCAATAATGTCATCACTGACGTTGAGTTGCAACAGCAATTGGTGTGCGTCGATGGTGATTGAATCGCCTTCTTCAATCAGGGCAATCAGGCCGCCCGCAGCCGCTTCAGGGGCCACATGGCCCACCACCATGCCCCAGGTACCCCCCGAAAAACGGCCGTCAGTAATCAAACCCACGGATTCGCCCAGACCCTGCCCGACCAGTGCACCGGTTGGGGCCAACATTTCAGGCATACCAGGCCCGCCTTTTGGGCCCAGATAGCGCAACACCATCACGTCACCCGCCACAATTTTGTTGGCCAAAATAGCTTTCAATGCCGATTGCTCGTCTTCAAAGACGCGCGCCGGGCCGGTCATGACCGGGTTTTTCAGGCCGGTGATTTTGGCGACGCAACCTTCCGGGGCCAGATTGCCTTTAAGAATGGCTAGGTGGCCTTGCGCGTACATCGGCTTGTTCATGGGTCGAATCACATCCTGGTCGGCACGCGGTGCAACAGGAATGTCTTTGAGCGTCTCGGCCACGGTTTGACCGGTGATGGTGATGCAGTCGCCATGCAGCAAGCCGGCATTAAGCAACATTTTCATCACTTGCGGAATGCCACCGGCACGGTGCAGGTCCACTGCCAAATACTTGCCGCTAGGTTTGAGGTCGCACAACACCGGGGTTTTGACGCGCACACGTTCAAAATCGTCAATCGTCCATTCCACGCCCGCTGCGTGTGCAATCGCCAGAAAGTGCAGCACGGCGTTGGTCGAGCCACCAATGGCCATGACTACAGCAATCGCATTCTCGATGGATTTCCGGGTCACGATGTCGCGCGGTTTGAGGTCATTTTTGATGGCCTCGATCAGCACTTTGGCCGATTCTTTGGCCGAGTTCACTTTTTCGTCATGCGGATTTGCCATGGTACTGGAATACGGCAGCGAGATGCCAAGGGCTTCAAAAGCTGAGCTCATGGTGTTGGCGGTGTACATGCCGCCACACGAACCCGGGCCTGGAATGGCGCGGCGTTCGATCTCCAGCAGGTCTGCATCACTCATGCGGCCCGCGGCGTTCTCGCCCACGGCCTCGAACACGCTCACGATGTTGAGGTCCTGCCCCTTGTAATGGCCCGGCAAAATGGTGCCGCCATAGACAAATATGGCAGGCACATTGGCGCGTAGCATACCCATCAGGCCACCGGGCATATTTTTGTCGCAGCCGCCGATGACCAGCACGCCATCCATCCACTGGCCTTGCACACAGGTCTCGATGCAGTCCGAGATCACTTCACGGCTGACCAGGCTGTATTTCATGCCCTCGGTGCCCATCGACATACCGTCAGAAATGGTGGGTGTGCCAAACACCTGGGCGTTACCGCCGGCTTCCTCGATCGCCGCAATGGCCGCATCGGCGAGCTTTTGCAAGCCCGAGTTGCACGGCGTGATGGTGCTGTGGCCGTTGGCAACCCCGATCATGGGTTTGGTGAAGTCGTCGCCCTCATAGCCCATGGCGTAATACATGGAGCGGTTGGGCGCGCGCGATTTGCCCTCGGTGATGTTTTTGCTGCGCGGGTTCATGATGACGGGTTTGATATCCATAAAGGCTCACTCGGGTTGGGTTGCGGTGTTCAGTTTGGCGCTGTGAATCAATAGCTAGCGTGTGAGTCTATTTTAGAGACCCATTCTGGCAAAAAATTGCCCTCGCTTGCGAGACAATGCCAGTCATGCTGATTCACCCTCAAATAAATCCGGTTGCCCTGCAACTCGGTCCCTTGGCTGTCCACTGGTATGGACTGACTTACCTGGCTGCTTTTGGTTTGTTCGTGTGGCTGGGGCGCCTGCGGCTGCGCCATCTGCCATTTGCCGCCATGACAGGCACGCTGGCTTGGAAAAAACAGGATGTGGAAGACATTTTGTTTCTGGGCGTGATGGGCGTGGTGCTTGGTGGCCGGCTGGGCTATTGCCTGTTTTACAAGCCCCTGTATTACGCGGCCCATCCACTGGAGGTGTTTGCGGTGTGGCAAGGCGGCATGAGTTTTCACGGTGGCATGCTGGGGGTGATTGTGGCCATGCTCTGGTTTGCCCATTCACGACGGCGGCATTGGTTGCAGGTGGCCGATTTTGTGGCCCCCTGTGTGCCCACTGGTTTGGCCGCCGGGCGTGTGGGCAACTTTATCAATGGTGAACTGTGGGGCAGGGTGGCCAACCCGGATTTGCCATGGGGCATGGTGTTCAGAGGAGCAGGGGATTTGCCACGCCACCCGTCGCAGATTTACCAGTTCTTGCTGGAAGGCTTGCTGTTGTTTGTGTTGCTGTGGCTGTATGCGCGCAAGGAACGAGCCCAAGGCCAGGTCGCTGCCATGTTCTTGCTGGGCTATGGGGTGTTCAGGTTCATCGCCGAATTTTTTCGCGAACCTGATGCGCACCTGGGGTTGTTGTCACTGGGCATGAGCATGGGGCAATGGCTCTGTTTGCCAATGATTGTGGGTGGTCTGGGCTTATGGTGGTGGGCGGGTGCTCAGCTTCCTAAAATGAAATAAAAACATCACTTGGCGCTGAGTCAATCGGCGCGAGCAGCAATTGATTCACCATAAAAATGCCCACAAAAATCAAGTTCGAACAGAAGGGGGGGGTGGCCCACGTGACCCTCAGCTATCCCAAGCGCTTCAATGCCATGTCACGTGCCATGTGGCGTGACCTGAGATCAGTATTTGAGCGCATTCAGTGCAGTACCGAGGTGCGCTGCGTGCTGATTTCCGGTGAAGGTTCGCATTTTTGTGCTGGCGGTGATATCTCGGACCAGGAAGCCAGCCTGCGTGAGTTTCACGAAAACGAGGTTTGGGGCGCGCTGCGAATCATGCTGGCCTGTGATGTACCGATGGTTGCGCAAATTGTGGGCAATTGCATGGGAGCAGGGGTAGAGATTGCCAGTTGCTGCGATATTCGGCTGGCGGCAGAATCTGCCCAGTTTGGAGCACCCATTGCCAAGCTGGGGTTCCCGATGGCACCGCGTGAGGCGGCGCTGGTAGCGCGCGAAGTTGGTTTGACAACTGCCCGTCAGATGTTGCTCGAAGCTGCGGTATTCAGTGCACCCGACATGCTGCAGCGCGGATTTTTAAGCCGTGTTGTCGCCGATGTGGATGTGCCCACACTGGCGCACGCTACAGTGCAGCGAATTTGCCAGTTGGCCCCGCAAGCAGCGCGCTTGAACAAGCAAACCCTTCGTGCCATAAATCCGGCTCCAGCGCTGATAGATACTGCACCAATCGCCACTCAATCAATCCTCACCCAACAGCGGCTCTCAAGCCTGCTGTCCACAGCTTACGAATACGCTGATAGCGCCGAGCAGCGCGAGGGCATCAGCGCTTTTCTGGATAAAAGAGCGCCCCGGTTTTAACGCACCACCAGCTCAACCCATCACGATCCAACTGGACAAAAGAGGAAATAATTGTGTCTGAAGCTTCTGCCAATCTTTATGCGCACCTGCGCCAGGCGTTTCCTGACGATCTGAATGCCACCGCCATTGAAACCGATTCAGGTCAGTTCTACACCTGGCGCGATCTGGAGCGTGGTACCGCCATGCTGGCCAATTTTTTGCATTCGCTGGATTTGCCTGCTGGCTCCAGGATTGCGGTACAGGTTGAAAAGTCGGTCGAAGCGCTGATGCTGTACCTGGCCACCTTGCGCGCTGGCTTTGTTTTTTTGCCGCTCAATACCGCCTACCAAAGCGCGGAAATTGCGTATTTCATTGGCAACGCTGAACCCGTGGTGGTGGTGTGCAGCGCGCAAAACTTTAGCTGGGTCAGCACGCTGGCGTTCAAAGCAGGAACGCGCTGGGTATTTACGCTGAATGAGGACCGAACGGGCTCCTTGCTGGAGCGCGCTGCGCATGCCTCAGACCAGCATGTCGTCGCTGTCAAAAAACCGGATGACGTGGCTGTCATCATCTATACCAGTGGTACCACCGGTCGTTCCAAAGGGGCGATGCTGACGCACGACAATATGCTGAGTAATGCACTGGTACTGAAAGACTTTTGGGGTTGGCGCGGCCCGGATCAAGGGGGCGATGTGCTGATTCACGCCTTGCCGATTTTTCATGTGCACGGCCTGTTTGTGGCGATTCATGGCGCTCTCATCAATGGCAGCAAGATGATTTGGCTGACCAGGTTTGATCCCAAAGTGGTGTTGCTGCATCTGCCAAGAGCCACGGTGTTCATGGGCGTGCCCACGCTGTATGTGCGCTTGTTGGCCGAGCCCGGGCTGACCAAAGAAGTCACGCGGCACATGAGGTTGTTTATTTCGGGCTCAGCACCGCTGTTGCTCGACACTTTCAAAGCGTGGCAGGATCGCACTGGTCACACTATCCTTGAACGCTACGGCATGAGTGAGACCATCATGCTCACTTCCAATCCCTACTCGGGAGAACGCCGAGGTGGCACAGTTGGCGTGCCGTTGCCAGGGGTAAGTTTGCGGGTGGTGGATGGGCAGGGCAGGGAAGTAGCGCCCGGTGAAATCGGTGATATTCAGGTCAAGGGTCCGAACGTGTTTGCTGGTTACTGGCGGATGACTGAAAAAACGGCTGAAGAGTTTACGGTGGACGGGTTTTTCAAAACTGGCGATGTGGGCAGGGTTGATACAGATGCTTATGTGACGATTGTTGGCCGCAGCAAAGACCTGATCATCAGTGGTGGCTACAACGTCTATCCAGCCGAACTAGAGAGTTTTATCAATGACTTGCCAGGAGTGGCCGAGAGCGCGGTGGTTGGCGTGCCGCATGCTGATTTTGGCGAGGTGGGCGTTGCTGTAGTGGTAGCAAGACCGGGGGTACAGTTGGAACCGGGGAACATTTTGACTGAACTTAAAGCCCGAGTGGCCAACTACAAGGTGCCCAAGCAATGCCATGTGGTGGCAGATTTGCCGCGCAATGCCATGGGAAAGGTGCAAAAGAATTTGTTACGGTCGCAATTCAGTTGAACTTATCACGCATGCCATCCCTCAAGAAGGGATGTGCGTGTGTCTCGCCAGATTATCTGAGTACCAACACAGGAATGTGTGAATGTGTCAGAACCTGTTGTGTTTCGCTGCCCAGGAGCAAGCGTTTTACGCCTTTGCGTCCATGAGAAGCCATCACGATCAAATCGCATTTGTGTTTGCGCGCTGTCGCAATGATGGCATCAGAAACAATGTCCGATTTGATGGTCAGGGCGCGTGTTTTGACACCTTGGGACTCTGCGGTTTTTTTGACCTCATCCACCACAGCCTGACCCTCTTCGGACCATTGTTTTTCAATGCGTCCAACTTCTGCCGCCTGCAAAGCCAGACCCCCTTCAAAATAACTTTGGGGATAACGTGGGACGACTTTGAGAGCAACCAGACTCGCCCCTGTCAAAGCTGCGAGCGAAATGGCACTGCTGACGGCTTTCTTGGACAAGGTTGTGCCGTCTGTTGCAAGAAGAATTTTGTCATACATGATTTTTTCTCCAGCGTGTTGAAAGCGTCAGCATACACCCTGCTGCGACTTTTTGATTTTGATTTAAGTCAGGAAAATTGAAGCACTTGTCGGTTAACCTCAATCCCATGTCTTTTCTCACGTCCCGTCCGCCAGAGGTTGATGAATTCAAATCCGCCATTGCAAATGCTGCAGCCGAAGGCGTGGCCAGTGAGCAGGTTGCTGTGGCGACGCTGGCACTCCTGGATGACGAGCAGGAATGGTCTGCCTTTAGCCGTCCAGTGGCTCACCAGCCTGGATGCTGGGAATCCAATGTGTTGATAGAAGGCATGCATTGTGCTGCATGTGCACTGACCATTGAAGATGCTCTCAAGGGCGTGCCGGGCGTGCTAAACGCCGAGGTCAGTGCAGGGAGTCACCGGGCCAAGGTGGTGTGGGAGGCTCAAGCGATAGCCCCTTCTGGCTGGATGCAGGCCGTGCAAAAGGCTGGCTACCGGGCGCTGCCAGCCAATGATGCGTTTGCCCGGGAGCGCCGCCTTGCCGAGTCGCGCAAAGCCTTGTGGCGAATGATGGTGGCAGGCTTGTGCATGATGCAAGTGATGATGTATGCCTACCCAGCGTATGTGGCCGAGCCTGGCGATTTGACCCGGGAAATGGAACAGTTGCTACGTTGGGCATCCTGGGTACTGACACTGCCAGTGATTCTTTTTGCATGTGGACCTTTCTTTAGCAATGCTTGGCGTGATGTGTTGCATCGGCGCATCAGCATGGATTTGCCAGTGGCCCTGGGCATGCTGATTACTTTTTTGGTTAGCTCTGCCGGCACCTTTGAACCTGCAGGTATTTTTGGCCACGAGGTGTTCTTTGATTCCTTAACCATGTTTGTGTTTTTCCTTTTGGCGGGGCGGTGGCTGGAGTTGCGTCTGCGTGACAAGACGGCAGGGGCACTTGAGGCCTTGATGAACCGCCTGCCAGACAGTGTGTCGCGGCTCAAAACAGATGGGCAATATGAGCGTGTGCCAGTCCGGCGGCTGCAGCCCGGTGATGTGATCCGTGTTTTGCCAGGCGAGGCATTTCCAGCCGATGGTGTGTTGTTACAAGGTTACACGTCGGTTGATGAAGCTCTGTTAACGGGGGAATCCCGACCTTTATCTCGTCGTGTGGGTGATGCGGTGATCTCAGGCAGTCATAACCTGTCGGCCGTGGTGCAAATGCGGGTGGATCGGGTTGGTGAGCAGACGCGGTTTTCCCAAATTGTCAATTTGATGGAAAGCGCCTCCACCTCCAAGCCAACATTGGCCCGGCTGGCTGACACCATCGCCAAACCATTTTTGATTGGGGTGTTGATTGCTGCTGGCCTGGCATGTGCCTATTGGTGGCAGACCGATCCTGAGCGTGCGCTCATGGTTGCGGTGTCTGTGTTGATCGTCACTTGCCCTTGCGCACTTTCATTGGCCACGCCTGCTGCCATGCTGTCAGCCGCAGGTGCTTTGGCCAGACGCGGGGTGTTGGTGCGGCGTCTCGATGCGTTCGAGTCTTTGGCCGCAGTGGACACCGTGATGTTTGACAAAACCGGCACCTTGACGCGTGATGCCATGGTGATGAATCACATTCAAGTTCGTCAAGGCCTGACCCAACAACAGGCGCTGTCCATGGCGGCAGCGTTGGCGCAACATTCTTTGCATCCTGCTTCCAGAGCCGTCGTTGTGGCTGCAAATTTGGCTGGAGTCTCAAACAACTGGCGTGCAGATCAAGTCACCGAGCAGGCCGGGCAGGGAATCAGCGCCAGCGTGACTTTGGCGGATGAAGCTGTACCTGCCGTTCACTTGCGCTTGGGTTCTGCCAGCTTTTGTGATGTGATACAAACAGATGCCAGTGCTTTGCAGGTGCACTTGAGTAACCATCAAGGCTGGCTCGCCAGCTTTGAATTTCAAGAAGATATTCGCCCGGATGCCACAGAGACGGTTACCGCCTTGCAGCACGCGGGGATCAGCGTGCATCTGCTGTCGGGCGATGCCAGTGATGCCGCGCACCGGGTTGCTGGAAAAGTGGGCATTTCAGCCGCTAAGGGGCAATGTTCACCTCAGGACAAGCTTGATTTTTTACGAAAAGCGCAGCTTCAAGGTCACAAAGTAGCCGTAGTGGGCGATGGCTTGAACGACGGACCGGTACTGGCTGGGGCTCATGCGTCATTTGCTTTCGGTCAAGCTGTGCCTCTGGCCCAAGCCCAGGCTGATTTTTTGGTGTCTGGCAGCCGTTTGACGAACGTGGTGGACGCACTTTTGCTATCACGGCGTACTTTGACTGTTGTGAAGCAAAATCTATGGTGGGCAGCACTTTATAACGCGGTATGCGTGCCGCTCGCTATTTTTGGTTTGCTTCCCGCGTGGCTTGCGGGTTTGGGCATGGCCAGCAGTTCTTTGTTAGTGGTACTCAACGCATTGCGTTTGTCAAAAGACGCGCAGTTTGAACGGAAATTTTGATGGACATTCTGTATTTTTTGGTGCCTCTGTCGGTCGTCCTGGTATTTTTTATCATTGGGGGCATCTGGTGGGCGATTCACAGTGGACAATTCGAAGACATGGAGCAAGAGGGAGAGAGAATTCTTAAGGATTGATAAGAAATTTTTGTAATGATTTGATTTATATCAAATGGCGCAAGTGGTGAAACGTGCAAACTGCGTCGCTCAAACTGAAAAGAGGTGAACATGGCATTTCCAAATTCGCAGGCAACGACTTACAACGACAAAATTGTCAGACAGTTTGCCATCATGACCGTGGTTTGGGGGGTGGTCGGAATGCTGGTCGGCGTGATCATCGCTGCACAGCTCGCTTGGCCAGAGCTCAACTTGGGTATTTCCTATTTATCTTTTGGGCGCTTACGCCCACTGCATACCAATGCGGTCATCTTTGCCTTTGGTGGTTGCGGTCTCTTTGCTACGTCTTACTATGTGGTGCAGCGCACATGCCAGGTACGCATCTTTAGTGACAAACTGGCCGCGTTCACCTTTTGGGGTTGGCAATTGGTCATACTTTCAGCAGCGATTTCGCTACCTTTGGGTTTTACTTCAGGAAAAGAATACGCCGAACTGGAATGGCCAATTGACATTTTGATTACCTTGGTATGGGTGTCTTATGCCGTGGTTTTCTTTGGCACGGTTGGCACCCGTAAAGTCAAACATATTTACGTGGCCAACTGGTTCTTTGGTGCGTTCATCCTGGCAGTTGCTTTACTGCACCTTGTCAATAGTGCAGCCATTCCGGTGGCTCTCGTTGGCATGAAGTCCTACTCTGCTTATGCGGGTGTTCAGGATGCCATGGTCCAATGGTGGTACGGTCACAATGCAGTAGGCTTTTTCCTGACTGCGGGTTTCCTGGGCATGATGTACTACTTCATTCCCAAGCAAGCTGGTCGTCCGGTCTATTCTTACCGTTTATCCATCGTTCACTTCTGGGCGCTGATCTTCACTTACATGTGGGCAGGCCCACACCATTTGCACTACACCGCTTTGCCTGACTGGACTCAATCTTTGGGCATGGTGTTCTCGCTTATTTTGTTGGCTCCCAGTTGGGGCGGCATGATTAACGGCATCATGACCCTGTCTGGTGCCTGGCACAAACTGAGGGACGACCCCATCCTGCGCTTCCTGATCGTTTCGCTATCGTTCTACGGCATGTCCACCTTTGAAGGCCCCATGATGGCCATCAAGACAGTGAATGCCTTGTCTCATTACACCGACTGGACCGTGGGTCACGTGCATTCCGGAGCTTTGGGTTGGGTGGGGCTGGTCACCATGGGGTCCATGTATTACCTCATTCCACGCCTCTTTAACCAAAAACAAATGTTCAGTGTGAAAGCCATTGAGGTTCACTTCTACATGGCCACCATTGGTATTGTGCTTTACATTGCTGCACTGTGGATTGCCGGAGTCATGCAAGGTTTGATGTGGAGATCCATCAACCCCGATGGCACCTTGACGTACACCTTTGTTGAATCGGTGAAAGCTAGCTATCCGTTTTATGTACTGCGTTTAGCGGGCGGTCTTTTGTATCTTGTAGGCATGATCATCATGTTGTGGAACACGATCAAGACAGCCACTATTGGTCGCTCTGTCACTGTCAATATTCCGACTGTGGTCGCTCACGCTTGAGGTAAAAAAATTATGTCTACTACGAAGCAAAGCGGCGCTCTGTCGCACTCGACGATTGAAACCAATAGCGGTTTGATGATCGTTCTGATCTTGATCGTGTTGTTGTTTGGTGGCTTGGTTGAGATCGTGCCGTTGTTCTATCAGAAATCAATGACTGTTGCGGCTCCGGGCCTCAAGCCTTACACCGCGCTTCAATTAGCCGGGCGTGACATCTACACACGTGAAGGTTGCTACAACTGTCACTCACAGATGATCAGGCCATTTCGCGCCGAGACGCTGCGTTATGGCCCTTACTCCAAGGCCAATGAGTTCGTTTATGACCATCCGTTTCAATGGGGTAGCAAGCGTACTGGTCCTGACCTGCATCGCGTGGGTGGCAAGTACAGCGATCAATGGCAAATTACGCACCTTAACAACCCGCGTGACTTGGTGCCTGAGTCCATCATGCCAGCTTATCCATGGCTGATGAAGGCACCTGTTGATGCCGCTACCATGCCGTCCCATATGACAGCGCTGCGTAAAGTGGGGGTGCCTTACACCGATGCCGAGATCGCATCCTCAGTGGAAGAGCTCCAAGGTAAGACCGAGATGGATGCCATGGTGGCTTATCTTCAGGTTCTTGGAACTACGGTGAAGTAACCAGGAGACTTCGATGGAGTTTGATGTCAACACGCTTCGCTCACTGGTCACGGTGGTCAGCTTTTTGACTTTCATTGGAATCATAGCTTGGGCTTACTCTCGCAAAAATTCTGCTGACTTTGACAAAGCTGCCAATCTGCCTTTTGAGCAGGATTGACCATTTCACCTGATAGGAAAAAAAAATGAGTGATTTCACGAGTAATTTTTGGGAAATATATATTTCTGGCATTACTTTGGTCGGCATCGTTGCCTGCCTGGTTTTGTTATTTGTCACAGGAAAAATGAAAGCCTCGACTTCCAGTGATAACACCACCGGGCACGTCTGGGACGGAGACTTGCGTGAAATGAACAATCCTTTGCCGCGTTGGTGGAGTTATATGTTCGTGATAACCATCGTGTTTTCGTTGGGCTACTTGATGCTTTACCCTGGTTTGGGTAGTTACCCTGGCAAGCTGAGTTGGACATCCGCTGGGCAACACAAGGCTGAAGTTGACAAAGGCAATGCTGAAACTGCACCCATCTACGCCAAATTCATGGCGATGAAGCCTGAAGAGGTTGCCAAGGATGCGCAAGCGATGGCCATTGGCGAGCGCTTGTATGGCAACAATTGTGCGCAATGTCACGCATCTGATGCCCGTGGTAATAAGGGTTTCCCAAATTTGACCGATGGTGATTGGCTGCATGGTGGTACGACAGAAAAGATCAAGGAAACGTTGGTCGGTGGCCGCATCGGTAATATGCCTCCTATGGCCGCTGCTGTCGGTGGTGCAGATGACGTCAAAAATGTGGCTCAGTACGTACTAAGTCTTTCTGGCAGTCCACATGATTCAACGCGTGCCGCATTAGGTAAGGAAAAGTTTGCTGTGTGTGCAGCTTGCCATGGCCCTGACGGCAAAGGGATGCAAGCGGTGGGATCGGCCAACCTGACAGACAACATCTGGCTGCATGGCTTTGGTGAAAAAGCCATTGTTGAGATGGTCAACAACGGCAAGGTCAATGTGATGCCTGCACAAGGTGAAAAATTGACTGAGGCTCAAATTCACGTGCTGACTGCTTATGTTTGGGGCATGTCGAACAAGTAAGCCCCAGGCTAACTCGCCCAAGACTTGATTTCCTGGTTCGGGAGATCAAGTCTTTTTTATTTAATAAGGATTCGTTTTGACAACCCCGGAACCCTCTGTACGCAAAGTTATTCCAATTTTGGCAGATACCGTTGACGACGAGACGATAGCCCTATACGCACCTGAACAAAAAATCTATCCACGTAGTGTGGCGGGCTATTTTTCAAATATTCGCTGGATCATGGTCTGGATCACGCAGATCATTTTTTATGGCTTGCCGTGGCTGGAATGGGGTCAGCGACAAGCCATTCTGTTCGATCTTGGCGCCAGAAGGTTCTATATCCTGGGCCTGGTCTTGTACCCACAGGACCTGATTTATTTTGCTGCCATTCTGATTATTTCTGCGCTATCTCTTTTCTTGTTTACAGCGGTTGCTGGCCGACTCTGGTGTGGCTATGCTTGTCCGCAAACCGTCTATACAGAAATTTTTCTGTGGATCGAAAAAATGGTGTGCGGTGACCGCTCTACGCACATGCGTCTTGATGCTCAACCTTGGTCTATGGGCAAAGTAGTTCGCAAAAGTCTCAAGCATGCGTTGTGGATCGTTTTTTCACTTTGGACCGGGTTTACCTTCGTGGGTTATTTCACACCGATCAAAGAATTAAGTGTTGAAATTCTTCAGCTTAATTTGGGGTAAGCGCTCCAGCAACCCCAGTAAATCACTGGGCCGTTTTGTCCGCCAAATCTGTTAAGCGTAAATTCCAAGGCAGCAGCGCCTCAACCGCATCGACC
>PHCO01000283.1 GCA_002842265.1 Betaproteobacteria bacterium HGW-Betaproteobacteria-18 | reverse complement strand
GCTCGTCCGCCGAAAAATTCTGCCCGCGCAGGTCAAGCAGCAACTGCCGCGCCGGCTCCCGCTCACCGGCAATGAACAGCAGTTGCGCCCACTTGAGGCGGTTGCTCGGGTTGCCCGGATTCAGCGCCAACGACTGCCCCAGTTCTTGACCTGCTGCCGCCAGATCCTTGGCCTGCAGCCAAAGATAATCTGCATGCCATGAATGCAGGATCGCCTGCACGCCAGGCGAAACGCTGGGGTTGGCCACGGCGGCAGCAAACAGGCTGTCAACCTCCGGGCGGGTGAAACAATTAGCACTGGCGATGGCCATCTCTTTGAGGTTGTACAGCACCGTGCGGTCACCGGGCGCAAAGGGTGTTGCCTTGAGCCGGTGTGACAGTTCATCCATCCATGCTTTTTCAACTGGTCTCCCGGCTTGGCAGTTCAGGGCCATCAGGCCGAGCCAGCTCATCTTGAAATTTGGGTCAAGTTCACCGGCCAGCTCGTAATGCCGGCGGGCAAAGGAGTAGGTTGGCAAGCTGGCTTGCGCTGCGTCCGGCAAGCCGGCCAGCACACGCCCGGCCTCGAACTGCGCGCGCGGTGAGGTTCGGTGATGCTGGGCCTCGATCTGTGTGCGCCTGCCCTCGTCGCCGAACTGGTGCGCGCGCAGCGCCGTGACAAACGGGAAATAGACCAGCGCGGTGCACGCCAGCGCCACGCCCAGCGTCTTGTGCGCGCCCTTGCTCTGCAGCGCGCCGGGCAGCGCCGAAGCCGCAGCAAGCAGCAGGCCAAAGAGGGGCAGGTAGTTGCGGTGCTCGTGGGCAAGCTCCAGCGGCAGCACGGTCGATTCCAGCGCGTGCCCGATGAAGAACCAGGCGATGCCAAACGCCGCCAGCGGCGCGCTTTTACGCAGCCGCCAGGCCAGCCAGACCAGCCCGGCCAGACCCACCAGCGCGGGCAGCGTCGTCCAGGGGGTGAGCAGACTGGTGGAGAGTGCCATGTCGTCGTGGTACAGGCCAAAAGCTTCCAGCCGTGGCAGCAGCATAAGGCCAATATAAAACCAGAGCACACGTCCCTCGGTCAACACCCGCTCGGTCAGCGAGAAGCCGCGCAACTCGTAGCCCGCCCATAGCCATTGCCCGCGGGGTGACAGTAAATAGGCCGTGGCAGCCAGCAAGACCAGGCCCGTCAGGGTGGCCAGGCCGCGCGCAAAGCGGTCAAGGTGGCCCACAGTGCTGCGACGCACGATCAATTCCCACGCCAGCACGAACACGGGGAACAGCGCGCCGCTTTCCTTGCTGAAAAAGGACAGCGGCCACAGGATGAACCAGGCCGCCGTCAATTTGACAAAACCGGCGCTGCCGCCCTGCTCGCGCGCGCTGATGTGCAGCCACACAGCAGCCAGCAGAAACAGCGCCGACAGGCTCGTCATGCGTTGCACCACGTGCAAGACGGGCAACAACTGGATCGGGTGCAGCAGCCACAGTGCGGCGGCGATGCCCGCAGCCACAAGAGCCGGGCGCTGCGCTGCAGGCATCCGGTTCGCCATCAGCAGACGGCGCATCAAGGCAAACACCAGCACACCACAGGCCAGGTGAATGGCCAGATTGGTCGCCTTGAAGGCAAAGGGGTCGAAGCCGCTGAAATAGTGGTTGAGCGCAAAGCTCAACTGCGCGATCGGCCGGCCGGAGGGGCCGGCGCCGCCACTGAGCCAGGCCTGATAAAGCGAATCAAATGAAATCGTTTGGAGCCGTACGCCTTCGGCCTTCAGAATGCTGGGACCGTCGTCAAAGAAGAAACCACCGGCCAAGCCCGTCCAGTAAAGGGCAACGGCCAGCGCTCCCGTGAGGAGCGCCGCGAGTGCAATGAGGGGACGGCTTGGCATGAAAAGCACCAATGAAAAAGCCCCTTGGGGTTACCAAGGGGCTTTAGATCAATTCAGTCGATTACCAGTCCTTGCACGAGCTCGGCAAGTATTTTGGCGGAATCGGGGTACCGGTCAAGCCAGGGCCGCAATTCCAAGCCACTTTGCCACTGCCGTCCTGAGCACCGGTGGCTTTCAACGTTACGGTCGTATTAGTAGCGTTGCCCAAACCCAACGCAGTGTTGTTCGGAGTGGCTACCGTGATCAAGCCTTCGTATTGGCCGGTTGATGTGTAGGTAACTGTAGCAACGTATTTCGAACTTTGATCCTGCACGCCCATGGACACCTGGGTCAGAGCCATGGTGCCCTTTTGCGCAAATGTCTCGGCCACTGCAGTACGGCCGGAGGATGCAGCCAGCACAACCTCAGAAACCTTGGCGCGAACCATGTAATCCTGATAAGCCGGCAAAGCCACGGCAGCCAAAATACCGATGATCGCAACCACAATCATCAACTCGATCAGGGTAAAACCCTTTTGCATAGAACGTTTCATCACTTACTCCTATAAATTAAAAAATATCGACGGAACACTCTGGCAATGCCAGCAGATTCCGTGCCAGGCTGTCTTGGGCTCAAAAAGCCGCATTTGTAACCAGATTTGTCAGTGGTGCGCCCAAATGGGTGACACATTTTGTTACGCACCTTAAAAAAATTGACACTTTTGTCACCTCCGCGCCGTCGCGTTGCACGGCGCCACCTCAGGTTATAGATTCGGCCCGATGATGTTTTAAGTTCCGTTCGGGCTGAGCCTGTCGAAGCCCTTCGACCCTTCGTCAAGCTCAGGACAGGCCAAGCTCAGGGC
>PHCO01000282.1 GCA_002842265.1 Betaproteobacteria bacterium HGW-Betaproteobacteria-18 | reverse complement strand
ACATCCATAAAAACACGGCGGTGATCAGCCTCGATGCCTCGGGCGGTTCCCTGCACCGGAGGGGCTACCGACAGGAGTCGGTGGAAGCGCCCATCCAGGAATCCCTGGCTGCATCGATCATCGACCTGACCCAGTGGGACGGCGAGCGCACCCTGATCGACCCGATGTGCGGCTCTGGCACCTTGCTCTGCGAGGGACTGATGCGGTATTGCCGGATTCCCGCCGCATATCTGTGGGAGAATTTTGGCTTTATGTACTTTCCCGATTTTGCGCCCGAGATCTGGCAACAGGTGAAGGCTGAGGCGGATGCGCAGATCCGTGCCTTGCCCGAGGGGCTGATCATGGGCAGCGACGCCGCAAAATTGGCGGTTAAGGCGGCGCGGATCAACCTTGGCCAGTTGCCGTATGGTAAAGAGGTGGTGGTTCGCACCAGCCGTTTCCAGGAGCTTGAGCCGATCAGCAATGCGGTCATCGTCTCCAACCCGCCGTATGGGGTTCGCTTGGGCGCCCAGGCGGAGGCCGCCGCCCTGGTGGGGGAGCTGGGCAGTTTTCTCAAGCATAAATGCACCGGCTCCACGGCGTATCTCTATTTCGGCGACCGGGAGTTGGTGAAGAAGATCGGCCTCAAGCCCGCCTGGAAGAAGCCGCTCAGTAACGGCGGGCTGGATGGGGTTTTGGCCAAGTACGAGATGTATTAAGCCATTCTAGACCTTATCTAGCGTGATTGAATTGTCAATAATTGAGTAAGGTGTCCCGATTCAGTGGCGTCTCTGCTTGCAAATATTGCAGAATAATAGGTGTTCGTATACTTTTAATTGGATGAAATCCGCAGGGCAGTCCAGGTGGGAAGTGTCCCGCGGATTTCCCACGAGTTTGAAGATCACTTCGCTTTAGGAGTAACCGATGTTAATTACACGACTTAAGCTGAAAAACTGGCGGAATTTTAAAAAAGTAGACGTAGCTTTGCGCGATCGTGTGTATGTCATCGGGCCGAATGCCTCCGGCAAGTCAAACCTACTTGACGTTATACGCTTCTTGAGAGATGTGGCCAAAGCGGAAGGCGGCGGACTACAAAAAGCAGTGAAAGATCGGGGTGGCATCACCAAATTACGCAGTCTTTTGGCACGTAAAGATCCGGAAGTTTCTATCGAAGTCGAAATTTCAGAACGGATCGATACTCCTCCCTTATGGCGCTATGTTCTTAGTTTTCGCAGCGAAGGAAAGGGGCGTCAAAGACTCGTTGTCAGTAAAGAGCAGGTGGTTGATTTAAAGACAGCGAAAGATTTGATTCTTCGCCCAAACTTGGAAGACAAGAAAGACACTGACAGACTGACACAAACCTATCTAGAACAGATCAACACGAACAAAGACTTCAGAGCTGTTTCCGAGTTTTTTTCCAATGTGACGTATTTGCATTTGGTTCCCCAATTACTCAAGCATGCCGACCAATTGGGAGGATATCGCCTTGAAGATGATCCCTTTGGACAGGCGTTTCTTGAGCGGATTGCAAAAACACAGGAAAGAACCCAAGCTGCTCGACTTTCCAAAATAGGTGAAGTCTTGAAAGTATGTGTTCCTAATATGCGCAATCTCAGGTTCAAACGCGATGAAGTCACAGGAACACCCCACCTCGAAGCACTCTATGAACACTGGCGGCCTGATGCCGGCTGGCAACGGGAAGATCAGTTTTCGGACGGAACACTGCGTCTACTCGGGATCATGTGGAGCTTGCTGGAGGGGGATTCTTTGCTGCTACTAGAAGAACCGGAGTTGTCACTCAACGAGGACATCGTTCGCCAGATTCATAGATTAATTTGGAACATGCAGCGTCAGGCCAAGTATCGTCGCCAAGTATTCATAACCACCCATAGTGAAGCACTCCTTCAAGACCAGAGTATTAACGCCCGAGAAGTCATCCGACTCGAACCGACAAAAGATGGGACGCTGGCGCTGGAAGCGTTGCAAGAAGAGGTGGAACTCATTTCTTCCGGATATACGGTTGCAGAAGTCCTGCTACCCAAAACAAAGCCGACTCAAGTAAACCAACTTTCTCTATTCAAGCCATGAGCGCTATAGACTCATTGAATATTATTATTGAGGATATTTTGAGTGAGGCGGTTATGAAGCGTCTACTTGCCTATGTCAAGTATGCTGGCAATACGACCTACAGGTGTACTTGCGGTAATGGCAAAATCAAAGCAAATGTGGATAAATATAAAGCGGCAAGCCGCGTTGTACCGCACATTATATTGACCGACCTGGACCGCTATCTCTGTCCTTCCGCACTTCTTGCCGCTTGGGGTGTAAGTAACCTGCCACCGACAATGCTCCTCAGAATTGCCGTTCGTGAGGTTGAAGCATGGTTGTTGTCCGACAGAAACGGTATTGCTTCCTTTTTGCATACAGCGATAGAGAAGGTGCCTTTCTTACCAGAAACAGAATATGATCCAAAGCAAACCCTGTTCAGTGTAGTCAGGAAAAGCCGCAAGCGGCGGCTGGTGGAGGGAATGATTCCCCAACCCGGCGCTCATATCGGGCCACTTTACAATGAGTATATGTGTGATTTCGCCCTAAATCATTGGCAGATAGGGGCTGCGGTTAAGAACGCACCCAGCCTTACCAGAAACATTTCACGGATATCTGCCTTCCTACAAAATTAGCCCTCTCGTGCCTCGCCGAAGGGGTTGGGGAATTCTGGGGACAGTATAT
>PHCO01000281.1 GCA_002842265.1 Betaproteobacteria bacterium HGW-Betaproteobacteria-18 | reverse complement strand
AGTCTGCGCCGCAATCCGGTGCTGACGGTGCTGATGGTGATCACCCTGTCGGTCGGCGTTGCCGCCAGCATGTCCACCTACACCGTGTTGCACATGATGAGCGGCGACCCGATTCCGCACAAAAGCGATCGACTGTTCGTACCGCAGCTCGACACCGGCAACCTGACCGGCTACACCGCGGGCGAAGAGCCGGCTGATCAATTGAGCTATCCCGATACCCAACGCCTGCTTGCCAGTGGCCAGGGTGTGCGCCGCACCGCGATTTTCGGGCTCAATGACGCGATCTCGCCGGTGCGTGCCGACATGGCGCCGCTGCTGGTCAATGGCGGTGCCACCACCAGCGACTTCTTCGCCATGTTTGAGGTGCCATTTCGCTACGGCAACCCATGGCATGCCGATGATGATGCCCGCAAGGCCGATGTGATCGTGCTGTCGCGCGCAACCAGCGAGAAGCTGTTCGGCGATGTCAATCCGGTGGGCCGCGAGCTCAAGCTGGGCGATGCCAGCTATCGCGTGGTCGGCGTGTTCGGCGACTGGAAACCGCTGCCGCGCTATTACCGCATCATCAATGGCAATGGCGGCGCATTTGCCGGTAGCGACGAATTTTTCATTCCGTTTTCTACCGCCGTCCGCCACGAGAAACGCAATAGCGGCAACAATAATTGCAATGGCGATGGCCAGCAGCCTGGCTATGCCGGCTGGATCGCCTCGGATTGCACCTGGATTCAGTTCTGGTTCGAGGGCGCAAACGCTGCCGATCAAGCCACGATCAAGGCATGGCTGGATGATTACGCCAGCGAGCAACGCCGGCTGGGCTGGTTCAAACGGCCGGTGAACACGCGACTGCGCAACACCATGCAGTGGCTGGAGCACCTGGAGGTGGTCGGCCGCGACAGTCGCATCCAGGTCTGGCTGGCATTTGGCTTCCTGCTGGTATGTCTGGTCAACACGGTGGGGCTGCTCCTGGCCAAATTTTCCGCGCGCGCTGGCGAGATCGGCGTGCGCCGCGCGCTGGGCGCCACCCGCCGCGAAATTTTCCAGCAATACCTGATCGAAGCCTCGGTTGTTGGCCTGGTTGGCGCTGTACTGGGCCTGGCACTGAGCTTTGCCGGGCTATGGCTGATCGGCAAGCAATCCGGTGCAATGGCGGCGGTGGCAAAGATGGACTGGAGCATGCTGCTCGCCACGCTGTTGCTGTCGCTGCTGGCCAGTCTGATTGCCGGCTTCCTGCCCACCTGGCGTGCTTGTCAGGTGCGGCCGGCCCTGCAACTGAAATCGCAGTAACGGACATGGCGCACTGCAACCCCAAATGCTGAACCAGCTTTCGCCGTGTCCGTTTCCCTCACCCCTGCCCTCTCCCGGTGGGAGAGGGGGAATCGGTCTCGCTGCGCGAGCTTTACCTCAAGGAGACCCACCATGGAAATCCGTCCCATCGTCTCGGCGTTGTTGCGCAACAAGACCGGCGCACTGCTGATCGCGGCGCAAATCGCGCTGACGCTTGCCATCGTCAGCAATGCCGCCTACATCATTCGCGACCGCGTCGCAATCTCCAGCCGGCCATCGGGTATCGATGACGAATCGCGCGTGTTCCGCATAGCCGTCGATTCGATAAACACGCCAAGCGATCCGCTGGCCTTGCAAAAGCAGGAGGAGCGACTGCTTTCCGCATTGCCCGGTGTGGTGTCGGTATCGGCAACCAACCAGATTCCGCTGATCCAAAGTGGTTGGAACATGGGCCTGTTTCTGGACAAGGCACAGACCGATTCCAGTGCCGATATCGCGTTCTATTTCACACCGGGTCCGTTGCTGCGGACGCTCGGACTGAAATTGGTCGAGGGCCGCGACCTCACCGATGCCGATGTCGATGAAATCGACCTGAGCAACGACAACCGCCTCGGCCATGTCGCCATCATCACCCAGGCGCTGGCCAAAAAGCTGTTCCCTGGCAACGCGTCGGCGGTGGGTAAGCATGTGTTTCTTGGCACCTCCGCTGACGCACCGGAATACGAAATCGTGGGCGTGGTGGAACGCCTGCAAAGCCCTTGGTCGCAGCACGGCAATGCCGGTGAATTGCCGTTGATTACCGCGATCCGCCCGATCCAGTCCTACGTCGACTATGTGGTGCGCACCGAACCGGGCCAGATCGACCGGGTGATGCGCGATGCCGAAGAAGCGCTGACCCGCGCCGGCAGCGAGCGGTTGGTGATCGGAAAATTCACCATGCTCGACATTCGCGACCGGCGATATCGTGCCGACAATGCGATGGTATGGATGTTGCTGACAATCACCGTGTTGCTGCTGCTGGTAACGGCGTCGGGCATCGTCGGCATGGCCACGCTGTGGGTAAACCAGCGGCGCAAGCAGATCGGCGTGCGCCGCGCGCTCGGGGCGCGACGCATCGATATCCTGCGCTACTTCATCACCGAAAATGTGCTGATCAGCAGCCTTGGGATCGCGGCAGGCACGCTGTTGGCGTTGGCGTTGAATCAGCTGCTGGTCAGCCAGTTCGAGCTGTCGCGATTGCCGTTGCCGCACCTGCTGGTGGGCATGGGCGTGCTGTGGACACTGGGCATCGTGGCGGTCTACGGCCCGGCCCGACGTGCGGCCAGCGTGGCGCCGGCCACCGCCACCCGCAGTGCTTGAGGTAGGCTTGTCGGCATGCCTACAGTACTGGTGATCGACGACAACCCGGCAGTGGCTTCGGCGCTTGAAGTG
>PHCO01000280.1 GCA_002842265.1 Betaproteobacteria bacterium HGW-Betaproteobacteria-18 | reverse complement strand
CGGCACCAATCGCATTGCCCCGGTGAAAACCA
The DNA here is from genome assembly GCA_002842265.1 of Betaproteobacteria bacterium HGW-Betaproteobacteria-18. Classification (GTDB taxonomy): domain Bacteria; phylum Pseudomonadota; class Gammaproteobacteria; order Burkholderiales; family Burkholderiaceae_C; genus Rhodoferax. The sequence continues at coordinate 2,685 of PHCO01000280.1, read as the reverse complement.
CCTACTGGGACGCCACTACCGGCAACTCCGGCCACGGCCTGCGGAACCTTTCCTCCTACCCCTGGGGTTCCACCCGCAGCGGCGCAGCGCTGGCGTGTACGAATTGCCACGACGCCACCCAGGCGCACATCGGCGGCGCCACCCCGGTAGACCGTCTGGCCACCGTCGGCAACGCCCTGTGCACGAACTGCCACGACGGCAGCGGCACCGGTGTCAAAGCAGAAACCCGGGTCTCCACCCATGCCAACTCGTCGACCACCATGGCGGGTGATTACACGCGCCAGCGCAACCAGTTTGCCACCTTGATGAACATCGGGCTGGTGGCCTTGTTGTGGTGGCTGGCTCAAGCCGCAGACCTGGGCCGTGCGTTCCCCTTCAAGTCACAGCGCCCTGGCGCGCTGCGGGTAGCTGCCATGGCGCTGGCCGTGCTGCTGAGCGCGGGCAACGCCGCCTCCTCGTCGCGCACCGGTTTATTGCAGTTGCTTTTGGTGGTGACCTTGAGCCTGTACTGGCAGCGCCGCATGCGTCATCACGGGGTTTCCGGTCAAGCTGCGCGAGCCCTGTTGCAGGTGCTCCTGACTGCCGTGCTGGCCTACGCGGTGGCCACTTGGGCACTGCCGTGGCTGGCGGGGCTGGACCCCATGCACAGCGGCGCCTGGGCCCGGCTGCGCGAAGGCGATTCTGTGTGTGGCAGCCGCCTCACCTTGTGGCGCAATGTGCTGGATCTGATCGCCCAAAAACCGTGGCTGGGTTGGGGCTGGGGCGAGCTGGACTACGCCCACTTCATCACGCTCTACCCTGGCGCGCGCTTTTGCTATATTTTGGACAACGCGCACAACTTGCCCTTGCACCTCGCCGTGGAGCTGGGTGTGCCGCTGACGCTGCTGGTGTGTGGTGCCGGATTGTTGCTGATCTGGCGCGCTCAACCCTGGCGTGATCTGGATCCAGCCCGGCACATGGCCTGGGCTATTCTGGCGGTGATCTTGCTGCACAGCCTGCTGGAATACCCGCTCTGGTACGGCCCGTTCCAGATGGCGGCCGGGTTGTGTGCATGGCTGTTGGTGCCAACAAACACCCTGCCCAAAAGGGCTTTGGCCCCCTACCTGCAAGCGGCATTCGCAGGGGTGTTGATCACGTATTGTGCGATGGCTGCCTGGCAGTACCACCTGGCCAGTCAAATCTATCTGGAGCCCGAGCAGCGCGCCCCGGCTTACCGTGTCAACACGCTCGAAAAGACGCGCCATGTGTGGCTGTTTCAGGACCAGGTGCGCTTTGCCGAGCTCACCACCACCGAATTGACCCCCAACAACGCGGCACAGATGAACCTGTTGGCCCAAGAGATGCTGCATTTTTCGCCCGAGGCGCGGGTGGTTGAGATCGTGATCGACAGCGCCCGGTTGCTGGGCCGTGACGCCGAAGCCGGGTTTTACCAGGCACGCTATCAAGCTGCCTTTCCACAGGACCATGCCGACTGGCGCAAAGCGCACTTCAATCAATAGTCTCTAAACTCCCATCCGTCTCCATCACACCCTTTAGGCACCATGAACGATCGAATCAACCAACTATTGGCCCAGATGGCCGCGCTGGAGGCAGACCTGAAAGAGGCCGTTTACGAGCAGCAAAGCCGCATGTTTTTCCAGATCAAGGGCAAACGGGTCGAGTTCGAGGGCTCGATCAAGGCGGCGCACCGCAAATTAAAAACCAATTTTTTCCGCTGGCTGGTCACCAACCGCCCGCAAAACCTGATCACCGGCCCGATCATTTACAGCATGATCGTGCCGCTCATGCTGCTGGACCTGTGCGTGAGCTTTTACCAGTGGTGCTGCTTCCCGATTTACGGCATCACCAAAGTGCGCCGCGGCGACTACATTGTGTTTGACCGCGCCCAGCTGGAGTACCTCAACTTCATCGAGAAATTCCACTGCTTCTACTGCGAATACGGCAACGGCCTGATGGGCTACATGCGCGAAATCCTGGCGCGCACCGAAGCCTATTTTTGTCCGATCAAGCACGCCCACAAGATTCTGGGCACGCATGGCCACTACAACCGGTTTCTGGATTACGGCGATGCCGCCGACTACGAGGCCCGGCTGGAGGAGTTTCGCGTGGCCCTGGGCAAGCTGAAATAGGCTCGAAGTTGAAACCTTGCGGGTCAGACCACTCGCGTAGCGACGTGCTCTGACCCCAACTGATTAAGACGCGCGCCGGTTCAGCAGCGCGTACAACACAATGGCGCCAAAGGTGGCGGTACCGATGCCGCCCAGCGCAAAGTCGCCAAACTTCAGGGTGAAATCACCCGTGCCCAAGATCAGCGTGATGGCGGCCACGATCAGGTTTTTGTTGTCAGAAAAATCTACCTTGTTTTCCACCCAGATGCGCGCACCGGCCACCGCAATCAGGCCAAACACCACAATGCTGACGCCACCCATCACCGGCAGTGGAATGGTCTGGATCACCGCGCCAAATTTGGGACTGAAGCCCAGCACCACAGCTATCAGCGCGGCCACCAGAAACATGGCGGTCGAGTAGATTTTGGTGGCGGCCATGACGCCGATGTTTTCGGCGTAGGTGGTGACGCCGGTGCCGCCAGCGCTGCCGCTGACCATGGTGGCCACTCCGTCGCCAATGAAGGCGCGGCCCATATAGACGTCCAGGTTCTTGCCGGTCATGGCGGTCACGGCCTTT
>PHCO01000279.1 GCA_002842265.1 Betaproteobacteria bacterium HGW-Betaproteobacteria-18 | reverse complement strand
AAGCGGCTGCCGTCCTTGCGGATGTAGGTGAGCTCGTAAATGTCTTCAATGCCGCGCGAGGCCTTGAACACCAGCGCCTCAAAACCGGGGGTGATGTTGGTTTCAAGCTCGACGCTCAACGATTTGGCCCGGGCAATGACCTCCTGCGGGTCGGAAATGTCAGCCGGGGTGCGCTGGTTCATGACCTCGGCGGCGGTGTAGCCCAGCATGCGCTCGGCGCCCACATTGAAAATCTGGATCACACCCTTGGCATCGGTGGCGACACTGGCGAAGACGGCACTGTCAAAAATTGCTTTTTGCAGGGCACCGGCCTTGCGCAGCGCCTCTTCGGCCTGCTTGCGCGCACTGATGTCGCGCAAAATGCCGGTGAAATAACGCTGGCCACGCAGCGTCATTTCGCTCACCGCGATCTCCAGCGGAAAAGCGCTGCCGTCTTTGCGCCGGCCAATGACTTCACGACCGACCCCAATGGCCCGGGCCTCGTCGCTGACCCCGTAATACGCCAGCGACCCGTTGTGATGGTCCCGGTCAAGTTCAGGAATCAGCAAACTCAGGTGTTTGCCGCCGAGTTCGTCAGCGCTGTAGCCAAACATGAGCTCGATGGCCGGATTCACGGTCTCGATGATGCCGCCATGGGCGTGAATGGTCACCAGGCCATCGACCACCGTATTGAGAATGGTTTGCACCAGTGCGGCACTGTCGCGCAAAGACTGTTGCACCGCGTATTCTTCGGAGACATTGCGAAACACCAGCACCGCGCCCACCACCCGGCCATCAGCCGAACGGATCGGGGCGCAACTGTCGGCAATGTCAAATTCGCGCGCATCGCGGGCAATCAGCACCGTGTGGTTGGCCAAGCCCTGAACGGTGCCGTGCGCCAAAGTGTCTGCCACCGGGATTTTGGCCAGCGCGCGGGTTTCTTTGTTGACGATGTGAAACACCTCATCGATCGGTTGCCCAACAGCCTGCGCCTGCGTCCAGCCGGTCAGCGCTTCAGCCACCGGGTTGAGCAGCGTGACGCACGCGGCGGCATCGGTGGCAATGACGGCATCGCCGATCGAGTTGAGCGTGACCCAGAGCTTTTGCTCACCCTCTTGCAACTCCTGGTTGGCCTGCGCCAGCAGCCGGTTGCTGGTTTCCTGGGCTTCCAGCAAATGCAGCGTCTCAAGGTGCACCAGGTCGCTGACAGGCTGCCTGGATTTTTGATAGATCACATAAACAAACACACCGGCAAGCAGCAGCGCCAACACGGCAACGGCAACGGCAGACAGGATGAGCAACAAACTGCGCACGCCAGCATCAAAAGCGACCTCGTTGTGCAGGTATGACCAGAACATGAACGCCATGCCCGCGGCGACCAGCAGCGATGCACCAGCCAGCCAGGTCGATGTCTTAGAGATAATTTTCAATGCTTGGTACTCGTGGTGCAGGCCTGACAAGGCGCGAATGGGATGGAAAAACTCGTGCGGCGTACGCACCACTTCCCCTTATACACGCATCCATCGCCCAACTCGCCATGCTTTGCCTGCCATAGATGTATATTGACATGTACCGAGCCTATGGATGCGCCTTTGCGCCGTCTGTGTGATACCACACATAGTCCCGTGATTGAGGTACAAAACTGTTTTTCGGCTTGTGTGTGCAAGCGCACAGAACTTATGCCAGTCAGCGCCAAAAATGGGCCTTCGTCCGTGCCAACACGCTCTGCGTCGCACGATTTGATTCTTAATCGACCTGGAGAATTTTCATGAACTTTACGCAACGTATTTCTGCTGCTGTGCTGGTGTTGGCTGCCTTGGGCCTGGGTGGCTGCGCCGGCATGACCCATCAGGAAAAGGGCACTGCGACCGGTGCGGTGATAGGTGGAGTCGCGGGCAACATCGTCGGTGGTGGCTTGCTCGGCACCGCTGCCGGTGCCGCCGTGGGTGGTGTCATTGGCCACGAAGTGACCAAATAAGCCCTTCGCGCAACCCTGGAACCCGTGGGGTTGACCGTGACGACACCCGAAAGGTATCGGCGCTTCTGGTCAGGCATTTTGCGATGCCTGGCCGGTTTTGTTTTTGTCTGCCATTTCACCAGCGCGTGGGCCGGGACGGAGGCCGCATTGGCAACAGCACTGCAGGGACAGTACACGCGCCTGCAGCCACAGCTCCAGCACAACGCGTTTGGACGGCCCCTGGTGCTCCAGTCCTCGGAGAGCGCCGATGGCTTGTCGGGCAACATTTACGCCGTGGTGGCCTACCCTTTTGCCACGGTCAGCACGGGAATGAAGTCCCCCGAGCATTGGTGCGAGGTGATGATATTGCACATCAACACCAAATACTGTCGTGCCGTGGTGGGGCCGCAAGGCGCCAACTTGCGCGTCAACATCGGCAAAAAAACACCCCAGGCAATTGCTGCCGCCACGCGGGTTGATTTTCGATACACCGAAACCACAACCACCCGGACGTACTTTGCCATCACGCTCACGGCCAAAGACGGGCCGTTAAGCACCAGTAACTATCGAATTCAACTTGAAGCGGTTGAACTGCCAGGCAACAAGTCGTTTTTGCACTTCACCTACGCTTATAACGTGGGCTTTGTGGGTCGTCTGGCCATGCAGACCTATCTGGCTACCTTGGGCGCTGGCAAAGTTGGCTTTACCCTGGTCGGCAAAAGTGCAGATGGCCAACCCATCCATGTGGCGGGAGTGCGCGGCGTGGTGGAACGCAACACCATGCGCTATTACCTGGCGATTGACAGCTTTTTGGCCTCGCTAAGCGAGCCACCCGCG
>PHCO01000278.1 GCA_002842265.1 Betaproteobacteria bacterium HGW-Betaproteobacteria-18 | reverse complement strand
CACGATCCAGTGCGACAGCGCACCGCGCGGCGCTTCGTGAAAGCCCACACCCATGACTTCGTCTTTCGGGAACACCGGCTTGTTGAAGGTGGCCATATCGCCCTTGCCCATGTTGGTGAGCAAGGCGGTCCACTGGTCGGCCAGCAAATCGACATTGACGCAGCAGGTGATGGCGCGCGCCGCATGGCGGCCAATGGTGGAGTGCATGGCACCCAGGCCAATCTTGGTCTTGGCCAGCGCCGACACCGTGTCGAGCGCGGCCGTGGCGTACTTGGTGGTGGCCTCGTGACCGGCAGCCAGGCCATTCAAAACACGCGCCAGCGGCCCGACTTGCGCCACCTGACCGTAGAAGGTGGGCGACTTCATCCAGGAATACTTGTCGTTCTCCTTGAAGTCGGTGTAGTTTGGGCTGGTCTCGCCTTTGAACGGGTGCAACGCTCCGGGCTTGTCGTAGTTGTACCAAGAATGCTTGACCGACTCCTCGACCCCTTTGCGCCAGTACTCGTCGTTGAACGTGGTGATGGGTTTGCGCGACGCCAGGTCGCCGCCGGCAATGTAGCCGCCGGGGAAAGCAAACTGGGTGCCCTTGGTATCCAGAGGAATATCAGGCACCGACAGGTAGTTGGTCACGCCTTTGCCAATGGCGGTCCATTCCGGATAGAAGGCACCCACCGCGGCGACATCAATCAGGTAGACGTTTTTGACAAAATCCGACAGCTCGTCAATCCAGCCCTTGATGGCCATCAGGCGCTCGACCGTCAACACCGCCTGTGAGTCGGTCGCCAGCGGATTGGCCACACCACCAACCGCCACGTTCTGGATGTGCGGGGTCTTGGAACCCAAAATCGACACAATCTTGTTGGCCTTGCGCTGCACTTCAAGGGCTTGCAGGTAGTGCGCCACGGCCAGCAAATTGACCTCGGGCGAGAGCTTCATGGCCGGGTGACCCCAGTAGCCATTGGTGAAGATGCCTAGCTGTCCGCCGTTGACAAAATGTTTCAGGCGCTCATGCACGCGGCGCATCTCGTGTTTGCTGTTGAGGTGCCAGCTCGACAGACTTTCACCCAGGATCGAGGTCTTGTCGGGGTCGGCCTTGAGGGCCGAAGTCACATCGACCCAGTCCAGCGCTGACAGGTGGTAGAAGTGAACGATGAAGTCGTGCACCGAGTGCGCCAGGATGATCAGGTTGCGGATGTACTGCGCATTGAGCGGTATTTCCATCTTCAAGGCGTTTTCAACCGCGCGCACCGAGGTGATGGCATGCACCGTGGTGCAGACACCGCAAATGCGCTGGGTGATCGCCCAGGCATCACGCGGGTCGCGGCCCAACAAAATCAGTTCAACGCCACGCCACATCTGGCCTGAGGACCAGGCTTTGTCAACTTTTCCGCCATTGATATCGACATCAATGCGCAGATGCCCCTCAATGCGGGTAATGGGGTCGATGGTGATACGTTGTGCCATGTTGATGTCTCCTAAATTGATTAATTATTTGCAACTTCGCGCGGCAACACGGGGAAGCGCCGGGTGATGATGATATAGCCCAGCACCTCGATGGCAAACATGCCGGTGGTGACCATCACTTCACCCAGCGAGGGGAAATAAGTCCAGCCGGTGCCGGTGAGATGCCCGTAGCCGATCAGGAAGCCATTGAGTCGCAGCAGGATGCCTCCGACCATGATGGCAATGCCGGCCAAAAAGAGCCGCGCCGGATTGCGCCGGGCCTGCACCGACCCGATCAGGAAGAAAGGTGCCACAAAGGCCATGTTTTCGACCCAGAACGACAGCGCCACACCGCTGAACTCAAAAGCGCTGGGCCAGGCACCGCGCACCGTCAAATCACCGACCCGCACCAGCAAATAGGCCGCCAGCACGCCGAGCATGATTTTGGACAGCGGGTTGAGCAGGTGCATCTCGATCGAGCGGCGGTAGGCGGCGGCGGCCACACAGGATTCAAACAGCACCACACCGTAGCCGATGACAATGGCGGTCAGCAGGTAAATCAGCGGCACGGCAGGGGTCTGCCACAAGGGGTTAACCTGGCTACCCATCACCACCAGCATGGTGCCCAGCGAGGACTGGTGCATCATGGGCAGCAGCACCCCTAAAGCGATGAAAAAGAACAGCCACTTGTTGAGTTTTTTGCGGATGTCCCGCAGGCCCAGTTTTTCGAGGAATACGGGCGAAAACTCGATCCACATGACCAAAATATAGGCGGTGACGCACACCGCCACTTCAAACATCACCGAGTTGGGGTTGGAGTAGCTGGGCCAGAAAATGTGCCAGAAATTCCACCAGCGACCCAGATCGATAAAGATGCCGCCGCCTGCCAGGGTGTAGCCAAACAGGCTGCCCAACAGGGCCGGACGCACCAGGGGGTGGTATTCCCCCTTGTTGAAAATATAGACCAGCAGCGCGACCGAAAAACCGCCGCAGGCGATGATTATTTCGCAGCCTTTCTCTTTCATCCCCAGCACGGCCTCGGCTATTACCCGCGCGTCGTCCGGCACGATGACGCTGTGGTGCAGGGTAGCTCCCAGCGCTTCTATTTTGTCCCGCATGGTTTCGGTGAATTTATCCTTTATCAGGCCGCTGAAGACCTCGCTGCCGGTCACGACCACCCCCACTTTTTTAAGGATGAAGGGCAGCACCCTTACCGCTTTGGGCCCTGCGGCGCAAAGCTCTTCCACCTGGCGTACCCGGCTATCTGTGGTATAAAGAGGCACGATTTTGGTGCCGGCGAGCGTCATGCCGGGTTCACACACGCTGTTATTATGACGTGTGGAA
>PHCO01000277.1 GCA_002842265.1 Betaproteobacteria bacterium HGW-Betaproteobacteria-18 | reverse complement strand
CTTCCTACCATTTTTCAATATTCTGGTCTTTCACCGAATTCTGCGGCTGCGCCGTCGCCTCGTTGAGGTGGCCTTTTTCGCCATGAGCGTCCTCTCTTCCGTTCTGGCGCAGCTGCCCTGTTTTTATACCGGCCTTTTAGAGTATTCCTGGGGTGTGATCGCCTCAGGAGGTCCGTGTTTTGCTCTTTTCGGTCTCTATTCTGCGTCAGGCACCGTCTATGCCATTGTCCTCGTCGCGCTCCATTTGAAGCAGAAGACGGAGCGCCTGCGTCGCCTTAAAATACAGTACATACTTCTTGCTCTGATTACGGGAGCGTTACTCAATCTTGTCAACGTGCTTCCTCTTCATGGCATCAATGTGTATCCGGTGGGAAACTTAACCTTTCTGTCGATGAGCATCATGGCCTACGGCATTCTCAAGCATCGATTGATGGAGGTCGAAAGCCTCTTCTCACTTACAATAATGTGGATCGTGACGTCGCTGCTCATCGGTATTCCAAACGGCATCGGCCTGATCCTGTTTCGTGAATATCTCGCCCATTTAGATACGGCTGAAATCATCCTGCTCGGTATGGGCTGGTTCTACGCAAACTTTGTTTTCGTGCGCCGAATTCAACCCAGGATCGATCGCCTCTTTCACCGGCATACTTACAACTTGCAGAAGGCCGAAAGCCGTCTTGTGAATCAGATACTTCTTCTCAGATCCACTTCGATGATGCGGCAGGAGTTTCTATCGGCGATTGAAAAAGCGATCGGTCTAACATGGGCCGATCTGTTGATTCGAGAAAAAGGCAGCAATCGCTTTCATGGAATCCTGCGAGCAGAAATCGATGTAAGCGACGATGTTCACGACTGGTTCCTCGGCGCCGATCACCTTTGCGATCGTGCCGCTGTAGAGATCGATCCCTATTATGCGCTCATAAGAGGCGACTTGCTGGATCTTTTTGATAAAACCAACGCGAGCTCTATGGCGCCTCTCATGCAGAACGGCGTTCTTCAAGGCCTTCTTGTCTGTGGCGGAAAAGAGAGCGGGAAGGTGCTTCATCACGATGAGATTGCTTTTATCGAACATGTGAAGGCGGCAGGAGCTATTGCCCTTTCAAACGCCTCTCTGTATCAGGATCTAAACGAGTTGAAAGAGCATCTGGAAGGGCTGGTCGCCGATCGTACGGCAAAGCTACAGCGACGTGCAGATCAGATGACGTTCGAGCTTCGTCTGGCCAGCGCCGTTCAGAAGTCCATTCTTCCGCCTGCCGTTCAGGACCCGCCCGGGCTTCGACTTGCCGCTCGCATGATTCCGATGATGGAGGTGAGCGGCGATTTTTACTATGCTCGACCGTTAAGCGACCGACGCTACGGAGTTGCGATTATCGACGTTTCGGGCCATGGGATGCCGGCCGCACTGCTTACGTCTATGATCAAAACCGAAATCGACCGACAGTTTGTCGATGGTCGTTCGACGGCCGAGATCTGCTCGGCCCTGGGCGAAGAGCTTGCGCCTGCCCTGGCCGAAACGGGACTTTATTTCACCGCCTTTGTCGGTATTATTGATCGAGACTCTCGCCGTCTCCACTATACGGGTTGCGGCCACATACCGCCTGTCATTGTTCGAAGCTCTAAAGATCTACATATTCTTGAATCGCGCGGAGTGGTTCTCGGCAGCTCACTTTTCGGCGTCTACCAATCGCAATCGACAGATTTTCATCCGGGGGATCGGCTTTTCCTGTTTACCGACGGATTGATGGATGCATCGGATGAAAGCGGCGAATCGTACGGCGAAGAACGACTGTATGCCCTGATGAAGTCCGGCGCCGGAAAGCCTGTAGACGAACAGCTGGAAGAGATCCTTGGCTCGGTAAACGGATATCGTTCTACTGGCAGCCGATCAGACGACATGACTCTGATGATTGTGGACATCGAGTAGGGGATGTTCGGCTTTTGCTCTCGCGTTTTCTACTTAGAGTCGGTCCTGAAACACCGGCTGAGTTTCAGGCCGGGTTCTCAGCGCTCTGTCCGTTTACGACTTTGGGCGAACAATCGCCGGCTCTCTTTAATAGAAGCGAACGTTCCCGCATATTCTCCGTTAACTGAGCGGCCTTCTCGAATGCCAGCGCCGCTTCTCTGTAGCGTTTGAGCTTGAAGAGTAAGTCGCCGCGAACAGCGGACAAAAGATGGTAACGCGAAAGCGCCGGGTCTCTGGCTAACGGTTCAACGAGATCAAGGCCGGCCTGCGCTCCCCGGGCCATCGAGATGGCCACCGCTCTATTGAGCTCTATTACGGGCGATCCCGTGATTTCGTAAAGGCATTCGTAGAGAAGAACGATTCGTTCCCAGTCCGTTTCTTCGGCCTTCCGCGCTCTTGCATGACATGCGGCGATGGCGGCTTGAAGATAATAGAGACCCGGAGTGGATTGGATGGCCTCCGCTCGCGCAAGGGCCTTAAGGCCATGCTGAATAAGAAGATGATCCCAGCGCCCGCGATCCTGATCCATCAGCAGGATCGGATCTCCATGTGCAGTGAGTCGTGCCTTGAACCGCGAGGCATGAAGCTCCATCAACGCTACAAGCGAATGTGTCTCGGCCTGGTCGGGCATCAACTCAGAGAGGATGCGTCCAAGGCGCATGGCCTCTTCGCATAGCTGTGGGCGGATCCAGTCCTCCCCTCTTGTCGCCGAATAGCCTTCGTTAAAGATGAGGTAGATCACCTCAAGGATGTCATGCAGGCGTTTTTCGCGTTCCTGAGCGGGAGGCACATCAAAAGGAACGTTAGCCGCAGAGAGAGTTTTTTTCGCCCTTGTAATTCTCTGCG
>PHCO01000276.1 GCA_002842265.1 Betaproteobacteria bacterium HGW-Betaproteobacteria-18 | reverse complement strand
CCATGGCATTCGTCGTGGATGCAATCAGGAGCTTCACCCTGGCCTGCACAGCGGCGATGGGCTGTAAGACACTCTGAATCGTGCTCTGCGCTGCCCGGGCGAAGGTGCTCACGTTCTTGATGGCCGAGTCGAGCGTGTTCAGGAGCCCCGAAAGCGTGCAGTCTGCGATGGTGTCGCCGCTGGCCTGGGCCGCGGCGAGGTCGTCTGCGATGGCCTGGTCGATGGGCGGCATCGCGATCCGCCGCAACGGCTGCACCAGGTCCTCCACCACCTCGCAAGAGATGTGGTACGGCACCTGGTAGAACCGCTCGTAGGTGGCCGAGAATTCCTTGATGACAACCGTGTAGCGGAACTCTCCCCAGGTAAGCAGCAGGTCGTTGCCAGCCACCCGCAGGCCGTCAAGATAGCGGGCGCGCTGCACCGCCGTGGGGCCCTGGAAGAGCCCGGACCACTCCAAGGGCTTCTCGGACCGGCCCAGGCAGTCGATGACGCGCGTTCCGCCGATCATCTCGTGCTTGGCCATGTGCTGGGAGCCCCCGAACTGAATGCTCGGCGGGATCTCCATGCCCGAGAACTCGAAGCGGCCGAACTCGAATTGACCGATCGAGAGGATGGTGTCTCGTTTCATGACCGCACGCTCCTAGTCGGCATAGGCAAGCCCGACAGTCGGGAGCCCCATGGTGGTGTCGACGGCAGATCCGCCGTAGGGCTTGTGGGCCGCACGTACTTGATGATTCGTAACCGCCTCGGCCACCCTGCGTCCGTCCAGGCTGATCTTGGTCGAAACCTGGATAGGGTGAGACGCCTTGGTGGAGATGTACGGGCTGCCGCCAGAGCGCGCCGTGCCGGACTTGTCCGCCCCGCTGAACCAGCTGCTCGGCAGGAAGGACTTGATCCACTCCCACTTCGAGCGCAGCCAGTCAGACAGGGCCCCGACGGCCGACTTGATGGTATCCCAGGCCGCCTGCAGCTTCGGGCCGACGTAGTCCCAGTTCTTCCAGAGCAGGTAGGCCGCAGCCGCGATGGCCGTGATGACCAACCCAATCGGGTTCATCAGGAGTGCCCGGCCGACGAACATGATCCCGGTGCCGATGACCCGGAGCGCCGTGCCGATCATCGGGCCCATGCCCAGGAACTTGATCAGTCCGGCCGCCATCAGCACCTTGCCCAGCACGGACAGGGCCAGGCCGAGGCCGCCAAGTCCGAAGACCAAGGCCGTGGTTGCGGTCCCATGGTTCTGCATCCACTGCGAGACGCTGTCCAAGGTGTCGGCGAACTTGATCATGTAGGGGATGAGGCGCGGAAGCACCTCGAACCCAATGCGGGCCTGAATGTTTTGCCACTGGGCCTGCAACGCCTGGTGCGCGAGCTGGGGATTCGTCTGCAGCAGCTTTTCGTAGGTCTCCTTGCTGCCGCCGCCGGTCTCGATCAGGCTCTTGTCGCGCTCGAACTGCGCAGACTTCCCGATCAAGGTGTTGAGGAAGAATTGCGAGTTCCTGTCGCCGAACATGGCCGCCAGGACCTGTTCGCGGTTCAGATTGTGCGCGGCTCCGTACTTGGCGATAGCCGGGGCCAGCACGGTGTTCGCCCACTCGTAGGGGTTGGACTGGAAAAGCTGGACGTCCTTGACCGCACCGGGCTTCAACTGCAAGGCCCCGGTGGAGTTGCGCACCACGTCCTTGGGGCTGATGAGGCCGAGCTCTTCCCACACCGGGATGGCGGACTTCTTGATGACGCCCTGCACTAGCGCCCGGTAGGTGGTCATCAGCGCCGTGCCCGCGGTCATGGCGCCGCCGCCAGAACCGCCGCCGCTCGTCTTCACCTCCTGCATGAAGGTGGGCAGGTACTTGTAAACGAAGTCGTCGGACAGCCCGAAAGCCGACATCTTGGCCTGCTTCAGGGTCGAGTGGAAGTCGCGGACGTCAAGAGTTCCGCCCATGGCCATCAGGGTGCGGGCCATCAGGTCGGCGTTGGACTGCATGCGCTCAGGGGTCATGATGCCGGACGTGCGCAGTTCGATGGCCTTCACCATGTCGAAGGCCACGCCGTGCTGTTCCTTGCCCGTCAGGGCCTCCAGGATGGCTTTGGTGCGCATCACCGTCGGTAGGATCGAATAGGCCTCGTGCATGTGGTCTTTGCCGAACACGGTGCGCAGCTCGCGCAGGGAGGTCAGGTTGTCGGCCGCGCTGCTGGTGATGACTTCCTTCGACGTCTTCCAGGCCGCGGCCGTGGCCTCGGCGATGTCCTTTTGGGTCATGCCGGCCGCGTTCATCAGGGACAGTTGCCGGGTGTACTCCTTGCTGGCGTCGACGGACTTCTCGAGGAACCCGAGGATGCCGCTGCCGACCTTGGACATTCCATAGCCGACGGCCATCATCTTGAGGGCCTTGAGCTTGTCCTCGAGCTTGGTGGCCGCGCCATGGGCAGTCAGGAGGTCGGTGGCGAGGAGCTTCACGCCCTGGCTGGCAAGGTTCGCGACGCTGAGCTTGATCGCGACAGAATATGCAAAGGACATGGGCGTTCTCCTCGCCGGGAGGCTTTATTCCGGTGAGCCTTCGATGTCGTAGCCCAGGCTCGGGTGTATGGGGTCGCCGCCGACGAATCCGGAAACGGCCGCATTGCCGATGAGCTTCTGCACCTTGGCCAGCTTCTTGTAGAGCGCAGTCCCGAACACGGGGCGCGGCGGGATTCTGGCCGTCCCGAACTCGTGGTAGACCATCTTCGGGTCGGTCGAACCGACCGTGGCCTCCCAGCCCTCGGTCTCGTGGGTGATGCTGTCGCGCATCGCGCCCGTGGCCAAGAGCGGGGAG
>PHCO01000275.1 GCA_002842265.1 Betaproteobacteria bacterium HGW-Betaproteobacteria-18 | reverse complement strand
GCGTCTCGATGTGCACCGTGAGCTCGGGCTGCGCTTTTTTAAGATCGGGCAGACGCGGGATCAGCCAGCGCGTGGCAAAGGTGGGCACCGCCGCCAGGTGCAGCACGCTGCCGCGCCCTTGGGTGCTCATGACATCCAGCGTGTCCTGCTCCAAAGCCTGCAGGCGAATCGCAACCTGCGTGGCGTAGTCACGGCCGCGCCCGGTCAGCGTGACCCCATGTCGCGTGCGCTTGAACAGCGCCACCCCGACAAATTCTTCCAGCGCAGTGAGCTGGCGCGAGACCGCGCCTTGCGTCAGCGCCAGCTCTTGTGCGGCGCGGGTGTAGCTCTGGTGGCGGGCCGCAGCCTCGAAGCAGGCCAGGGCCTGGAGAGATGGAATTTTTCTGCGCATGATGTGCGTAATGTACATATAAAGCCTGCTCACCAGCCTGTAAATTTCAATTTAAAACATCAATATATGATTTTTTCTCAATTCAAAGTGACAATAAGTCGTTTGCCTGTTTGCCTTGATGAGCGCTAACATGCAGTATCTGAACACCCACTGGAGAACCCTCATGGCCCACGCCGCATTCAACTGGCAAGACCCTTTTTTGCTGGAACAACAACTCACTGACGAAGAACGCATGATCAAGGAGGCCGCCGCGGCCTACTGCCAGGACAAGCTGCAGCCGCGCGTGATCGATGCCTTTCGCAAGGAGCAAACCGATGTCGCCATCTTCCGCGAGATGGGTGAACTGGGTTTGCTAGGGCCCACAATTCCGGAAAACTATGGTGGCCCCGGCCTGAACTATGTGGCCTATGGGTTGATTGCCCGCGAGGTGGAGCGCGTGGACAGCGGCTACCGCTCGATGATGAGCGTGCAAAGCTCGCTGGTGATGGTGCCGATTTTTGAATTTGGCAACGAGGCCACGCGTCAAAAATACCTGCCCAAGCTGGCCACCGGCGAGTGGATTGGCTGCTTCGGCCTGACCGAGCCCAACCACGGCTCGGACCCGGCCAGCATGCTGAGCCGCGCCGTCAAGGTGCCCGGCGGCTACAAGCTCAGTGGCAGCAAGATGTGGATTTCCAACAGCCCGATTGCCGACGTGTTTGTGGTCTGGGCCAAAGAGGTCGGTGAGTCTGGCCAGGTGGGCCCGATTCGCGGCTTTGTGCTGGACAAAGGTGCGGCAGGTTTGAGCGCGCCAGCGATTCACGGCAAGGTCGGCTTGCGCGCCAGCATCACCGGCGAGATCGTCATGGACGGCGTGTTCTGCCCGGAAGAAAACGCGTTCCCTGAAGTGCAAGGCCTCAAAGGCCCGTTCACCTGCCTGAACAGCGCCCGTTACGGCATCGCCTGGGGCGCCCTGGGCGCGGCCGAAGACTGCTGGTTCCGTTCACGCCAGTACGTGCTGGACCGCCAGCAGTTTGGTCGCCCGCTGGCCGCCAACCAGCTCATTCAGAAGAAGCTGGCCGACATGCAGACCGAGATTTCGCTCGGCCTGCAAGGCTGCCTGCGGCTGGGCCGCATGAAGGACGAAGGCACGGCTTCGGTGGAAATAACCTCGATACTGAAACGCAACTCGTGCGGCAAGGCGCTCGACATCGCCCGCCTGGCGCGCGACATGATGGGCGGCAACGGCATCAGCGACGAGTTTGGTGTGGCGCGCCATCTGGTGAACCTGGAAGTGGTCAACACCTATGAAGGCACGCACGACATCCACGCGCTGATTCTGGGCCGGGCGCAGACTGGCATTGCGGCGTTCAACTAATTGAGGTCAGATTCCAATTAATTTCGCCTTTTTGTGAATCGGCAGCATGGGGTGAATTGTGTGGGCAGCGGGCGGGGTATTGGGCTCCGCCTCGTACGCGCTTCGCTTTGCGAAATCGGCGAATCCCAATACCCCACCCACTGCTGTAAACGCTCTGCTTTGCTGGTTTTTTTAATCCCAAGCCAGTGTTCTTAACTCCGGTCAAAAATCATGCATTTGAAACTCGGTATTTCGCTCAACAAACTCCAAGCCGATCAGGCTGTGCGGGGTAAGGCTGGGGGCCGATTTCGCAAAGCGCAGCGCGTATGAGGCCCGCAGCCTTACCCCGCACGGCCAGTCACCAGCGCAAAGACCCAAGCGAATGAACCCTGACTTAAAAAACCCAAAAACAAAATGACAGCAAAACCAGCCGCTCTCTCCCACCTCAAAGTCCTCGACCTCTCGCGTGTGCTGGCCGGCCCCTGGTGCACCCAGATGCTGGCCGACCTGGACGCTGACGTGATCAAGGTCGAGCGCCCCGGCGCAGGCGACGACACGCGCCACTGGGGGCCTCCGTTCCTCAAGGATGCGGATGGCGTTGATACCGATCAGGCCACCTATTTCACCGCCTGCAACCGCAACAAGCGCGCCATCACGCTCGACATGGCCCAGCCCGAGGGCCAGGCGCTGATCCTCAAGATGGCGGCGCAAAGCGATGTGCTGGTGGAGAACTTCAAGGTTGGCGGTTTGAAGCAATACGGACTTGATTACGAGAGCCTCAAGGCCGTCAACCCGCGCCTGATTTACTGCTCTGTCACCGGATTTGGCCAGGATGGCCCCTATGCCGAGCGCGCCGGTTACGACTTGATGATCCAGGCCATGAGCGGCATGATGAGCATCACCGGCCACGCCGACGGCGAGCCCGGCGGCGGCCCGATGCGCATGGGCGTGGCGCTGATCGACGTGCTCACCGGCATCTATGCCTGCAGCGCCATTCTGGCGGCCATCGAGGCGCGCCACCGCACCGGCGAAGGCCAGCACATCGACATGGCGTTGCTCGACGTGGGCATGGCGGTGCTGGCCAATCAGGCGGCAGGCTTTT
>PHCO01000274.1 GCA_002842265.1 Betaproteobacteria bacterium HGW-Betaproteobacteria-18 | reverse complement strand
TTTAATCCGCTTACCCAGTTAAAAATGGTGCCGCCGGTGGCGATGTCACAGATTCTTCATCGGTTCGTCACGCGCAGGTAACACAGCCCCCCTACCATGGCCTGGCAATTCGATTTTGTAATCGTCATCGCAGTTTGATTGCGAAACCAACGAAGGACTCGCCATGATTCATCTGCACAAAGTATCGGTGCAATTCGGCAATCTTGTTGCCCTGCATCCAACCACCCTGGACTTCTGCCAGGGCCAGTTTACCGTTTTGCTGGGCGCCTCCGGTGCCGGCAAATCAACCCTCCTGCGCTGCCTGAACCTGATGCACACCCCGCATGCCGGCGAGGTCCGCGTCGACGGACACGGCCCCCTCCAGGACCGCAAGACGCTGCAGATGCACCGCCGTCAGACAGGCATGATTTTCCAGCAGCATCAACTGATCGGCCGCCTCCCGGCCCTGCAAAACGTGCTCATGGGACGTCTCGGTTACCACTCGACCCTGCGCAGCCTGTTTCCGTTGCCGCGCGCCGAACAGGAATTTGCGTTGCAATGCCTGGAGCGTGTCGGCTTGCTGGACAAGGCGCTGACGCGGGTGGACCAGTTAAGCGGCGGCCAGCAGCAACGCGTCGGCATCGCCCGCGCCCTGGCGCAGCGACCACGCCTGATTCTTGCCGACGAACCGGTGGCCAGCCTCGATCCCGTCAGCGCCGACAAAGTCCTGTCGCTGCTGCACCGTATCTGCAAGGAAGACGGCATCTCGGCGGTCATCAGCCTGCACCAGGTCGAACTTGCCCGCAAGTATGCTGACCGCATCGTTGGCCTGGCACACGGACGTCTCGTGTTCGACGCCACACCGGATGCCCTGACACCGGCGCAAGCCGCCGCCCTGTACGAGCACAAGGCGGCGGGCACGCCGCCGGCAGACGTCGCTGCCACCGTCCGTTTTCCCTTTCCCATCGCAACCGCAAAGGAAGCATTATGAAGAAACTGTTTGCCGCCATTAGCCTGGCCTCGCTTGCCCTTCTGGGCGCCGTCGCGCATGCTGCGCCCAATCCGGATCCGGACACCCTGAAAGTGGCCCTGCTGCCGGATGAAAATGCCTCGACCGTCATCAAGAACAACAAGCCGCTGGAAGAGTATCTGGAAAAAACGCTGGGCAAGAAGATTGAACTGATCGTCACCACCGATTACTCCTCGATGATCGAGGCGATGCGCCATGGCCGCCTGGATCTGGCTTACTTCGGCCCGCTGTCCTATGTGCTGGCCCGGCAGAAGAGCGAAATCGAAGCCTTCGCCGCGATCAAGCAAAAAGGCAGCACCACTTACCAGTCGGTCCTGGTCATCAATACCGGCGCCGGCATCAACGGCATTGCCGACATCGCAAAAAAGAACGTTGCTTATGGCGACAAGGCCTCGACCTCCAGCCACCTGATCCCGAAATCGATGCTGGCGGAAAATGGCTTGAAAGCCGGCGAGAATTACCAGGAACACTTCGTCGGCGCCCATGACGCCGTCGCCATCGCCGTGCAGAATGGCCACGCGCAGGCGGGCGGCCTGTCCAAGCCGATTTTCGAATCGCTGGTCCAGCGCGGCATCATCGACGCCAACAAGGTCAAGGTGCTGGTCGAATCCAAGCCCTTTCCGCAGTACCCGTGGACCATGCGCTCCAACCTGAATGCCGCGCTGAAGGAAAAGATCCGCGCCGCTTTCCTGGGCCTGAATGACCCGGCCGTGCTGAAGCCATTCAAAGCCGACGGCTTCGGCCCGATCAGCGACAAGGAATACGATGTCGTGCGCAATCTCGGCACGCTGCTCAAGCTGGATCTGTCCAAGTTCTAGGCACACATCGCACAAGCAATCAGGAGTCTTCATGCACGCTCAATTCGCACCGCTGCTGGACCGCCGGCAGCGCGCCTGGAACCGCTCGATGGTCTCCCTGGCCACCGTGCTGGCAATCGTCATCGCTTGCTGGTATTACGTTGGCCTGTTCGACGCCGAACGCCTGGGCGAAGGGATCCCCAGCCTGGCGTCACTGGTCGGCGAGATGTTTCCGCCGAACTTCAGCCAGGCCGGCTCCTGGGTCAAGCCACTGCTCGACACCCTGGCCATGAGCGTGGCCGGCACGGCGGTTGCGGTGCTGCTGTCGCTGCCACTGGCGGTGCTGGCAGCGCGCAATACCACGCCGCATCCGCTGGTCTACCAATGCGCCCGGGGCCTGCTGAACGGCTTGCGCTCGATCCCTGAACTCATCATGGGCATCGTGTTCGTCGCTGCAGTCGGCTTCGGCGCGCTGCCGGGCGTGCTGGCGCTTGGCCTGCATTCGGTGGGCATGGTCGGCAAGTTCTTTGCCGAAGCCATCGAACATGCCGACCGCGCGCCGGTGGAAGCCGCGCGCGCCGCCGGTTGCAGCCCGCTGCAGGTGATCTTCCACGGCATCCTGCCGCAAGTCTTGCCGCAGATGGCCGATACAGCGATCTACCGCTGGGAATACAACTTCCGCGCCTCGACGGTCATGGGCATGGTCGGCGCCGGCGGCATCGGCTTCGAACTGATGGGATCGCTGCGCATCATGCAATACACGGATGTCTCGGCAATCCTGATCGTCATCCTCGTCATGGTGAGCCTGGTCGACGCCCTGAGCGCCTTCCTGCGCCGCACCTTCAAGTAAATCATTTACGGAAATCGTTACATGAAACCCAAAGTCGTGCTCACCCACTGGGTGCATCCGGAAATCATCGAACTGCTGCAAGGCGTTGCCGAAGTCATTCCCAATACTTCGCGCGACACCCTGCCGCGCGAAGAAGTGCTGGCGCGCGCGCGCGATGCGCAAGCCATCATGGTCTTCATGCCCG
>PHCO01000273.1 GCA_002842265.1 Betaproteobacteria bacterium HGW-Betaproteobacteria-18 | reverse complement strand
TGATGGCCGCTGTCAGCGTGGTTTTGCCGTGGTCAACGTGACCAATGGTGCCCACGTTGACGTGAGGCTTGGTGCGCGTGAATTTTTCTTTTCCCATTTTCAGACTCCGAAAATAAAACTGTTAAATCACCAAATCAATGGTGCCCATTCCGGGAATCGGACCCGGGACCTCTCCCTTACCAAGGGAGTGCTCTGCCACTGAGCCAAATGGGCTGTGTAAATGCGTCCAGGGCACTGGAGCGGGAGACGGGAATCGAACCCGCGTCATTAGCTTGGAAGGCTAGGGTTCTACCATTGAACTACTCCCGCCTCGAAGCTGAACCCGTCAACCTGTCAGCGCCTTCGCTTCAGTGCCACATTCAATTTCAAAAAATCTGGTGGAGAGGGATGGATTCGAACCATCGTACTCGTAAGAGGGCAGATTTACAGTCTGCTGCCATTAACCACTCGGCCACCTCTCCACGGTGAACCCCGGATTATGCCATTAAGTTTGGGCTATATCACGACACTTTGCGGATTTTTCCACCCCCTGGCGGCCAGACCCGCGCTTTGCAGGCTCATACAAGGGCTATTTTTGATGCTGATTGCGCCAGGCTCTGGCCTGCGAGAAATGGCCACAACCAATAAATGGAACAGGTGGCCGCAGAGCCGACAAAGGTGAGGGGTGATTGGCACACAGGATCAAGTGGCGCGAGGCATCAATCAACGCCCGTTTGCTTTGCGCATGGCTGCCCCAGAGCATAAAAACCACAGGGTCTGATTGATCGGACACCGCCTTGATGATGGCATCGGTCAACACCTCCCAGCCTTTTCCGGCGTGGCTGGCAGGCTGCCCTTGTTCGACCGTCAAACAGGTGTTGAGTAGCAACACCCCATGGCGCGCCCAGCGCACCAGGCTGCCACCGGGCACAGGGAAATCGGGTGACGGCTCACCCAGGTCACGCTGCAGTTCCTTGAAAATATTGCGCAAGGACGGTGGCAGCGCCACCCCGGGTGCGACTGAGAACGCCAGGCCCTCGGCCTGGCCCGGTCCGTGGTACGGGTCCTGCCCCAAAATCACCACCCGAACCGCTTCCGGCGCCGTCAACTCCAGCGCACGCAGCGGCTGCGGCGGATAAATAGTGGCACCATCAGCCAGACGCTGCCGCAGGAAAGTCAGCAGTTGGGTGCCCGCCTGGGATGCAAAAAACCGAGCTACCAGCGTTTGCCAGCCCGGCGCCACCGGCCAATCCCCGGGGTCGGCGCTTTGCAACTGGCTTGTCGGCGTGGCGCTTGAATCGGTCGTTAACACGTCCGGCATGCGGCTCAGCCAAACAGCGCCGCCAACGCTTCGCCAGGCTCTTTGGCGCGCATGAAGGCCTCACCCACCAAAAAGGCGCTGACGCCGGCAGCGCCCATGCGCAGCACGTCGTCACGGGTATGGATACCGCTCTCGCACACCAGCAGGCGATCAGCGGGAATATCGCTCATCAAATTAAGCGTGGTGTCGAGCGAGACCTCAAAGGTCTTGAGATTGCGGTTGTTGACGCCGATCAGCGGCGTTTTGAGCTTGAGGGCGCGCGCCAGCTCGGCCGCATCGTGCACTTCGACCAGAACCGCCATGTCGAGGCTGTGGGCTATTTGCTCAAAGTCTTTCATTTGCGCATCGTCCAGACAGGCTGCAATCAACAGCACCGCATCGGCACCCATGGCGCGTGATTCGTAAATTTGGTACGCATCCACCATGAAATCCTTGCGCAGCACCGGCAATTGGCACGATGCCCGCGCCTGCTTGAGAAAATCGACACAACCCTGAAAGAATTGCACGTCGGTGAGCACCGACAGACAGGCCGCGCCATATTCGGCGTAGCTTTGGGCGATGTCGGCGGGAATGAAGTCGGCGCGCAACACGCCTTTGGACGGGCTGGCTTTTTTGATTTCGGCAATCACCGCCGGCTGGCCGGCTGCAATTTTGGCGCGCAGGGCGCCGACAAAGTCGCGCGTCAGCACCCGGCTCTCGGCATCAAAGCGCATCGCAGCGAGTGACTTGTGTTGAATCGCGGCGGCGACTTCCTGGCGTTTGACAGCCACAATCTTGTTCAGGATATCAGTCATGTTGGGTGGGCTCCTGCGAGCCTTTTTTGAGCACGTTGACAAAAACGCGGTGCATGACCAGCCCCGCGACGATAAACAGCACCGAGACGCCTATGGCAATCCAGGCCCCGTCGGTACTTAACAAACTCATGTCAGGACGCGCTCAGGGCATGGGCCGTGGTCACCAGCGCGCCGAGCTTGGCCTTGGCGGCGCCCGATTCAATCGCTGCGCGTGCCTTGTCAATGCCATCCTTCATGGAAAGGGCCACATTGGCCGCATACAGCGCCACACCGGCGTTGAGCACCACAATTTCCTTGGCTGGACCGTCCACGTTGTCGAGCACACCCAGCAGCATGGCGCGCGACTGCTCGGGCGTTTCCACCTTGAAGGCGCGGTTGCTGGCCATCGCCAGGCCGAAGTCTTCCGGATGGATTTCGTATTCGGTGACGACGCCGTTTTTCAGCTCGCCCACCAGCGTGGCCGCGCCCAGGCTCACCTCGTCCATGCCGTCCTTGCCATACACCACCACCGCGTGGTCGGTGCCCAAACGCTCCAGCGCGCGCACCTGAATGCCCACCAGGTCGGGGTGAAACACGCCCATCAGGATGTTGGGTGCGCCGGCCGGGTTGGTCAGGGGCCCGAGCAGGTTGAAAATGGTTTTGACGCCCATTTCACGGCGCACCGGCGCCACATTTTTCATGGCCGGGTGGTGGTTCGGCGCGAACATGAAGCCCACGCCCACCTGCTCGATGCACCTGGCAATGGCCTCGG
>PHCO01000272.1 GCA_002842265.1 Betaproteobacteria bacterium HGW-Betaproteobacteria-18 | reverse complement strand
ACACCCGGCGCCTGGTGGTCGAGCACGGCGGCTTTGCCTACGACTCGGATTACTACGGCGACGAGCTGCCGTTCTGGACCTCGGTGACGCGCGACGATGGCGGCAGCCAGCCGCACCTGGTGGTGCCGTACACGCTCGATTGCAACGACATGCGCTTTGCCACCCCACAAGGTTTCAACACCGCTGGCCATTTTTTCGATTACCTGCGCGACAGCTTCGATGTGCTGTACGCCGAAGGCGAGCACACCCCGCGCATGCTCTCGATCGGCATGCACGGCCGCATCCTCGGTCGCCCCGGCCGCTTCATCGCCCTGCAACGCTTTCTCGATCACATCGAAAAACACGAACGCGTGTGGATTTGCCGGCGCATCGACATCGCCCGCCACTGGCAGCAACGGCATCCAGCGCCATGACCCTCGATCAGCTCAATTCACTGGATCACGGCGCATTCGTCGCCCGGCTTGGCGGCATTTTCGAGCATTCGCCGTGGGTTGCCGAGCGCGTGGTCGCGCAGCGGCCGTTCGCCAGCGTGGACGCGTTGCACGCGGCGATGGTTGAGGTGGTCGCTGCCGCCAGCAACACCGAAAAGCTCGTACTGATCCGCGCCCATCCGCAGCTCGCGGGCAAGGCCGCGATCCGCAATGAGCTCACCGCAGCTTCGCGCAGCGAACAACACGGCGCTGGTCTGGATCAGTGCAGCGCGGACGAGTTTTCGCGCATCACCGAACTCAACGACGCCTACCAGCAGCGTTTCGGCTTTCCATTTATCCTTGCCGTGCGCGGGCATGGCCGCGACAGTATCATTGCCAACATGGCCGAACGCCTGAATAACGCGCCGACGCACGAACACGACGAAGCGCTGCGCCAGATCGCACGTATCGCCCGATTCCGTCTTTCCGATCTGATCCAGGACTGAATGCCCATGGCCTTGCCTGCAATCGACTCCGACGCACCCGATTTCACCCGCCGCCATGTGAATCTGACCGATGCCCGCCTGGGCGCCGAAGCGCTGGCATGCAGCGACGATTTTTTCGCGGCGATGGCGCGCATGCTCAACCCCGAGCCAGCGGTTTTCATTGCCGGCAAGTACGACAGCAACGGTAAATGGATGGATGGCTGGGAAAGCCGGCGCAAGCGCGTTGCCGGCCACGACTGGTGCATCGTGCGGCTGGCGCGTCCCGGCCGCATCCACGGCGTCGATCTCGATACCAGCCATTTCACCGGCAATTACCCTCCGGCGGCATCACTGGAAGCGTGCTACTGCGCCAGTGGCGATCCCGATGCGCACAGCGAGTGGTTTACCCTGCTGCCGGCGACGAATCTTGGCGGCAATCAACACCATTATTTCGCGATCAACGACACCCGCAACTTCTCCCATGTTCGCCTCAACCTGTTGCCCGATGGCGGACTGGCGCGATTGCGCGTGTATGGCACACCGCAATTCAACGCCGATGCACTCGACGACGATGGCCTGATCGACCTGCTCAGCGCACTGCACGGCGGCACCGTGGTGGCGGCGAACAACCAGCATTTCGGTTTCGCCAGCAACCTGCTGCTGCCCGGGCGCGGCATCCACATGGGCGATGGCTGGGAAACCCGGCGTCGCCGCGAGCCCGGCCACGACTGGTGCATCCTCGCGCTGGCACACCCGGGCATCATTGAAGCCATCGAGGTGGACACTTGTCACTTCAAGGGCAATTACCCGGATCGCTGCAGCATCCAGGCAGCGTTCGTACGCGAATCCACGCCCGAGTCGCTGATCACGCAATCAATGTTCTGGGACGAACTGCTGCCAGCGCAAAAAATGCAGATGGATCACCAGCATTTTTACCGCAGCGAAATCGTTGTACACGCGGCGATCAGCCATGTCCGCTTCAACCTTTTCCCCGATGGCGGCGTGTCGCGGCTGCGGCTGCGCGGCAAGCCAGCGTGAGCGTTGCCAGTGTACGCTCGCTACGCATCGAGGCGCTGAGCCACGAGGCTTTCGCGCCATTCGGCGACGTGATCGACACCATCGATGCGACAAATGTCATCGACATCAACGACGGCACCGCGCAACGTTTCCACGCGCTGGCGCTTATCGACGCCGATGCCGACGGCGGCACGCCGGTCATCAGCATCTTTCGTGCGCAGCCGCGCGAGTTGCCATTCATGGTGCGCATGCTCGAACGTCACCCGCTCGGCAGCCAGGCGTTCATGCCGCTGGCGGCAAACCCGTATCTGGTTGTTGTCGGAAGCAGCCCCGACGACGTTCCACGCGCCTTTTTGGCGCAGCCAGGGCAAGGCATCAACCTGCATCGAGGGGTTTGGCACCATCCCCTGCTGGCGCTCAAGGTGACCAGCGATTTTCTGGTGATCGACCGTACCGGCGCCGGCAACAATTGCGATGAAGTGAAGTTGTCCAGCATCTGGCGGATCGAAGCGGCTGCGATACCCGGCTGAGCTTGCGCAAACACGGCGGCTTGCGGCCGGCCTGTTGGTCGCCGCGCTGGATATCGCCCAACGGGCGACGCATACGCGTGCAACGACGAATACGGCCAATCCACATTCCGGCCCACCAGGCCGTGCTTCGCCGGGTTGCCGTGGATGTAATCGACGTGCGTACGCAGATCTTCCTGTTTTTGCAAAACGTGTTCCCAAATACCGAAGCCGGGGTTCCCCTGCGAGCAAATGATGGCGAACGCATCGGCGCGGCGCAGTCAGCCAGTAAACACTCACCGCAAAGCTCACACGCATGGTATCCAGCGTACAATGCCCCTGCGGAGTCGGCCGGGCAGTCGCGTCGTGCGTAGGCACGCCGAGGAAAGTCCGGGCTCCACAGGGCAAGGTGCCAGGTAACGCCTGGGCGGCGCAAGCC
>PHCO01000022.1 GCA_002842265.1 Betaproteobacteria bacterium HGW-Betaproteobacteria-18 | reverse complement strand
ACTGCTGGCGACCTACGCCGCTGCGGATCGTTGACTTGATTTATCCTTCTTGAGACGCATGTACATCCATGTAACAAATACGATTCATTTGCGGTAATATCGACAATCTCATATCCAGGGAGCTGTCATGGCCACCACCAAAATTTTTAAAAATGGCAATTCGCAAGCGGTGCGCATTCCGTCAGAGTTGGCGTACAGCTCTTGGGACATCGACCTGGTCATTGAGCGCCAGGGCGATGAGCTGCGCATTCGACCCGCTCAAAGGCGTATGGGCGATGTGCTGGGCAAACTTGCCGGGTTTTCTCCGGGCTTCATGGTTGCCGGGCGCGGTAGCAACATCGAAGGCGAGCGCGAAGCACTATGAAACCCAAGTACATGCTTGACACAAATATCTGCATTTACTTGATGAAACATCAGCCTGTGGAGGTCAAAAAGCGCTTTGATCAATGTTTTGTCGGCGAAGTGGTTATTTCAGCCATCACATTGGCTGAACTTGAATACGGCGTGACTTGTTCGGGGGGCGCCGCCCCCGCCAATCGGGCGCAACTGGACAGTTTTATAGAAGACGTTCCCGTGGCGGTCTTTGACGCCACGGCAGCTCGCGCGTACGGCCCAGCCCGTTTTGCCAACCGGGAGCGTAGCCGGGACGCGTTGGACAAACTGATCGCCGCGCACGCCATGGCACTGGGTGTGACGCTGGTCACCAACAACGAGGCCGATTTTTTGACCTACCCTGGGCTTGTGGTTGAGAACTGGGTTAACCGGCACTGACCCGCACCATGCAATTCTCTGTTGTCATCCCCGCCAGAAACGAAGCGGAGGGCCTGCGCACCCTGTTGCCCGAGGTGATCAAGCTGTTGCCAGGCGCCGAGATCATCGTGGTGGACGATGGCTCGGAGGACGGCACGCCCGGTGTTTGCGTCGGCGCAGGCGTCCGGCATATTCGCCACCCTTACCCCAAAGGCAATGGCGCCGCCATCAAGACCGGGGCGCGCGCGGCACGCGGGGACGTGATCATCTTCATGGACGCCGACGGCCAGCACCGGCCCGAAGACATCCCCGCCCTGCTGCAAAAGTTTGAGGAAGGCTACGACATGGTGGTGGGCGCGCGGCAATCCGGCTCACAGGCCGGCATGCATCGCGCGGTGGCCAATGACGTGTTCAGCCGCTTTGCCAGCTGGATGGTGATGCAGCCCATTGCCGACCTCACGTCGGGCTTTCGGGTGGTGCGGGCGGCACGCTTCAGGCAGTTTTTGTACCTGCTGCCCAACGGGTTTTCGTACCCCACCACCATTACCATGAGCTTTTTTAGGGCGGGTTACAGCGTGGCCTATGTGCCGATCCATTCGCCGCGCCGCAGTAGCGGCAACAGCCATATCCACCCGTTGCGTGATGGTGTGCGTTTTTTGCTGATCATCATCAAAATCGGCACGTTGTTTTCCCCGCAAAGGCTGTTTCTGCCGGTCAGCGCCGGCTTCTTTCTGACTGGTCTGGGCTACTACCTGTTCACCTATCTGACGCAGGGTCGCTTTACCAACATGAGCGCGCTGCTGTTCATCTCGGCCGTGTTCACCTTCCTGATCGGCATCGTTTCCGAGCAGATTTCTGCGCTGCATTTCAAAGACATCGACACCAAAGACGTTGCAGGTGACTAGCTTGAACGTTTTGATGAGCAGCACCTCGTACCCGCAAGACTTGCGGGACTGGCGCGGCCGCTTTATTGCCAACCTGGCCGCTGCGCTGGCCCGGCGCGACGATGTCAAGCTGTCGCTTTGGGCGCCGCCGGGCGACTTGCCCGCCAATGTCGCAGACGCTGCCACGCCGTCCGATGTACTCTGGCTGGGGCGCTTGTCGGAGCAGGGCGGCATGGCGCACCTGCTGCGCACCCGGCGCGCGCTGGCTGCTGGCTCGGTACTGAGTTTGTTGACGCGCCTGGGCCGCGCCTACCGCCGCCAGCATGCCGACGTGGTGCATGTGAACTGGCTGCAAAACGCCTTGCCGCTGTGGGGCACCCGCACCCCCGCATTGATCACGGTGCTTGGCACAGACTTTGGCCTGTTGAAGCTGCCCGGCATGAAGGGGCTGTTGCGCGCCGTGCTGCGGCAACGCCGCGCCATTCTGGCCCCCAATGCCGACTGGATGCGGCCTGCGCTGGAACAGGCTTTTGGCGACCTGGCCGAAATCCGTCCAATCGCGTTCGGCGTGGACCAACCCTGGTTTGATGTTGTGCGCCCTGCGCCAGTAGACAACACGCGCCATTGGCTGGCCATTACGCGGCTCACCAAAAACAAGATTGGCGACCTGTTTGGCTGGGGCGAAGGCCTGTTTGGCCCGCAGCGGCAACTGCACCTGTTCGGCCCGATGCAAGAGCAACTTGACTTGCCGCCTTGGGTGCAGTACCACGGGCCGACGCACCCGGCCGAGTTGCTGAGCAAATGGTTTCCCCAAGCCTGCGGCCTCATCACCTTGAGCCGCCACGACGAAGGGCGCCCGCAAGTCATGCTCGAAGCCATGGCCGCCGGGCTGCCGGTGCTGGCCTCTGACTTGCCCGCGCACCGCGACATGGTGCAGCACCGCCAGACCGGCTGGCTCGCCGCCACCCGCGACGAGTTGTGCCAGGGCCTGGACTGGCTGGAAGACCCTGCGCAAAACCAACAAACCGGGCAAAGCGCCCGCAAGTGGATCAAAGATTCGATTGGCAGTTGGGACGACTGCGCCGCCCGCTATGCCGCCGCCTACCAAGACCTGCTGGAGGGCAAGGCCGCATGAACCGCAACGGCGCATCATGTGCCAAAATGTTTTGCCTTTTGCACGAAAGTGAAGCCAATGAAAAACACCATTGAAATTGAGTGCCCACCAGAAATACTGATGGGTCTGCATTTGGATGCGCAGCGGTTTGCCGAGCTGGTGAAGCTACAGTCGGCAACCGCCTTGTTTCGTGATGGCAAGTTGTCGTCTGGCATGGCTGCCCGCTGGTGCAGTGTGCCGCGGGTACATTTTTTGTTGCAGGCTATGCAGTCAGGTGCAAAGTTGCTGGACAACACCGACGATGATTTTGTGCGCGAAACGGCGTTGCTTTGATGGTTTTTTCAAACACCACACCGTTCATTTCGCTCAGCAGTGTTCAATTGCTGCATCTATTGCCCTCAATTTTCGGTGAAGTGATCGTGGCAACGTCCGTTGTGGATGAGTGCAGTGAAGGCGGCCGCATCGTGGTGCCAGATTTGACGGGGTTGCCTTGGGTGCATGTACAAGCTGTTCAAAGTGAACTGCACTTGCCAGCGCTTTTTGAGCTTGACCGCGGTGAGCGCGACACGCTTCTGCTTGCGGCGCCACATCCCCAGGCCCTCGTACTTATGGACGAAAAATTGGGCAGAAACATGGCTGAATACATGGGGCTCCAAGTGACCGGCACAATGGGCGTTTTGGCAAAGGCGCGCTCCATGGGACTGATCCCTTCGTTTTTGGAAGCTGCAAATGAAATGCGGTTGCAAGGTATCTACTTTCATGAGGCGTTGATTGACCGGATTGCCGCACGGGTCGGTGAAAGATAGATTGTCTGCATGAACCACGACGGCGTCTTGTTGTTGGGCGGTGCGGGCTTTATTGGCAGTGCGCTGGCCAGTCGGCTGCAGCACGAAAAGATGCCTGTTCACATCGTGGGCCGCCACGATGCTGACCAGCTGGCGCAGCTGCTGCCGCAATGCAGCACGGTGATCCACCTGGCCTCTGCCACCACGCCAGGGTCGTCGGCCCGCCAGGCGAGCCTGGAGCTGGGCAACCTGGCCCTGACCCTGCGCCTGCTGGATTTGCTGCGAGCGCAGCCGCAAACCCATCTGATTTTCTTTTCATCGGGCGGCACCGTTTATGGCAACCCGCAGCGCCTGCCGGTGACAGAAGACAGCCCGATTGCACCGCTGTCCAACCATGGCGCCGGCAAAGCAGCACAGGAAAGCTTTTGCCAGGCGCTGCGCGCCCAAGGCCATGCCGTCACCATTCTGCGGCCGTCCAACGCCTACGGGCCGGGCCAGACCATGAAAAGCGGCTTTGGCCTGGTGCGCACCCTGCTTGAGCACGCCCGCCTGGGCACGGCCATGGAGATATGGGGCGATGGCGAAAATGTGCGCGACTATATTTACATTGATGACATCGTCAAGGCCACCCTGCGCTTGATTGACCAGCCGCAAGACAGCGGCACCTACAACCTGGGCAGCGGCATGGGCTACAGCATCAACCAGGTAAAGGAAGTGGTTGAGCAGGTTTGCGGAAGAACATTGCACGCCACTTACCGCCCCGCACGCGGCACGGATGTGCGCAGCGTGGTGCTGGACAACACGCGCTTGAACACTCGGCTGTGCTGGCAGCCAGAGATTGGGCTGGTGGATGGGGTGGCGCGGACTTGGGAATGGGCCCAGCATTTGCGCCAGATAGTTATACTCTAGTAGTATATTTGAAGGAGCTTCTCCATGTTAAATGCATCACTGCGCCGCTCGGGCGGTTCATTCATCATGACCGTTCCGTTGGCCTATATTGAACAAAATCACCTGACTGCAGGCTCGCGCATGGCGCTTGAGATTGTTGGGGACGAGCTCAAAATCAGGCCGCAGCGGCCTCGGCGGGTACTTGGTGACTTGCTGGCGGCCACGCCGTCTGGCCTGTGCCGCGCGGATGGCTGGGACGAGTTGGGTGTTGTCGGCGCTGAACTATGACCCCTGATCGCGGCGATATTTTGCATTTGGCGTTCGACCCCGCGAGTGGTCGCGAGATGAAAGGCAATCACTTTTGTCTGGTTGTTTCGCCGCGGGAATTCAACGCCCGCTTTAAGCTGGCGATGGTTTGCCCTATTTCAGGTGGGGCGGCTGATGTGGCCAGAAGCGCCGGTTTTCTGGTGTCGTTGATGGGGCAGGGTTTGCGCACCGACGGGCAGGTTCACGCGCATCAGGTGAAGTCATTGGATTGGACCGCGCGCAAGGCAAACTTTGTTGAGCGTGCGCCGGACATGATTGTCGAAGAGGTTCTGGATTGTTTGCGCAGCGTTCTGGACGACTGATTTGTAGTTGAAAAGGATCAGGTTGTACCAAGCAATGATTGGCTGAAACATGAATTGTCAGACCGTGGACATCCGTAGATAATCAGGCTTACCTTTCGTCTTACATCAGGAGTTCCCCATGTCTGTTGTCACTATCACCTTGTCGAGCAAGGGCCAGATCGTGATCCCAAAGGAGATTCGGGAGCAATTGCACTGGCATGCCGGTACGCAGATCAGTTTGTTGGCGGGTGCTTCTGGCGTCACGCTGAAGGCTGTGCCAAAGAAAACAGGCCGCAGGCTAGAAGACCTGATTGGCATGCTCAAACATGAGGGGCCGCCACTTTCGACTGAAGCGCTTTGCGCCCCGGTTGATTACACCGAAGACTGGGCAGCATCCGAGCGCCGCTCCAAATGATTGCGCTCGACACCAACATGCTGGTACGGGCTTTGGTGCTGGACAACCCGGCACAGGTGGACGTTGTCCGTCAGTTGATGGCGGCAAACACTGTCTTTATTTCACGCACTGTTTTGCTCGAAACCGAATGGGTTATGAGAGCCCGCTACAAGAAAACCAGAGAGCAATTGCAGGAATTTTTTATTGCGTTGCTTGCCTCTGAAAATGCCGTGGTTGAGGCTGCTGACACCGTTAGTCATGCGCTTGACTGGTATGCGCAGGGCGCAGATTTTGCGGATGCGTTGCATTTGTCTGCATGTGACGCAGCCGTCATGCATACTTTCGACCGTGAGTTCTGCACTGCTGCTCGCAGTGTTGGCGCAACGCCAGAGGTGCGGGTGTGGGAGGTTTGAGTGCTGGCAGCCTCACAAGGCTGCCCCATTGATTGTCAAATATATTTGACAATTTTGCAACACAAGCCCAAAATTCATTCATGTCGAACCTTCAGGAACTTAGCCAGGCTGTGCGTTTGCGTCGCACAGACATGGGCCTGACTCAAACCGTACTGGCCAAGCTCAGTGGCTTGTCGCGTGCCACTGTGAATCAGGTTGAGCAGGGAAGCATCAAGGATCTGAGTTTGACTCGGGCTAGCAGGTTACTCGGTGCGCTGGGTTTGGGTATGGCGGTTGAGCCCCCGCGCACCCGAAAGCAAGCGGCACGCGCACCGGCCGCATCTGCGCTGTCGCTGGCCGCGCAAATGGCCAATGTGAGTTTTCGCAATGGCATCAGCGCAGAGCAGTTGCAGGACGTGATATGCCATACCAGTGTGCCGATGCATCTCATGCCACAGGTTTATACGTTTTTGGAAGAAGCACCCGTCAGCCTGCTGGCGCGCGTTGTTGAGGAGCTGCATTCGGACTGCGCCATTGAACGTTGGCAAATCTGGCAAAACATGCGTGATCTGGCTCGTTCGCTCAAAAGTAGCCGGGCGTTGTGGGTATGAATGCATTGAACTTGAACCGACCAGGTGTCTGGACGCAACTATTCCCACAGGCCTTGCGCCTGATGCAACATCTGGAAAGCCAGACTCAGCAACCCATGTGGACATTTGGTGGCGGCACGGTGTTGATGCTGCGCCTGGGCCATCGCTTGAGCAAGGACATCGATATCTTCGTACCCGACCCGCAATACCTGGGGTATGTCAATCCGCGTCTGAGCGATGCGGCCGAAAGCGTCAGCACAGACTACGAAGAAAGCGCCGAATTCCTGAAGTTCTTTTTACCCGCTGGAGAGATCGACATTGTGGTCGGCACGCCGCTAACGGATCAGCCATTTGAGATTGCGCATTACGCAGGCAGAGACATCAGATTTGAAACCAACGCTGAAATCATTGCCAAGAAAATGTGGCATCGGGGTGACCAGGGCAAGGCACGCGACCTGATCGACCTTTGCGCTGTTGCCACGGCAGATCCTGCAGCCATCACGCTGGTCTCAAAATTCTTTGTTCGTCACGGCGCGGTGTTTTTGCAGAGGCTGGAGGAACGTGCCGAGTTTCTTGAAATTGAATTCAAGGCCATCGATACGCTGGATTTTGAAATGACTTTTGGTGAATGCAAGAAACTGGCTGAAAGCATGATCCGTCCGCTTCTGAGGGGGGTGTGATGATGGGCCAAGGTAATAGACGGGTTCAGGAAAATAAACTGCAACTATTCCAAACTGTTTGCGCGGTTGTTGTCATCTATTTTCCCGACGAGGAATGTATGGAGCGGATTCGGCAAATCTTGCCGCAGGTCGGCAAGGTCGTAGTTGTGGATAACACGCCACCAGAAACCGGCTCAATGGATGTCAGGGCGGCCATGCAAGAGTTGCCAAATACCGAGCTTATCGAAAACCGGGTGAACAAGGGCATTGCAGAGGCGCTGAACCAAGGGTTGGCATTTGCGGCAAAAGAAGGGTACGAGTGGCTACTTACGCTGGATCAAGACACCCAGTGCCACCCGGACATGGTGACGACGCTGATCAGGCTATCAAAAATCTGCCAGCCCAGACCACTGGTGCTGGGCAGCAACTACTTTGACCCGCAGACCAATCGAACCAAGGTGCCGGTCGGTCAAAACGATGATGATTTTCTGGCACAAAAAACTGTCATCACTTCAGGCTGTTTGATTGATGTAAAGCTGGCGATATCCATTGGGGGCTTCCGGGCAGACTACTTTATTGACCAAGTGGATCACGAGTTTTGCCTGCGAGCGCGCGCAAACGGCTACGCCGTCATCATCAGTCGCAAACCTTTGATGACGCACAGTGTCGGGCGACCCGGTGGCGTGCGGCTGCCATTCCTTGGGGTTTTGCCAAATCATCCACCTGTGCGAAAGTACTATATTGCACGCAATACTGTGGTGACGGTTGCTAACTATTGGCGCCGTGAACCTTTATGGTGCACCAAGCGCTTGATCAGATTGATCTTGGGCCTGTTCGAAATGGCGGTGCTTGAGCGGAATCGACTGCGCAAGGTTCGTGCATTTTTTACAGGCATTGTTGATGGATTGAATCAACGTTTGGGCGCGTGCCTAAATACATGGTTGTAGCAGAATTCATAACAACTATCTAATAGTAATTGATGTATTATAAATATATAATTAAATTATGAAAATAACTATCAGTGCTACAAATAAGCAGTTAGCTCGAATTTATGGATTTTTATCAACTATCCCATTTCGATTCGCAAGAAACAAGATTTCCAAGCCGGTAAACGTTTCTCATGCAAATTGGATTGACTATTTATCAAAGACATTCAATAAGAAGGGTCTTCGAATTCTTGAGATTGGCTCCAGAAATGTAACTGGAACCAATTTGCGAAATAGATTTTCAAATGCTGATTATGTTGGATTTGATTTTTATGCGGGTGAAAATGTTAATGTAGTAGGTGATGCTCACAAACTTTCAAGTTACTTTTTGAATCAAGAAAAGTTTGATTTAATTTTTTCATCTGCAGTTTTTGAACACTTATATATGCCATGGGTAGTTGCAGTCGAAATCAAAAATCTACTTAAAGTTGGAGGGTATGTTTTTATAGAAACCCATTTCTCATTCTCGTCTCACGAACGCCCATGGAATTTTTTCCAGTTCTCGGATATGGGTCTAAGAGCATTATTCAATGATTCGCTCGGTTTTGAATTGATTGATAGTGGAATGAGTAATCCCATATCAGGCTACTTTAATCACAACTCTGATCATTACCTGAAATATTCACCCGTGAGTGAATTATATTGTCATAGTGAGATCTTTTGTAAAAAACGCTGTGAAATCAAAGACTTTGATTGGAGTAAAGTTGATATAGACGGCATTGTTGGCGAGGATCGCTATCCGATGCCTAAATAGCTTTAGTTTCTGTCGCACTGATTTTCGAGATGGGTCAGTCGGCGGTGAATAAATGAGGCCGTTTTCATTATGCAGGTAGCTATCAAAAAGTAGCACGCCATGGTTGGCTTATCCGTGGAGGTGATGCAAGACCGATGCGTTCACCGCTAAGTGCAAGGTTGGGATTCCAGGCGGGATCATTGGCAAGCATACGTCCCCAGCGTTTCTGGAGAAGTTCAACTTCGGCCAAAAAACGTTTGCACTTTTCTGGAGTATCTTCCTTGCCCCGACTGGCCGACTCGTAGTGATATAACTCGACCTGTGGCAGCCACAGGTTACGGTAGCCCTGACGTCTTACGCGAAGGCAGAAATCGACATCATTAAACGCGACGGCAAACGTCTCATCCATTCCTCCCACCTCTTCCCAAGTGGACTTGCGGATAACGAGGCAGGCTGCTGTGACTGCAGAATAATTTTGAGCAAGACACGCTCGGTTCCCGTATCCGACGGATGATCTTTTATAACCAAGGTGTAAATGCTCAGCAGCTACCCCGTTCAGCAAAACCCCTGCATGCTGAATCGTGTCGTTGGGGTAGTACAACTTGGCACCTACCGCACCAATCTCTGGCCTAAGGGCATGGGCAGCCATCTCCGTTAGCCACTCTGAATTGATAGGGACTACATCGTTATTCAACAAGCAAATGAGTTCGCCTTGTGCCTGTTGTACTGCAAGATTGTTGAGTTCAGCGAAATTGAATGCAGCCGGATGTAAAACGATTCGCGCAGCGCCCGAGGCCCTCAGACTATCCAGGTACACCAGCGTGGCATTTTCATCTGACCCGTTATCGACAATGATGATCTCGATATTCTCGTAATCGGTCTTTTGCGTAACGCCCTCGACACACTGTCGCAGCAGATCAACTCGATTTCGAGTGCAGATGATGATAGAAACTAGTGGTGCAGGCACGGGCAGCGGCAGACTCGTGGTGCAGCGACCTGCAGCAACAGCGACGACAGTAAGTGCAATACCGCGCCGACGCCAGTGATCTTGTAGCGCCGCCGCCTGGGCCGGTGCAAAAGTGTGCTGTTGAGCGTCAATCTCAACTGTTGTTGGACCCACAATGGCACGCAAGTGATAGAGAACATGGGGAATGTGATGGATGTGATCGGCGTGGATGACATCGACGAAGCGCAACGCAAAGTCCCAATCCTGGGCACCTTCGTAGTCCTGTCTGAAGCCACCAATCGCATCTGCAATCTTGCGGCGGTAGGCGCCAAGATGACTAACCAGGTTTTGCGATAGAAAAAGGTCCGGATTCCAATCCGGCTTGAAGTAGTGCCCAAACCGCTGCCCGTTGGCGTCGATTTTGTCCTCGTCGCCATAAAGCAAATCGAGTTCCCGGTTGTCATTGAGGGCCACGATAAGGTGGTAGAGCGCATGCTCGGTAAATTCATCGTCTTGGTCCAGAAGGGCTACGAACTCGCCTTGGGCCATGGCGAGTGCCGTATTGCTGGCTACCGACAGGTGGCCATTAAAAGGGCGGAATGAGACATGAATACGGGTGTCATCGCGCGCGGCCTGCTCCAGCAAAGCGCGTATCAGTGGATCAATCGAAGCATCACCCGCGATACACAGTTCCCAGTTTTGATAAAGCTGTCTTTGAACAGAAGCGATCACCTTGCCTAGAAACTCGGCCGGTGGATTGCAGACAGGCATCAATATGGAGATCAGGGGGCGATATGGCAGTGCATTAATGTGATGCCTAATGCGGCGGCGGTCATCTTCAGTGCGAGTGTCATGGCGACTGACCCAGTCGCTGTAGCCGATATTCGCCAGCGTAATATCCATAAAGATGCGTCTTATCCCGCCAAAGCCTTCGCGACGTATTAACCGGTACACCTTACTGATCAATTCCCGTGGACTGCGGCGTGCTAGGAAGCTGCGAGTACTACCCAAAATTTGTTGTAGGCTAGTGCTCACGATCACGGTTCCTGTTGTCTGCGAGTTTCCTGCCTATTAGACGTGGCCAATTGGCAAGCAATCGCAATGGCTTCGTTACCCACCACGACCCTGTGGATTTGATGCGGTTGATTTCAGCCTGCAGCCGGTCCAAATCATCCTGAACGGTAATGGGTCTGATCAGACAACGCGCGGGACTCATGTAAATCGGGGAAAAATAGCCAGCCACACATTTCCCGCCATAAACGTGCTGGCGCAATTCCGACTCAAATCGGTCAGCTTCCGCGAAATCTTGATCCGACAAACCCGGTAGAAAGTCCAGATGTCTAACCGTGAACTCGATCGCTTGCCGATAATTCATTGCAGCAAGGGCGGGGGATGTGGGCGACGCTGCAATAGAGCTAACAAGCCCACGAATAAGTACCCAAGCAAATGGAATTCGGCCCGACATTCGCCACTCGCGGTCGATTATTACCAGTTGCTTATCTGGCCCGCATATGAAGTTGGCTGGAATTGCGTCCATTAAGGCGCCATCGAGACAATGTTGCCCGTTCTCAATGTAAATATCGTCGAACAGTAGCTTGGCCCATGGGCGTGCCCATGCAGCAAGCTCTGCAATGCCCTCGCCCCTTGCAAGCAATTGCTGCACGCCAACAATATAAAGGCTGCCAGACGAATACGTTTCAGTTTGCGGCAAGTCGAGATTCAGTACCACGGACCCGATCTGCGCCTTTGTGGCCGATGCCTCTTGTGGGTAAAGTGCGCGTTTGATGACCCGAATGCTGTTTTCAGTCGCTTCAAAAATCGTCTCTGTCGCGTAGGCAGCGATTCGCCCGGGGGTATAACTACGTGCCAGCCACGACGGCGGTTGTTGGGGGGCTGAGGATGCCACAATAAGAAACGAATTAGCCAAGTCACCCAGCAACCCGTTCCGAGCCACCGCACGCCATGCCAGGTTATCATGAAATGCCGGCGCTGGCTGCTCTTGCATATTCTGGGGAGTCATGCGGCAGAGAAGGTCGGCCACATTGAATTGGGAATGGTGAAGTGCCGACTCAGCAACAAGAGTCTGTGGCAATTTATAGTCTGGAAACGGGAAGAAAAACGTTTGGTGGGGAAGTCCCGCCCTGCACAACTTGGTAGCAAGTATTTGACGGCCGTAGGTCGTCGGTTCATCATCCTTATATAAATCACAGACTCCATAGTAGGGCACGCCGATGTGATCCTCTGCATAACCATTGAAATACTTTAGTCCAAGTTGATTCTCGATGGCTAGTAACAGTGCGCCATCTTTGGCAAGAAACCCCCTTGCTTTTTCCAAACAGGCATGTACTGGGTCAGGGCCAGCGATGAACCGCTTGGAGTATTCCAGCACGCCGATTAGCGTGACGTAATTAAATGGGTCATCGATCTGGAAATCAATCAAGTTGTCGCAATAGATTAAAACATTCGGTAGATCCCGACAACGTTCTGCCGCAATTGCGGCTCGACGACGACTTCCTTCAACAGCGACGACTTTCGCGCCAGTCTCTCCCAGGTAGCGCGTCATCGCACCACAACCGCAACCTAGTTCCAAAATGTTGTCTGACGGCCCGAGCGTAAAAGGGCGCAGCAAGTTGTGTCGAACGGGGCTTAGGTGGTATTCGCTGGGCCAATCCTTTATGGCAGAAGCCAACTCTGGGGAATTGGTGCTGACATCTTTGGCATTGGTTATGACAGAGAAAAGATATTCTTCGTTTTCATCTCCATCCGAGTACGTTAGAGTGCTCGTGCCGGGCTTGGCCCATATCCGTTGGGCTGGGTCGAATTGGTATTTATTAGTCACCGACTTTTGCCTTAAAAATTTGGTAGGCCGGATTGGACAAATTTTGCAGTGGCTCGAAGTTGTCAAGAATATATTGCTGAGTCAGTGGATGCGTGTTCTTGAACCGCAATTCATCACGCCCATCCAGCGGCAGATCGTAAACCAAAGCGAAAGCAGGTTTGGCTTTTCTTATGCGGTCTATCTCAGCCCGCTCAAAGGACTGTGAAACCGGGAGTAATGCATAAATTTCCCACATCGGAGATTTACGTTCGAGTAGCGCGTAAGCCCCCGGCCAAAAAGGTGTGGTGATAAAAGCTTGACCATCTGGCGCATACTGTTGACTCAACGTACGAAGCAGTCCAATGTCATTGGCTGTACCTGCATCAACCTGGAGAATATTGCCGGATATTTCGACATCGACACATTGTTTGCTGATGAGACATTGCCAACCCGGATGAGACACGTGCGTTACCCAAAGGCTTGCAGTGCACAAAATGAGTGCCAGAGACCACTTGATTTTGGCAGGCTGAGCGGCCAGTAGAACCAGGCAACCGACCAGTAGCGGGAAAATTTCAAGAGCGAGATGGCCCACGTCGGCCCGAGAGTAGGCGTAATGGGCGTAGGGTAGTGCCAGGGATGCTGCTGCTACCAGTGCTGGTGAGACTTGTTTGGCATGAACTTTTTGCCAGACTACCCAAGCGATAGCCAGCACGCCAAAAACGACAGCGGCGATAAAAAACAGGCCAATCAGCACGCCACGAACTGCATCGCCATGGGGTATTGAATTGAAGTTCACGCGCCAAGGCCAAGGGATTGGAAGTGGAATATTCGTAGCCTTCATCTCAAACATGAAGCGGATGGTGTCCCAAAATCCGATGGCAAAGCCTGGAACCAATAGCGCCATGATCAGTATCGGGGCGTAGCCGGTAGCAACCCCGAGTGCCCAAGAAGAAAAACACTTGAATAATTCTGGACGTTCAGTTCGCTTGATGCTCAACCAGTACATAACTGCAAGGCTTCCCGCAACTGCGTACACGCCATGGTTTCGTCCAAAAGTCGCTACGAGGCCGACACATAGGCCGGTCACAAAATAGCGACTGATTGACGGGTTTTGAACCAGAAAAGTCAATACGCCAATCAAGAAAATAGACAGCGAGATGTCAAACAGTTTATGGCGAGGAAGCATCCACGCCGCCAAGGTCACGGCGGATAGCAATAAATATAGGAAGCTCTGTTTTTTTGTAGCGCGGGCTATCAACAAGAGGCCGACAAATAATCCCATTCCCTGAAATATTGCAACTACACCTCTTAAGGTCATGATGCTGTTGCTGCCCCACAAGTTCATCAGAGCTGCCGACCAATAGTAGCGACCGGGGTCGTAAGACATGAAGTCACGAACAGGCACCTCACCCAGCATGACCCGCTGCGCACCGTACCAGAGAAAGCCCTCATCCCACAGGTTGAACCCAGTGCTGCCTTGCCATATGAATAAGGCAGTGACAACAAAGATGGCCAAGGCCATTGTTCTCAGGAAATCCCGATCAAAGACAGTACTCCGAGGCATTAAATTTGTTTGAAAAAGAAGAGACGTCAATCCAGAATGTGGACAGAAGGATTCATCGCAATTTCGCCTGACGATGTGATCGGATGAGCGATTCGCAGGAAGATCGAATCGTAGCGCCGGTCGTGGGGCATGAGGCCGCTTTCAGTGTCGCCTGCCACGCCAACAGAAATTAAATAATTACCTGAATCGAGAAAAGGCTGGAAGCGAAAACATACCCGGACAAGGTCGCCAGCTCTTTGAGTTTGGAAACTTGAAGCAGAAGGCGATTGACGTGAATTCATGGTGAAGAGTTGTGCGCCGTCAGCGGTCTTGATCGTCAGACCATAGACTGGCTGGTTGACAACATCACGGAATTCAACCTTGATCGTCAGCTCTATTTCCAGACCAGAAGAAAAAACTTCTGGATCAGTCAATTCATTTTGGATCAAACAGACATCTGTGATGACTGCGGCGCGGTCACCCCAACGGGTTTCTTTTGCGTTGTAGGAGGGGTGTGATGAAAATGGATCGTCTAAAGCCCGACCATCCATGGGATGTCTCTCTGGTTTCAGCGCCTTTTTTGTGTATAGCGTGAGTGTTTCTGAAGCATTGCCATCGGCAAGCAGGTGACCGGTGTCCAGGATGAGAACGCGATCACAAAAATGGCCAACCTGTTCCAGTACGTGAGTCACCAGAAGGATTGAGCCACCCGCTTTCTGAATGGATTTGATGCGCTGGAAGCACTTTGCCTGAAAGATGGCATCCCCAACGGCAAGCGCCTCGTCAACAACCAGGATTTGCGGATCCACATGGATGGCCACCGCAAACGCCAGCCTGACAAACATCCCGCTCGAATACGTTCGTACTGGCTGGTCAATGAACTCCCCGATATCAGCAAATGTGGCGATATCGTTGAAGCGTAGCGCCATCTCTTCCTTGGCTATGCCTAACACAGCCCCCTGAAAATACACATTCTCCCGCCCGGTGAATTCCGGATTGAACCCGGCACCCAATTCCAGCAATGCAGAAATTCTGCCATTGACTTTCACAGAGCCTGAGGTTGGTTTGAGAATGCCGCAAACCAGTTGCAACAGCGTGCTTTTCCCGGAGCCATTTCGTCCGATGATGCCGATGGTTTCACCTTTTTTGATCTCAAACGAGACATCCTTCAAGGCGGTAAATTCTTTGTGAAACTGCTTTTGCCCAAAAGTCAACGCCTGCTTGATGCGGTCCCCCGGATGTCCAAAAATCCGGTAAGTCTTGGTCAGGTTTTTGACCGAGATCACAATGTCGTCATTTGCCATAGGAGACATCTCAATTGCCACGCAAACTGCGGTCAGACATACAGCATGTCTTCCTGTGCCGCTTTTCTGACAATAGGCTTCATGGCGCTTTTGATGCCCAGGTCGATACGCTTGCCCAAGCGTTCTTCCAAAAAGCGTTTCAGCCCAAAAAAATTGGTCAGGGTCTTTTTCTCGTCGTTCAGCTCAACAGCAATATCAATGTCACTGTCTTCGTGGGCTGACTGCCTGGCGTAACTTCCGAACAAGACAATTTCTTGCACACCATAGGTTTGGCGCAGCTCGGCTTTATGTGTTGTCAGGAAATCGACAATTTCGTTTCGCGTCATCAAATGTCCCCTTATTTGAAAGCATGTTTGCAGATGGGATGACTGTTCGCGGCTAGGTAGCGGCGCGTCCATGTGATTTGATTCTATGGAAACTAGGGCACCCGCGGTGCATTCGCTCACAACGCATCAGCAAACTCCTCGCGGCTGTGCTGAAAGAAGGCGTAGCCCAGCATTGCACCCGCCAGGCACAAGACAAGGGTGATGCTCCACGCATCCCAGGCAATCGGCTGACCGGTGACGGCGGCACGGCTGGCCTCGATTACCGTGCTCAGGGGGTTGTAGTGATAGACCGGTCGCAATGCCGCTGGCACGGCGCTCACCGGGTAAAACACGGGTGACATAAACATCAGCATTTGCACGAACATCGGCACGATCTGCGTCATGTCTTTGATGAATACGCCCCACGCGGCCACAAACCATGACAGGCCCAGGCCCAGCAGCAGGGCAGGAAGCAGCAGCAGCGGGAAAAGCAGCACCCGGCCATGCAGCTTGCCCATTACTGCCAGCGCAACTAACAGGATCAGAAAGTTGAAGGCGCCATGTACCAGCGCTGCCCCAAGCGGCACCACCGGCAGGATGTGCACCGGGAAGATGATCTTCTTGACAAAGCTGGGGTACCCGCGCACAGCCCCAGGCGCGCGCGAAACCGTTTCGGCAAAGATGTTGAAGGTGATGAGGCCGCTGTAAAGCAGCAGCCAGAATGGCAGGCCGCTGTCTTGCTGCGGCCAGCGCGCCTGGAATATCTGGCCGAAGACAAAGGCAAAAATAATCAGCATGAACAGCGGGCTGAGAAATATCCACAGCACGCCAAACATCGCACCCCGGTAGCGCAGCAGCACATCGCGCTTGATGAGTTGCCCAAGCAGGTAGCGGTGCTGCCACACGTCCGACCAGATTCGCAGTGGGTTTAATACGATGGTGCTCACGATGGTGTGGCCGCTACAGCCGCCATACTGACGTAGCCAGGTCCGACGACGTCGATCATTTCCATAAAGTGCGTTTTGTATTCATGCGCCGGGCAGTACT
This sequence comes from Betaproteobacteria bacterium HGW-Betaproteobacteria-18, assembly GCA_002842265.1. Taxonomy (GTDB): domain Bacteria; phylum Pseudomonadota; class Gammaproteobacteria; order Burkholderiales; family Burkholderiaceae_C; genus Rhodoferax. The sequence continues at coordinate 4,942 of PHCO01000022.1, read as the reverse complement.
CATTTGGGGGAGTTGTTAGGAATTGGAATCTTACACGGTCAGCGGCTCTGTTCCGCCTTGTGTTTTCCCTTGCGCGCCCGAAACACGGAGTCGGCCAGCGCCAGTCGGGCCATGGGTTTGCGGGCGTGGCTGATCGACATGCGATGTGTGGGGGGTTGAATAAAGTAGGCCAATGAACTACATTAGAGCCATGAAATTCGAGTGGGATGAATCCAAAAGCGAGACTTGCTTCCAAGATCGAGGTTTTGATTTTGCCTATGCAGCCCGAGCGTTCTTTGATCCCGATCGGATCGTTCAAGTTGATACACGACACAGCTATGGCGAAGATCGTTTTCAGCTGATGGGCAAGATTGAGTGGCGTCTTTTTGTTGTGGTTTACACCCTGCGACAAGACGTCACGCGCATCATTTCCGCTCGCAAAGCCAACCAACGAGAGGTCCGACACTATGAAGACAGTTCACATGACCATTGATCCTGCGGTACCTGCCACGCTGCTGATGGGGCGCATTGACCCGGCTCGCGTAGATGCCACCAACGAGAAGGCAATCACTGCGCAACAGGCTGCTGATGAGTACGAAGCCATGCAGGATGCAGCCAAATTTGCACGGCGGGTCCGCAAACGCCTGGGTTTGAGTCAGAGGGCATTTTCAGAGCGTATTGATGTACCGATTGAGACGATCAGGAATTGGGAGCAAGGCAAGCGCAGCCCTACCGGGGCCGCCAAAGCACTGCTTAAAGTACTGGATCGCTCTCCTGAAGTGGCGCTGGCAGCGTTGGCTTGATCCCGGCTGTAGCCTTTACAGCCGCCAAACCGCCACGCCCGCCGCACTGAGCGCATCGGCATCAAACTGAAGGCCTGAAAGGGGCCAGGCTGGCCTGAAAGGGGCCAGGCTCGATTTAAAGCATAAAATTCCTTCCATGCCGCGTCACCCCCGCATTCATCTTGATGGCGTTCCACTGCATATCGTGCAGCGTGGCCACAATCGGCAGCCCTGTTTTTTTGCCAATGCCGACTATCTGGCGTATTTGGAGTGGCTTGGCGATGCGGCGCTGCGCACGGGCTGTCAGATTCATGCGTATGCGCTCATGACCAATCATGTTCACCTGCTGCTCACGCCCGGCGATGCACAGGCTGCGTCGCGCTTGATGGTGTCACTGGGACGGCGTTACGTGCCTTATATCAACGTCTGCTACCAGCGCTCGGGGACGCTGTGGGAGGGGCGCTACAAATCGTCGCTGATCCAGTCTGAATCGTACTTGTTGGCCTGCATGCGCTACATCGAACTGAATCCTGTGCGTGCCGGCATGTGCACTGACCCGGCGCAGTACCGCTGGAGCAGCTACCGCGCCAATGCCTTGGGCGACAGCAACAATCTGCTGACACCCCACGCGCTGTACGCCACTTTGGGTGATGGCATTGAGGCGCGGCTGCTAGCCTACCGTGAGCTGTTCAATTCGGTACTGGCAGAGCAGACCATCAGCGACATCCGGTTGGCACTCAAACAAACCCAGCCTTTGGGCAACAGTCGTTTTTTCGATGTCATCGAACAAGCAACGGGCCAGCGGCGTGAACCCAAGCCACGAGGGCGGCCGCGTGCACCCGTCAAGGGGTAAGGTAATCGGGTAAGGTAATCGTAAGATAATCGAGCCTGGCCCCTTTCTTTTATTCTTTTTTCTTTAAGATAATCGAGCCTGGCCCCTTTCTTTTTTCTTCCAACACCAACTTACCGGCTCCGCCCCGCCTTGTATTTCCCCTTGCCCGCGCCAATCACGCCGTCGGCCAGCGCCAGCCGGGCCATGGCTTTATGGGCGTGGGCGTGGGTGATGGCCAGGCCCAGCGCGTCGGCGGCGTCGGGGCCGGGCAGGCCGGGCAGGTTGAGCAGGCGCTTGACCATTTCCTGGATCTGGCCCTTGCTGGCGCGGCCCCAGCCGACCACGGCCTGCTTCATTTGCAGGGCGGTGTATTGCGCCACCGGCAAATCTGAGGACACCAGCGCCGTGATGGCGGCGCCGCGCGCCTGCCCCAGCAGCAGCGTGGATTGCGGGTTGACGTTGACAAACACAATCTCGATGGATGAGGCATCGGGCTCGTAGCGCGCCACCACTTCGCGGATGCCGTCAAACAGTACCTTGAGCCGCTCGGGCAGCAGGTCTTTGTCGAGGTGGGTGGTGCTGATGGTGCCGCTGGCCACATAAGTCAGCTCGGCGCCGTCCACGTCCACCACGCCAAAACCGGTGGTGCGCAGGCCGGGGTCAATGCCGAGGATTCTCATGGTGCTGCTTTCACGGCGGCTACAGCCCAAAATACCAATGCACCGAATGAAAGAAAACCGGCGCGGCAAAGCACAGCGAGTCGATGCGGTCGAGCATGCCACCGGCCCCGGTCACGCTTTTCTGCTGGCCGCGCCAGATCGGGATGCCGCGGTCGCGCTTGAGGGCTTTCATGACCAGGTGCCCGAGCGAGCCCGCGGCGCAGGCGATGAATGACAGGGCAAAGGCCTGGCCGGGCACAAAGGGCGTGATGCCCGCCAGCATGGCGCCGAGCAGGCTGCCCGCCGCCATGCCCCAGCTCCAACTGTGCCAGGTAAAACTCTGGCTGATCTGTGCTGCCGCGGGTGGCCTGGGCCGATAGCGGGCCACCAGGTGCTGCGTGACCATGCAGGTTTGCACCACCAGCACCAAAAACAGCAGCAGAAAAGCGTTTTGTTTGTCGTAGCGCGGAAAGTTCAGCAGCATCAAGGCCGGCACATGGCTCATGCCGTAAATGCAGACCATGATGCCCCATTGCAGCTTCGCGTTGCGCTCCAGAAAACGTACCGGGTCGTTGGCCAGGGCGCTGACCACCGGCAACGCCAGAAACACATAGACCGGAATGAAGACGGTGAACAGGTTGAAGTGCTCGGTGCCCACCAGAAAGTACTGAAATGGCAACACCACAAAAAAAGCCAGTACCAGGCTGCGGTGGTCACCCTGGCGTGTGGGCGACAGTGTCAAAAACTCGCGCAATGCAAAAAAAGAACCCAGCGCAAACAGCACCAGACGGGTGATGTCGCCGGCCAGCCAGGCCACCCAGAAGACAAAAATCAGCGCCCAACTGGTGCGCAGCAGGCTGCTCAGGTCATGGATGCGCTCGCGCTGGGTTTGCTGCGCCTGCACGTCGTCATGTTCGCGCATCGACAGCAAAAACAGGATGAGCGAGGCCAGCAGCAGCAAGCCGAACACCAGCACGAACATGGCGCCGATCTGTTGCGCTGCGCTGAAGTTTTTCAGGGTCTGGTACATCAGCGGCCTCAGATGTCGCGCAGGGCGATCACGGCGCTGCGGGCGCGTTGCAAAAAGGCGTGGCAGTCTTCACCCGGGAGCACCTGCATGGGCGCGCCAAAGGTGACCGAGCACAGCACCGGCACCGGCACCACTTCGCCCTTGGGCATGACGCGCTGCACATTGGCGATCCAGGCCGGAATCAGTTCCACCTGCGGGAACTTGAGTGCCAGGTTATAGAGCCCGGCCTTGAAGGTTTGTGGCTCGTCAAAGTGGCCGCGCGTGCCCTCGGGAAACAAAATCAGCGAGTCGCCCGCGGCCAGTGCCTCCATCAGCGGCTCCAGCGGGTCCTCAAGCGCGTTGCGCTCGCGCGAGACATAAATCACGTTGAACACAGCCGAGGTGATCCATTGTTTGAAGGGCGATTTGGTCCAGTATTCGCGGGCCGCCACGGCCCTTGTGCTGCGGCGCAGCTCTTGGGGCAGCGCTGCCCAGATCATCACCAGATCGGCGTGGCTTTGGTGGTTGGCAAAGTAGATGCGCTGCTCGGCTTTGGGCGGACAGCCCCACCAGCGCGCCTGGGCACCGGTGAGCACGCGGATGAGCCCCAGCAAAAACAGGCCGACCCCGGTAGCTGCCAGCGGCGACGCCCAGGCTAGCGCGCGGCTGCGCCAGTGATTTGGGGGGCGCGGCGCAGAGGTCATGGCAGTTCTGCACTTTCCAGGCGGCGGGCAATGATCTCGGCGCGGCCAGCCACATAGCTTGAATTGGGCAGCTTTTCAAAATACTTGGGGCGTGGCAGCATCACCGCCAGCCGCGCGGCTTCATAGGTGCCGAGTTGCGCAGCGGGCTTGCGAAAGTAATGCTGGGCGGCGGCTTCAGCGCCGAACACGCCTTCACCCCATTCCACGCTGTTGAGGTAAATCTCGAAAATGCGCTCTTTGCTCAGCACGGCTTCCAGAAGCAGTGCGAGGACAAATTCCTGCCCCTTTCTCAGGAAGGTGCGCTCGCCCGATAAAAACAGGTTTTTGGCCAACTGCTGGGTGATGGTGGAGCCGCCCACCACTTTGGCTGCCTTGATCGACTTGGCGGTGGCTGTGGCCGCAGGTTTGGCCGAGGATTTGGGCGGATTTCTGGCGGCGTTTCTGGCTTGCGCCTGGGCCGCCAGCTCTTGCGCCCTGGTGTTTTTTTGCCAGGCTTTCTCAATCGCGTTCCAGTCCACGCCGTCGTGGTTGGCAAAACCGTCATCTTCGCTGGCAATCACCGCACGTTTGAGGTTATTGGAAATTTTGTCGTAAGGGGTCCATTGCTGGCGCCAGCGCAAGCTGCCTTTCTGGGTGGTCACACGCCAGGCCTCGGAGCGCTCGAAGGTTGTGGACTGCGGGTCGATCACCAGCATGGCGGCAATGCGCGCCACAAAAAACAGTTGCAGCAGAACCAGGGCGACCGCCACCAGGCCGAGCCAGCGCAAAAACGGTTTCATGGTGTTAACGTGAAAGAGCATCGTCATTGCGAACCCTTCGACGGGCTCAGGACAGGCTGCAGTGAAGCAATCCATGACCCCGGACTGCATGGATTGCCGCGTCGCTGCGCTCCTTTCCATGAACACAGCGTTTGGGCTTGTTGTGGGGTCGACTTCAGTCGACCATGGCGGACTGAAGTCCGCCCCACAGGGTTCAAG
>PHCO01000271.1 GCA_002842265.1 Betaproteobacteria bacterium HGW-Betaproteobacteria-18 | reverse complement strand
GTAATTTGCGCTTTATTGTGCTGGCCTGGGCCGCCGCCGCCCTGGGCTATTCGGTGACGCAAGCGTCGGCCCTGCAAGGCGTGGTGGCCATTGGCATGGCGGTCGGTGCGGTGGTAGCTTCGATGCGCATGCGTCTGGAAGACGGCCCGCGTGTGATCACCTTGGGCATCGTCATGGGGCTGTTGATCATTGGCTTGATCTTCATCACCAACGTCTGGGTAGCGGCACCGTTTTTGATCTTGCTGGGTGCTTTGGGCGGGTTTTTGGTGGTGCCCATGAACGCGCTGTTGCAACACCGTGGCCACAACCTGATGGGCGCTGGCCGCTCGATTGCCGTGCAGAACTTCAATGAGCAAGCCTGCATTCTGGTGTTGGGCGCGCTCTACAGCCTGTCCACCGGACTGGGCTTGCCGACCTTTGCCGCCATCACCGGCTTTGGCCTGGTGATCGCGGGCTTCATGTGGCTGATCCGCCGCTGGCATGCGCGCAACCTGGTGCTGCACCGTGAGGAAATTGACCACTTGCTGGCCATTGCCCGCAACGACAAGGCCCACGGCTGATTTCATGGCCCATGGGGCGCGATATGTCGTATTTTTTAAATTATTTTTTAGGCATCCCGTGAAAACTGTTTATGACTTTGAAGCCCTGTCGATTGACGGCAAGCCGGTTGCCTTGAAGCAATTCAAAGGCAAGGCGCTGTTGATCGTCAACACCGCCAGTGCCTGTGGTTTTACACCGCAGTTTGCCGGCCTGGAAAAACTGCATGAGACTTATGGCCCGCAAGGCCTGGTGGTGCTGGGTTTTCCGTGCAACCAATTTGGCGCGCAAGATGCCGGCAGCAACGGCGACATTGCCGAATTTTGTCAACTCAACTTTGGCGTGACGTTTCCGATGATGGCCAGGATCGAAGTCAATGGCGCTGCTGCGCACCCGCTCTACCAGTGGCTGGCCGCCGAGGCACCCGGTCTTTTGGGCAGCAAATCGATCAAATGGAACTTCACCAAGTTTCTGGTGGACAAAGACGGCCGGGTGCGCAAACGCTACGCACCCACGGACACGCCCGAGAGTCTGGCCAAAGACATCCAAGCCGCGCTGACGGCTTGAAGAAGAATGGGGCTAGCGCACGACGTTGCGCAGTCGCTGTGCCGCATCCCGCAAACCGCTGGCGGTGGCATCCCAGCCCAGACAGGCATCGGTGATCGAGACACCATAGCGCAGCTCTTTGGGGTCGGCCAGCTTCTGGTTGCCTTCAAACAGGTTGGATTCCAGCATCACGCCTTTGATGGATTGGCAGCCGTCCACAATCTGCCCCACCACATCTTTCAGCACCAGGCTTTGCAGGGCGTGGTTTTTGCGCGAGTTGCCGTGGCTGCAATCCACCACAATATTCACCGGTAATTTGGCCTTGGCGAGTTCTGCCTCGGCTTGCGCGATAGCCACCGAGTCGTAGTTCGGCACACTGCCGCCGCGCAAAATCAAATGGCCAAAAGCGTTGCCCCGGGTTTGCGTCAAGGCGACCTGGCCTTCGCCATTGATACCCAGGAAAGTGTGCGGCTGGGCGGCTGAGAGCATGGCGTTCAGGGCCACTTCCAGATTGCCATCGGTGCCGTTTTTAAACCCCACCGGGCTCGACAGGCCGCTGGCCAGCTCGCGATGGGTCTGGCTCTCGGTGGTGCGCGCACCAATGGCGCTCCAGGCAATCAGGTCGCCGAGGTACTGCGGCGTGATCGGGTCGAGCGCCTCGGTGCCACAGGGCAATCCCATGTCGTTCAGGTCCACCAACAGTTGGCGCGCCAGATGCAGGCCCTCTTCAATCCGGAAGGAGTCGTCCATGCGCGGGTCGTTGATCAGGCCTTTCCAGCCTACCGTGGTGCGCGGCTTTTCAAAATAGACCCGCATCACGATGAACAACTGGTCGTTGAGTTCGTCGGCCAGCGCTTTGAGGCGTTGCGCGTAGTCCCTGGCCGCGGCGAGGTCGTGAATCGAGCACGGGCCCACCACCACCAGCAAGCGCGAGTCACGCCCCTGCAAAATGTTGGCCACGACGGCGCGGGCAGCACTCACCGTTTGGGTGGCACTGTCACTGGCGGGCACGGCATCGTGCAGCGCGCTGGGAGGCAGCAAGGTTTGCTGCGCCAGCACGTTCAGGTTTTCAAGGGCGTTTGGGAAGGTCATGGTGTGATGGGTGTGAGCAGGCTACGGCGCTTATTTTATGAGTGTGACCAGCCATTCTTTTCAGATATCAAAGCGCACCCCCTGCGCCAGCGGCAAAGCGCTGGAGTAGTTGATGGTGTTGGTGGCGCGGCGCATGTAAGCGCGCCAGGCATCCGAGCCCGATTCGCGGCCGCCACCGGTTTCTTTCTCGCCGCCAAAAGCGCCGCCGATCTCGGCACCCGAGGTGCCGATGTTGACATTGGCAATGCCGCAGTCGGAACCCGCCGCCGACATGAACAGTTCAGCCTCACGCAGGTCGGTGGTGAAGATGCTGGAGGACAAACCTTGCGGTACATCGTTGTTCAGGGCCATGGCCTCTGCCAGCGTTTGGTAGCGCAGCACATACAGGATGGGTGCAAAGGTTTCATGGCGTACCACCTCGCTCTGCGCCGACATTTCGACCAGCGCCGCGCGCACGTAAAACGCTTCAGGGAAACGCTCTTGCAACACGCGTTCACCGCCTGTGACAGTGCCGCCCTCAGTGCGCGCCTGCTGCAATGCCGCCTGCATGGCCTCAAACGCAGCCTGGTCAATCAGCGGCCCAAGCAAGGTGCCCGGCGCGTTGGGCGCACCGATCTTGAACGAGGCGTAAGCTTTTTTGAGCCTGCCTAGCAGTTCGTCATAAACGGTTTCATGCACGATCAGCCGCCGTGCG
>PHCO01000270.1 GCA_002842265.1 Betaproteobacteria bacterium HGW-Betaproteobacteria-18 | reverse complement strand
CCCCGCCGATCAAGACGTAGCTGTCCTCGAACCCCGCGAAACGCTCGCGGAAGACGTTCAGCCCCCTTACCACGTGACCCCTCGCATCATCTCGTCAAGAGCGGAGTGGACCCGTTCATCGGCGTCCTCACGAAGACAGAGGTAGAGCGAGAGTCGGTCGACCGCCAATCCGTCCGAGAGTAGCGCGGGATCGTAGGACCATGCCTCAACTTCGAGCTCAGCTTCATCTACTGTGGGTAGCTGCTGGACGCCGCGAGCGGCGAGCAGGCTCGTAGCGTTCGATCTGTGGAGCGCCACCACCGGAACACTCGGTTCAGTTAGGGCGGAGTAGGCGGCGAGTGCGCTGAGGCCACCCGCCATCCCCTTACGGGCCGATGCCGGCGCACCGATAAGGTAGCGCCTGCGGCTGATTGGGTTTGCGAGCAGCGGCTGGGCCTGTAGCCAGAGATCAGCTGGCTCACCTGCCAGCTCGAACCGGCGCTCGCGACCCTCCTTGTGTACTGTCACGAGCTTCGCATCCTCGAGCTGGTTGAGGGCCTGCCCCATCGCCATGGCCGTATACCCCAACTGACATGCCATGCCACTCGGAGTGCTCACGGAGGAGGGGCCGTTCGCGAGTACGTGCAGGAGCAGCGCCTGGGCCGAGGGCCTCAGCCGGTCCACGGTCTGCTTTCGGGCTTGGTACCTCTCTCGGAGGTTCACGCCGAGAGCCGGGAGGTAGACCTGATTGCCGGGAACCACGAACGCCAAGCCTTCGCCGACCATGCGCTGACGGGTGCGCGGCGCAATGCGCGCGAATGTGAATGCAATGGGACCGGTCCAGTTCGGCTGGAGAGCGCGCTCGTGCTTCTTGGCGTTGCTGGGCACGGGCTCTTCGGCACTTTGCAGAAATAGAACATGGACGTTGCCGACCGTGACGTCGAAGAACTCATACTGCCCTGTCAGATACGCGGGCAGTGTGGTTGCCCCGCGCCAGCGCTCCAATCGGACGGGCGTATGCAGCGTCTCGCGAAGGTACTCCTCGAGGCTCTTTACGCTTTGGCGCACGGCGGATTCTCCCTTCGATACTAAAGCAACATGTTTATACTAAACTTCGAGACTTTAGTATGCAAACACGACTTTAGTATCGTTCAGGCATCGCGCTCCAGGGCCCTGAGAGCGTTCAGCTCTTTCAGCCGGTGCCTAGCCGACCTGCTCAGCAATTCCCTTCACCCATGCACGAATCGATTCGAGGTGATCACTGTCGATTCGACCTGCAGGCAGGGCCTGAAGACGCTTATCCAACGTGACTGGATCAATCATCTTCTCGGCGAGCAAGACCGCAACGAACTCGCGGTCCTTCTCCCTCCAAGCTGCGAGTTTGCTGGCAGCCAGGTCGTGGATCTCTACGCACAACCCGGTGTTCCCGCGAGTGCCTACCGGGTGACTGACAGGTACCGTCCGCTCCTCCCATCCGCACGGCAGGACTGCGACTTCGAGCGACACGCCCTCGACGTAGAACCCGAACGCAGCGTGAAACGGCGAGAACTCCCCGAGGGCTCCGTCGATGCGGTCGATTGCCTCCGGTCGGTTAAGCGGCTGGACGTCCACCTCTATCGACGCCCGCAATGACTCCGGTGCATCCGGATACGTGGCGAGAATCGCTTGGGAGCCGAAGATGACGATCTCTGTGTCGTCTGCAACTTCGCACGCCGCGCGAATGGCATGCTCCAATTGATCGAACCTCATGAGCCCACCTCCACGCCGGCCAGCAGCCGATCCATCTGCAGCGGTGTCAAGACCGGCACGAACGGAGAGCTCTGATTGAGACGGTCTGCACGTGGACTGCTCGAGCGCACGAAATCATACAGTCGTTCATCCGAGTAGGTATCAAGAATGTGCCGCCACTCCAGCAGGTCCTGCGTCGCCGCTCCCTGTTCCTCCTGCAACAGCCAATCAATATGGTTTCTGGCCCGCATTCTAAGCGCGGGGTCCTGTTTGAGTTGCTCTGCGATTGCCCGCGCAACCCGCTCAACACGCTGCCGCCCTGTAACCCGGGGTGCCACACGAGCCTTCCCCGATCCAGGCGGCAACCCGACCAATAGCGTTACCGAATGAGCATCCACCGCAGGAGCGTCGACCGAAGTGAACTGTGAGACCTCGACCACCAAGTCGTACTTAGTTTCTAGTGGAGCCACGGCGGCCCGGCTGCTGACCCGCACGTCGGCCAGGGAGTCTGCATCCGTTTCAACACCAACCTCAAGCGGCGCTCTGGCGGCACTCGGCCAACTCTGCACCCACGCAGAACGAACGCCAGCGATTCCCGAGAAAGCCGATCGCAGATCGCGAACCAGCCCATCGTGTCTGGCTCGCTCGACATCGAAGAGCCGACGCAGTGCGCCCTGGAGCGCCTCGTCATCCCGAAATGCATAGAGCTGCGTGCGGCCGCCACCAGTTCGGACAACGTAGCCCAAGCCCACGAGTCGCTCGAGTGCGTTGCGCACTCCCTGACCTGTTAGGCCCGTGGCTGTGGCGATCTCCGGCGCGCTGGACGGACGGGTCGCCTGAGACGTGAGAAACCGCACAACGCGCAACTGCGCGTTGGTTCCAAGCAGTTCGTCCAGTGGGTATCGGGCCACATTGTCCATATCAGCACCTCACGGTTCTCAAATACGAGATGCTAACATTAGACCACGGATGTTGCTTTATGACAACGACTGTTGCTTTAGCGCAACGAATGTTTGTTTACCCACGAATGCTGAATGCGGTGGCATGCTGGGTTCGATCGACTCAGACCCTCCGGGTCAGGCAAGCGGAGGGGGTTGGGGGCTCGGCAACTAGAAATCGAATCCCCCATCGCAATACCAATCGCTATCCCGAAGCGCGCGGTA
>PHCO01000269.1 GCA_002842265.1 Betaproteobacteria bacterium HGW-Betaproteobacteria-18 | reverse complement strand
TTTTTGCTGCCCGGGCGGGTCGCCACCTGAGCCGCGTATTGGTCAGGCACAAAGACTTGTTCCAGTAAGGAGGCCAACTGTGCCTCACCAAAAATACCCCGGGTTTTGACGTTGCTGAGCAGGTGCTTGAGGTCACCCACGCCCTGCGCCAGCGTCTGCATTTCGCCCAGGCCCTTGTGGACCTGCTCCAGCCGGTCGGCCACCTGCTTGAAGCTCTCACCCAGGCGCGCCTGCAGCGTGCTTTGCAGTTTTTCATCGACCGTGGCGCGCATTTCGTCGAGCTTAGCGGCGTTGCTGGTCTGCAACTGCGCCAACTGCTTTTCCAGCGTTTCACGAATCTCGTTCATGCGCCGGGCGTTGGACTCGCTCAAGCCCGAGAGCTGGTTGGTGAGCGTGTCGTGCAAGGTTTTTTGCAGCAAGGCGAGTTGCTGGCCAAAAGCGTCGATTTGCGTGTTTTGCGTGCGCGTGGCCTCGGCACCCTGCTGCACCAGGGTTTGCTGAAAGGTGGACAGCGTGAGCGCGAGCTCCTGGCGGCTGTCGCGCGATGTCTCGGAAATGTCGCGGCGCAGCCCGCGCTCAAGTCGCTCCGAACCGTCCTTGACCTGCTGCATCAGCTGCCGGGCAGCCGATGTATCAGCATCGGAGCGACGCAGCAGCACGAAGACCAACAAGGCCGCATTCAACACGCCCACGGCCAGCAGGGTCCAGCCAAGGATATCGTTCACGCTGTGAAGGCTCCTGGCTGCAACAGGTCTTGCGTCTGGCGTGTCAAGTTTTGACGACCTGCGGGTTCAAGGGTGTCAGCGCTTTACCATGCACCAAGTAGCCAATCAGGTTGTCTGCTGCCAGCTGGGCCATGGCCAGGCGGGTGGGCATGGTGGCGCTGGCAATGTGCGGGGTCAGCACGACATTGGGCAAGGCCAATAAATCCGGATGCACTTTGGGCTCGCCTTCATACACGTCCAGGCCCGCCGCAGCAATCACGCCTTGGCGCAAAGCGGCTGCCAACGCTGCATCATCCACAATGCCGCCGCGCGCGATATTGACGAGGGTGGCTGTGGGCTTCATTTGCGCCAGCTCCGCAGCACCAATGGTGTGGTATGCCTCCGGGGAATAGGGCAGCACCAAAATCAGATGATCGGCTTGCTGCAACAAGTCCTGCTTGCTGACATACGCTGCGCCGCAGGCGGCCTCGGTGGCAGCGTCCAGGCGTGAACGATTGTGATAGATCACTTTCATGCCAAAACCGTGCGCGCCACGTTTGGCGATGGCCTGCCCGATGCGCCCCATGCCCAAAATACCCAGCGTACTGCCATGCACATCAGACCCGGCAAACATGTCGTAGCGCCAACTGTTCCACAAGCCAGCGCGCAAAAAATGCTCGCTCTCGGCCATACGCCGGGCAGCGGCCATGATTAGCGCAAAGCCAAAATCAGCCGTGGTTTCAGTCAACACGTCAGGCGTGTTGGTCGCCAGTACACCGGCAGCGGTCATGGCGTCGAGGTCAAAATTGTTGTACCCCACCGCCATATTGGCGCATATCTTGAGTTCGGGACAAGTAGCCAAGAGTTCGGCATCAATGCGCTGACTGCCGGTGGTGAATGCGCCCTGCTTGCCTTGAAGCTTGGCGATCAGTTGCGCTGGCGTCCAAAGCACATCATCCTGATTGGATGTGACTTCGAAATGCTGCTCAAGCAGCGTCAACACTTGCGGGAAAACAGCGCGCGCGACCAAAATATTCGGTTTCATCTTAAGACTCCTGGCACAGTTGAATGGCGTAAAGATTTATTTTTCAAAGTAACATTGTCCACGATCAATTCACTGTTTCGGCGTCATCAGGCCATGCCTTTTCACACAAATTTTTCTTGGACTTGCCCTTTAATTTTGATATCGTAAAAACGATTTCAGACTTGTCTACAATCATTCATCAAAAAATTTTAAACGCCAATTTACGTGTTCCGTTCGCTCAGTCTCTTCACCTTTTTGTACCTCTTTTGGCTGTTGCTGTCAGGGTTCTTTACCGCATTTTTGTTGTCGGCGGGGATTGGCAGTGCGTTGATTGTCACGTGGTTTGCGCGGCGTATGGATGTGGTAGATGACGAAGGTCACCCAGTCTTATTGGGTGCCCGGGCCTTGATCTACTGGCCATGGTTGTTTAAGGAAATCATCAAATCAGCTTGGGACGTTAGCAAAATCATTATGAATCCCAAGCTCCCCATCAGTCCCACCCTGGTGCGTTTCAAGCCAACCCAGAAGACCGGTGTAGGCCTGGTACTACACGCCAATTCCATCACACTGACACCAGGCACGATCACCATTGATGCGCAAACGCAAGAGTTCCTGGTACACGGTCTCACACGCGCAACCGCGCAAGGTGTCGTGGACAGTGAGATGGATCGACGTGTCAGCGCCTGTGAGGGCAAAGCCTGATGTTCTCCGCAGCCGCCCTTGCACTTCTTGTCACGCTTGCGTTAACGTTGGTTCGCGCTGCCTTGGGGCCAACGGTATTCGACCGGGCTCAGGCAGCGAACACCATCGGCACCATTGCGATGCTGTTGCTGGCAGTGATGGGATTCCTGAATGGACGCCCCGAGTTTTTGGATCTGGCCATTGTCTATGGTTTGCTCAACGTCATAGGAACAATTGCCGTTTTAAAGTATTTCCGGCACGGGGATTTGGGTGACCCGGGTGATGAGCAAGAGCCCACCGCATGAACATATTCATCACCACTGTGAGTTGGTTCAGCTTGGTGCTTGGCGGTATTTTTTGTATCGTCGGCGCAGTTGGAATGCTGCGCATGCCCGATTTTTATACCCGAATGCACGCCGCCAGCGTGATCGAAACGCTTGGGGCCGGCTTGATTTTGTTGGGACTGATGTTGCAGGCGGGGGTTAC
>PHCO01000021.1 GCA_002842265.1 Betaproteobacteria bacterium HGW-Betaproteobacteria-18 | reverse complement strand
GGATTTGACCTGCTCGTAGCTGGGCAGGCGGATCACCGTGCGCTCGCGCGGCGGCAAGACCTGCTTGCCCACGCGCTGGGGCAGCGCGGGGTTGGGCATGAAGCGCAAAGGCTTGGAGCCACTGCCCGCGTCCGTTCGTGCTGAGCTAGTCGAAGCCTCTGCCTGCCCTTCGACAGGCTCAGGGCGAACGGTCTGGTCTTCCTTGCTGCAGGTCGTGCCCTGCCCGGCCGCCTGTTCGCTGGTGGTCTGGTAGGGGTTGATGTGTGACTCGACCGTGCCCGGCGCGTCGACATCGGTGGAGTCGATCTCGAACCAGCCCAGGCGGGTGTCGTCGTCGCTGCGGCGCACAAAGGCGGTACCGCGCACGTCGGTGATGTGCTCAATGGGCTCGCGCCGGCTCAGGCGGTGGGCAATTTCAACAATGGCGCGCTCGGCGTTGCCGTACAGCAGCAGGTCGCACTTGGCGTCCACCACGATGCTGCGGCGCACCTTGTCGCTCCAGTAGTCGTAGTGGGCGATGCGGCGCAGGCTGCCCTCGATGCCGCCCAGAATAATGGGCACGTCCTTGAACGCCTCGCGGCAGCGCTGGCTATAGACAAGGGCCGCGCGGTCGGGCCGCTTGCCGCCGATGTCGCCGGGAGTATAGGCGTCGTCGGTGCGGATCTTGCGGTCAGCGGTGTAGCGGTTGATCATGCTGTCCATGTTGCCCGCGGTCACGCCCCAAAACAGGTTGGGTTTGCCCAGCGCCTTGAAGGGCTCGGCGCTTTGCCAGTCGGGTTGCGCGATGATGCCGACCCGAAAGCCCTGCGCTTCGAGCATGCGGCCAATCACCGCCATGCCAAAGCTGGGGTGATCGACATAGGCATCGCCCGTGACCAGCACCACGTCACAGCTGTCCCAGCCCAACTGGTTCATTTCCTCCCGGCTCATGGGCAAAAACGGGGCCGTGCCAAAGCGTGCCGCCCAGAACTTGCGGTAGCTGGCGAGCGGCTTGGCGGCACGCGGGAAAAAAGAGACGTCAACCAGGGCGTTCATGGGCAATCAGGGGAGGGAGAAGGCGCCGAGTGTAAGGTTTTGAGGCTTAAAACATTGTCATCAAGGTCATTATTGATCGGGCTCGATCATGTTTTAAGTTCCGTTCGGGCTGAGCCTGTCGAAGCCGCTATAGAATCCGGCTCGCGTTGAAAAACGCATTCGCTAGGGGTGTTGGTCTGTCAGGTTTTCTGACAGAGCGACTGAGAAAGTCCCTTTGAACCTGATTGAGGTAATCCTCGCGCAGGGAAGCATGGTCGAAACGGGTGCTCGCCGCCTTCTCTGGCGAGGTGCAACACCCCTGTCGATACCGCCGACCTGCCAACTTTTTGCATGGAGCAAACAGATGGCAACCGCACATTTTTCTGATTCACCCCAAGGCCCCTCGACGCGCGCGCCGAACTCGGCCCTGTCACCCGTGCCGTCTTCGGAGCGGGTTTTTAACTGGCACAACCACGCCTCGCTGTGGTTCAGTCTGGGCGTGGGCCTGCTGGTGATGCAGGTGGGCGCCTACCTGGTGCCGGCCGTGGGCAGCTTTGACGCGGCCATCGCCATTGTGTTGGGCTCTTTGATTGGCGCCGGCCTGCTGGCCTGGACCGCGCGGCTGGGCTGCCAGACCGGCTTGTCGAGCGCGGCGTTGATGCACGCAACCTACGGCAGCGCCTTTGCCCGCCTGCCGGTGCTGCTCAATATGGCGCAACTGATCGGCTGGACCACGTTCGAGCTGGTCATCATGCGCGACGGCACGGCAGCCATTGGCCAGCAGTCGTTCGGCCTGGGGCTGGACAGCGTCCAGGGCCGGGTACTGACGACGCTGCTGTGGGGCGGCGTGCTGGTGCTGCTGCTGTCCAAACCCATGACCCAACTGGTGCGCAAGCTGGTGAGCCGGGTGGCGCTGCCGCTGGTGATTGCCTCGCTCTTGTGGTTGACCTGGCAGTTTGGCGGCCAGGTGCACTCTCTTGGGCTGGCCACATTCTGGGCACGACCCGGCGACGGCAGTATGGGCATGCTGTCGGCCATGGACCTGGTGATCGCAATGCCGGTGTCGTGGCTGCCGCTGGTGGCCGACTACGCGCGTTACGGCAAATCAGGCCAAAGCGCGCTGAGCGGCACCTGGCTCGGCTATGCGCTGGCCAATATCTGGTGTTACGCGCTGGGCGTGATGGTGGTGACGGTGGCCGCACCGGGCACCGACCTGGTCAGCGCCCTGCTGCTGGCCCAGGGTGGCCTGCTGGCTTTGAGCCTGATTCTGGTGGACGAGGTGGACAACGCCTATGGCGACGTCTATTCGGGCGCAGTGTCGGGCCACAGCATCAAGCCGGGTTGGAGCGTGCGCGAATGGGGTCTCGGGCTTGCGGTGTTGTGCACCGGCCTGGCGCTGGTGTTGCCAATGCACAGCCTGGAGCCGTTTTTGCTGATGCTGAGTTCAGTGTTTGTGCCGCTGTACGGGGTGATCCTGGGGCGGCTGGCCACTTCGAGCGGCGCCGCAGCAACAAACAGCCGGCAGGTTGACTGGGCAGCGGCCTTGCTGTGGCTCGGCGGCATTGGCGGCTACCACGCGTTGGCGCAATGGGCGCCGCAGTGGGGCTCGGCGCTGCCGACGCTGGCCGTGACGTTTGGGTTAGCCTGGCTGACCCGCCCGGCCAGCCCGCTGGCACTGGCCGGGAGCAAAGCATGAACATCGTCATTTTGGGCGCGGGCCTGATGGGCCGGCTGCTGGCGTGTGAGCTGGCGCGCGCTGGCCACACGTTAAGCGTTTATGACGCTGCCGCGGCTGATTCACGCCGCGCCGCTGCCTTTGCGGCTGCGGCCATGCTGGCGCCGCTGGCCGAGTCGGCGGTCGCCGAAGACCAGGTGGTGCGCATGGGGCAATATGGCCTGACACGCTGGCCAGAGCTGATCGCCGAACTCGATGCCCCGGTGTTTTTCCAGCAGCAAGGCACGCTGGTGGTCTGGCACCGCCAGGACGCGGCGGATGCACAGCGTTTTGCGCAACTGCTGGCCGCCACCGGCAAGCGACTGCCCAGCCTGCCACAACAAAAAACACTCGATGCGGCTGGGCTGGACCAGCTGGAGCCCGGCTTGGGCGCGCACTTTGCACAGGGCTTGTACTTGCCCGGCGAAGGTCAGTTGGACAACCACCAGTTGATGGACGCGCTGCTGGCGCAATTGCAGCGCTTGCAGGTCGCGCTGCACTGGAACAGCCCGCGCAGCCCGAGCGACTTTGCCCCGGGCCAGGCCAGTGGGCCTGACTGGGTGCTGGATTGCCGCGGCCTGGGTGCGCAGCCGCAGTGGCCTGGCTTGCGCGGCGTACGTGGCGAGATCATCACCCTGCTGGCCCCGAACGTGACGCTGTCGCGCCCCACCCGGCTGATTCATCCGCGTTACCCCATCTACATCGCCCCCAAGCAGGACGGCTATTTTTTGGTGGGCGCCACAGAAATCGAGTCGGAAGACACATCGCCCATGAGCGTGCGCTCGGCCCTGGAGCTGCTCAGTGCCGCCTACACCGTGGACAGCGGCTTTGGCGAGGCGCGCATCGTGGACCTGGTGGCGCAATGCCGCCCCACCCTGCCCGACAACCGGCCCGCAGTGCGCCGCCTGGGGTCGCGCTGCCTGCAGGTCAACGGCCTGTACCGGCACGGCTATCTGATCGCCCCGGCCATGGTGGACGTGGTGCTGCAGCTGATGCAGGGGGAGCGCTCGGCGCTGGCCGAAGAGATGGATTGCCACGTCGCTGACGCGCCTCGCAATGGCGGTGTGACGACCGTCATTGCGAGCCCTTCGACCCTTCGTCAAGCTCAGGACAGGCCAAGCTCAGGACAAGCCGAAGCGCGGCAATCCATGCCCCCTGATGTCCAGGAGCTGGCGTGATGACGACAACGATCCAGGTGCTGATCAACGGCAATGCGTTTGAGCTGCCCGCCAGCGCCACGCTGGCCGGTGCCGTGGCGCAGTTCGGGCTCAAGCCGCCTTTTGCCGCAGCCATCAACCTGCAATTCATCCCCAATACCGCCTACCACCACACCCTGTTGCACGACGCAGACCAGATCGACCTGATTGCGCCGGTGACAGGAGGCTAAGGATTGACCACCATGAACCTACTTTCAGACAACAACACCGACGACGCCCTGGTGCTCTACGGCCAGATCTTCACCAGCCGCCTGCTGCTGGGCACCTCGCGCTACCCGTCACCCAGTGTGCTGCAAGCCGCCGTGCGCCAGGCGCAGCCGGCCATGCTGACGGCCTCGTTGCGGCGGCAAAACCTTAAAACCGGTGACGCTGCCCCCAACGCCTTCTGGGCCATGCTGGCCGGGTTGAACGTGCCGGTGCTACCCAATACCGCGGGTTGCCACAGCGTGCAGGAAGCCATCACCACCGCGCACATGGCGCGCGAGGTGTTTGGCACGCCCTGGCTCAAGCTGGAGCTGATCGGCGACGACTACACGCTGCAACCCGACACCCTGAACCTGGTCGATGCCGCCAGCCGCCTGATCAAGGACGGCTTCAAGGTGCTGCCCTACTGCACCGAAGACCTGGTGCTGTGCCAGCGTCTGGTCGATGTCGGCTGCCAGGCGATCATGCCTTGGGCGGCACCCATTGGCACCGGCAAGGGACCGCTCAACCCCTACGCGCTACGCACCCTGCGCGAACGCCTTAGCGTGCCGATGCTGGTGGATGCCGGCCTCGGTTTGCCGTCGCACGCCTGCCAGGTGATGGAATGGGGCTTTGACGGCGTGCTGCTCAACACCGCCGTCGCCCTGGCGCACGACCCGGTGCGCATGGCCGGCGCATTTGCCAGCGCCACCCAGGCCGGCCGCGCGGCCTTTTTATCCGGCGTGATGCCCGAGCATGACAGCGCGCAACCCAGCACGCCGGTGCTGGGCACGCCGTTTTGGCACCAGGCCTGAACACACGACAAACTGCCTTCAACCAAGCTTGAAATACAACAATGGCACCACACAACGAACTTGACACCCTGGCCCGCGAGATCGTGCGCCAGCACAGCCAGCTGGCGCTGCAAGCCGAATCCCTGGAACGGCTGCCGATTTTCCTGGCCGCATTGCCCACCACCATCGCCGAGCCGATCCCGCAGGCGGTTTATGCCGCTTGCCGCGCCCTCGACTTCATTGATGCCGATGCCCAGTGTCTGGCCAGCGCCTGGCAAGGCCAAACCGGGCGCAGCGGCCAGTTCGATGCCAGCGCCTGGCCCACCGAACCGCAGGACTTTGGTTTGCGTACTTTACCCGTCATTGCGAGCCCTTCGACCCTTCGCCAAGCTCAGGACAGGCTAAGCTCAGGACAGGCCCAAACGTGGCAATCCATGAATTCAGGGGCCATGGATTGCCACGGCGCTGACGCGCCTCGCAATGACGATACAAGGTGCGTGGACACCAACGCCTTTGCCCCCTGCCCGCGCCAGTTGGGGCTTTACGCGGTGTTGCCCGATGCTGCCTGGGTGGGGCGCATGGCGCGTGCCGGGGTGCCGACGCTGCAGCTGCGCTTCAAGTCGGACGACCCAGGCGCCATCACGCGCGAGGTGCAGGCGGCGGTCCAGGCGGTGCAAGGCACGGCTGCGCTGCTCTTCATCAATGACCATTGGCAGGCGGCCATCGAGGTCGGCGCCTATGGCGTGCATCTGGGGCAGGAAGACTTGCAGGCGGCAGAGCTGGCACCGATTCGCGCCGCCGGCCTGCGCCTGGGCGTGAGCAGCCACGGCTATGCCGAGATGCTGCGTGCCCACGCAGTGCAGCCCAGCTACATCGCCATGGGCGCCGTTTATGCCACCACGCTCAAGCGCATGGCCACGCCGCCGCAAGGCCCGGCACGGCTCAAGGTGTATGCCGCGCTGTTGCGCGACACCCCCACGGTCGCTATTGGCGGCATTGACGCCGCGCGGCTGCCCGAGGTGCTGGCCAGTGGCGTTGGCTCCGTGGCCGTGGTGCGGGCGCTGGTGGCCGCCAATGCGCCCGAGGTGCAAGCGGCCGCGTTACAGGCGATGTTTGCCCGCTGAACCGGGGCGTAAATCACCCGTAGCCCGGATGCCAATCCGGGATGGCGGCTGCACGAACACACGCACCCCACCCGGATTGCGCTTCGCTGCATCCGGGCTACGGGAACCCCCTGGGCACAGAAATGCGTTGACCAGATCTCAATCCGGAATCACAGATCGCGCAGCTGCATCGGCAGCGGTGCAAAACCGTGGTTCAGCGGCCCTTCCCCCTGCCCGGTCTTGACCGAGGCCCCGGCCTGCAAGGCCTGGCGCACAAAGTCGCGCGCCTGTTGCACCGCATCAAGCAGCGTGGCGCCCAGCGCCAGATGCGCGGCAATGGCGCTTGACAGCGTGCAGCCGGTGCCGTGGGTGTTGGCGGTGGCGATGCGCGGGGCCTGCATCCAGAGCGGTTCACCCGATGCCTGCAGCAGCAGGTCCATCACCGTGTCACCGGCCAGATGCCCGCCCTTGAGCAACACCGCGCGTGCGCCGCACCCAATGAGTTCAGCAGCCGCCAGCGCCATGTCTTGCGGACTGGTGAGCGGGCGCCCAACCAGCAGCGCGGCTTCGTCAAGGTTGGGCGTGATCAAGGCAGAGCGCGGAAACAGCTCGGCCACCAACACGGCGATGGCCGGGTCGTCGATCAGCTTGGCGCCGCTGGTGGCGACCATCACCGGGTCGAACACCACGCGGGTCAGTTGATGGCGGTCAATGGCCTGCGCCACCGTGCGCACGATCTCGGGCGAATGCAGCATGCCGATCTTGACGGCATCGGCTCCGATGTCTTCCTGCACCGCGTCGATCTGCGCGCGCAGCATGTCGGGTGGCACCGCGTGAATGGCGCGCACACCGCAGGTGTTTTGCGCCGTCAGCGCGGTGATGGCCGTCATGCCGAAGCAGCCCAGCGCGGCAAAGGTTTTCAGGTCGGCCTGGATGCCGGCGCCGCCACCGCTGTCCGAGCCGGCGATCGACAACACCCGGGGGTACTGGTGAATTCGTTCCGTGTTCATAGGGGCCTCTGTGCTCTGAAAATGTCCTGAAATGATTGGGCTGCTGCCTGCGGGTCTGCCGCCGAACAAATGGCACTGACCACGGCCAGGCCATCGGCACCGGCTTGCAGCACCCCAGCCGCATTGCCCTGGTGGATGCCGCCAATGGCCACCAGCGGCAGCCCGGTCAAGGCGCGTACTTGGCTGACGCCCGCCAGCCCCCAGGGCGCAGCGGTGTCTGTTTTGGTGGGGGTGGCGTACACCGGGCTGATGCCCAGGTAGTCCACCGCCTGCCCGGCCGCACGCACCACATCGCCCAAGCTTTCCACCGACAGGCCAATGAACACCTCGGGTGGCAACAGTTGTCGGGCCAAGGCCACCGGCATGTCGGACTGGCCCAGATGCACGCCCTGGGCACAGCAGGCCAGCGCCACATCCATGCGGTCGTTGATGACCAGGGGCACAGCAAATGGTGCCAGCAGGTCCTTGACGGCCAGCGCCAGCGCCACAAAGTCGCGCATAGCCAGGTCTTTTTCACGCAACTGCACACAAGTCACGCCACCACGTAGGGCCGACAGCACCACATCGGCCAGCGTGCGACCGCGCAGGCTCATTTGATCCGTCACCAGATAAAGACGTAGCACATCAGCCAAGGCAGCGCGCCCTTGCAGGCGACTGCCGGACAACGCATGAATCGCCATCGCTTTACTGGCTAACGGCCAGCTTGAGGTGGCGGGTAAATGTGGCCTCATCGAGCAACTGCAACTGGTCAAGCAGCGCAATTTGCAAGCTGCCCACACCCTGACTGCGTGCCTGCACGCCTTGCGCAGCCACCTCACCTACCACGCCCAGGTAAGCCATGGCAGATACCGTGGCGCGCCAGGCATCGGGCTGCACCGCACAAAAAGCGCCAATCAAGGCCGTGGCAGAGCAACCCACGCCGGTAATGCACGTCATCCACTCGTGGCCATTGGACAGGCTGGCATGGCGGCCTTTTGCATCGAGCACCTGATCAATGGGGCCGCTGACGCACACCACGCCCCCGGTGCGGGCCGCCAAATCACGCGCGCCCTGCAACGCGTCGGCCACCGCGGCGCTGCTATCGACCCCGCGGGTTTGGGCGGCAAGGCCCGCCACGCTCATGATCTCCGAGGCGTTGCCCCGGATCACACTTGGCATGGCCTGGTGCATGAGTACCTGAATGCTTTCGTTTCGGTATTGGGTTGCGCCGGCGCCCACAGGGTCGAGCACGGTGGGAATGCCGCGCGCGGTAGCCACGTCCAGGGCCTGGCACATGCTCTTGATCCAGTACGGCTCCAGCGTGCCGATGTTGAGCACCAGCGCCTGGGCGATGGCGGCCATGTCGGCCACCTCTTCATGGGCGTGCGCCATCACCGGCGAGGCGCCCATGGACAGCAGCACATTGGCGTTGAAGTTCATCACCACCAGGTTGGTGATGCTGTGCACCAGCGGGCGCTGGGCGCGCACCGCTTGCACGTCAGCCCAAAGATCAGAAGGTAAAAGTTGATTGGCCATGACAGATCCTGTTTTTTGATCTGGGGCCGCTTGAGCACAACGCGTGTTGTGAACGCTTTCCTACGCTGGCACGACCCAGATCAGGTTCAAAGAGTGTTTCTCAGCCACCCGACCGGGCGGCACCTCTAGCGCGGTGGATTATGACGGATGCGCAGGGCGGTCATGGCAAGCTGGCCTGGGTCAATGACGTGCGCCTGGCGGCGTGCAGGCGCAACCAGCCGGCAAAGGCGTCTTCCGACAAATCGCCCGAGGCGACGGCCAGCATGGTGAACGTCGCTTCAGCCTGCGTACACTGCAAGCGCCAACCGTTCAGAGCCAAAAAGAGACCGACAGCCAAAAATGCGGCGCGCTTGTTGCCATCCACAAACGCATGGTTCTTTGCCAAACCTACACCGTAGCTGGCTGTCAGCGTCGCAACATCAGGAGGCGCTGCAGAATCGCTGTAGGCCATCACGTTGAGGGGGCGGGCCAGCGCCGAATCCAGCAAACCTTCATCGCGCACGCCTTCGCCGCCACCATGCTCGGCCAGGCTTTCATCGTGCAACATCAGCAGCGCTGACTTGCTGATCCATCGCCAGGTGGTCTTCATTTGGCAAGTTGATGAAAAGTGTCGCGAAACTCGTGCATAAATTGCCGTCCCGCTTGAATTTCTTCATCCAAGGCCGGGTCGTAGGGCGTCAACACGTAACCCTGAGGGGTCTCTGTTAAAAAAACAGATTCACCTTTGCTCAGCTTCAACCGAGCCAAAGCTTCGCGCGGCAAGACCACTCCGACCGAATTCCCGATTTGTGTGAGTTTGAGCGTGTACATGCAAAACACCTTGAGGTTATAACGTTTGTAATAATAAACAACGACATTGAAGCTGTCAACAATCAAAAACCAAACCTGTCAAAACCAAACTTTGGCGGGAGGCACCGCCACAAACCGGCCCGATGCGACGCTTTGTTCACCCAACGTCAGCAATTGCATGACCGCATGCACCTGCGTCGGTGTGACGCCAGGCTGCGGCACCAGTCCCCACAGGTGGTCACGCAATTGGGCGTAATACGCCAGATAGTTGCCGGCAGGCTGGGGCGCGGCCATGCGCACCGCCACCGCTGCCGCCACGCCAGCGATGCTTTTCATGCGCAGCAACTGGCCCGGTTGCGGGTCATGCCCCCAGTCGTGCAAGGCGTCCAGTTGCGGGCACTGGCCGGCCTTGAGGGCGTCTTCCTGCACGTCCAGCCCGAACTTGGTCAAGCTGCCCAGGGTGCCGTGCACCGCCCAGCGCGGCCCCGGTTCGGCCACCAGCGTGCTGGCGTGCAGGATCACACGCAGGCCGCCATGCCGGGTGTCATAACGCAGCACGGCATGAAACCAGTCGTTCACCTGGGCGTCATCGCGCACGTTGGCTTGATCCAGCAGCAGCGCGTCAGGCTGGCCAAACAGCACCAAAGCCTGGTCAAGCAGATGCGGCCCCAGGTCCAGCCACAGGCCGGAGCCGGGCAGGTTTTGTTCGCGCCAGCGCTGTGGCACCGTTGGGCGGTAGCGGTCAAAGTGCGAATCCACCTGCACCACGCGCCCCAACTGACCGCTTTGGATGACTTGCTGCAGGGCCAGAAAGTCGCTGTCAAAGCGGCGGTTCTGAAAGACGGTGAGCACCCGACCCTGCTGGCGTGCCAGATCAAGCAGCGCTTCGGTCTCACTCAGGGTCACTGTACAAGGTTTGTCCACCACCACATGCTTGCCCGCTTTTAGAGCAGCCTGCGCCAGCTCGAAATGGCTGGCGTTGGGGGTGGCAATCACCACCAGGTCAATGGTGGGGTCGGCCAGAACCGCGCTGGCGGTTGCCTCGCAACGCACGGCAGGCCAGTCGCGTTGTACCGCGTCAGCTTGGCGCGTCACAATGCAGGCCAGATGCAGACCGGGCACGCCGGCGATAAGCGGCGCATGAAAGATGCGGCCGGCACCGCCGTAACCGATCAGGGCGACTTGCAGGGGTGCATGGTTTGGGGCATGTTGGGGTAATGGTGCGGTGGTGTTCATGCCCTGATCATCACCGAAAATGCAGCCAGGTTTTTACCAACACATGACGAACAAACGACCAAACCGCAAACAACGCACAACTTGATGACCATGCTTCACTTTTTGCCAACACCACTCGTGGGTGTCATTGCCAGTACGCTGATGTTGCTCAACATTTTGTTGTGGGTGCCGGTTTTGCTGCTGGTCGCCACCGTCAAGCTGCTGCTGCCGTTCAGGCGGGTGCGCCTGGCCATTGACCCGCTGCTGCTGCGCATTGCCGAGGCCTGGATTGCCGGCAACAGTGGCTGGATGCGCCTGACGCAGCCGCTGCAATGGGAAGTCAGCGGCATCCGGGACCTGGGTCCGAGCCAGTGGTACCTGGTGGTATGCAACCACCAGTCATGGGTCGATATTCTGGTGTTGCAGCATGTGCTGAACCGGCACATTCCTTTGCTCAAGTTTTTCCTGAAAAAGCAATTGATCTGGGTGCCAATCATGGGCCTGGCCTGGTGGGCGCTGGAGTTTCCGTTCATGCGCCGGCACAGCGAGGCTTTTTTGCAAAAGCACCCCGAAGAGCGCGGCAAAGATGCCGCCACCACCCGCGCCGCCTGCGAAAAATACGCCCTGGTACCCACCAGCGTGATGAATTTTGTGGAAGGCACACGCTTTTCCCACGTCAAACAGCAACGCCAGCAGTCACCTTACCGGCACCTGCTCAAGCCCAAGGCGGGCGGCATCAGCTTGGCGCTGGACGCCATGGGTGAAAAGTTTGGTGCCGTGTTGGACATCACCATTGCCTATCCCAACGGCGCGCCCAATTTCTGGCAGTTTTTGCAGGGACGCGTGCCCCGGGTCATCGTGCAAGCCCGCACCCTGGACGTGCCCCGGGTCGCCGTCAGCGCCGGGGGAGACCCGTCACAGGCTTTGCGCGAGCTTTGTCAAATCTGGGTGAACCAGTTGTGGACTGATAAAGATGCCTTGCTGGACACACTTCTCGCACACAAAAATAATCTATAAATCACTTTAATAAAAATACGTAAGATATTGATTTAATTTAATAAAGCAAGGACACATCCCATGCTCGCCCGTTTATTGCGCCGCATTTACTTCATTCAACTGCTCACCGGCGCCCTGCTGGGCACCTATGCCGCAGGTCAACTCGGCCTAAGCGGTGCTGCGGCGCTGGCGCTGGTGCTCCTGTGTGCCGTGCTGTTGCCGCTCTTGGTGCAGTTTGGCATCATCAGCGTCAGCATGATCAAGTCGCGCCCCAAACAGTCGGATTCATTATGGTTGCGGACTTATTGGGGTGAATTTTTGGCCGCTTTGCGTATTTATTGGATGCAGATGCCGTGGGCAGGGACAAAACCTGAAGTCTGGTTGCCGGACACCCCACAGCAAACGCAACCATGGCGGGTGCCGGTGCTGCTGGTGCATGGCTACATTTGCAACGACCGTGTGTGGGACAAAATAGCACAGGCCTTGCACCAGGCGGGCCATCCGGTGCTGGCCATCTCCCTGGAGCCGCTGTTTACCCCGATTGACGATTACGCCCCCCAAATCCAGCAGGCCATGCAGCAATTGCAGCATGCCACGGGTGCCGCGCAGGTGGCACTGGTGGGCCACAGCATGGGTGGCCTGGTGATACGCGCCTGGCTGCGTCAGCATGGCAGCGCGCCCGTGGCCAAAATCATCACCCTGGGAACACCGCATCAGGGAACCAAAATTGCCACATGGACGCCCGCCACCAACACGGCACAAATGGCGTGGCACAGCCCTTGGCTACAAGCCTTGCAAGCCAGTGAAACACCAGCGACCCGGCAGTTGATGCACATTGCCTTGACGCATCACGACAACATTGTGTACCCGCAGCGTGAGCAAGTGCTCGCAGATGCCACGGTGACCGAGTTCAAAGGACTGGGGCACCTGGAGCTTTGTCTGGATGAGGAGGTGATCCAGTGGTTGCTGCAAAAACTACACTGATCCACCCCAAACTTCTATACATGTGCCAAAAAGTGCAACTTGCTCGCTATAATCCTAGGCTTTGCTGGCAAAACTCCGCTGCCTGATCAATTTTTAAGCGGGGAACTTCGTAAATAGTTAAGTTTTAGGCCCGATCTTCCCGAAACTGAAACGTTTGCATATTTAGGATCTCTTGACGTAATGACAACCATCCGTGTTAAAGATAACGAACCTTTTGACGTCGCGCTGCGCCGCTTCAAGCGCACCATTGAAAAACTGGGTCTTCTGACCGACTTGCGCGCGCGCGAGTTCTATGAAAAACCCACTTCTGAGCGCAAGCGCAAGAAGGCTGCTGCCGTCAAACGCAATTACAAGCGCATTCGTGCCATGCAATTGCCCAAGAAGTTGTACTGACCCTGTTGTTCTGACAGGGCTGTAGCAGCCTCTTGTACAAGCTCGCCGGGGACGCTCAGGCGGGCTTTTTTTATGCCCAAGCCATTCACAGGAGTAATAAAAATGTCACTCAAAGACCAGGTGATCGAAGACATGAAAACCGCCATGCGCGCCAAAGACAGTGAGCGCCTGGGCACCATCCGCCTGCTGTTGGCAGCGGCCAAGCAAAAGGAAGTGGATGAGCGCGTGGTGCTGGACGATGCCGCCATGATTGCCATTGTGGACAAACTCATCAAACAACGCAAAGACTCTGTGGAGGCCTACACCAAGGCCCAGCGCATGGATATGGCAGACAAGGAAAGTGCCGAGATCGTGGTGTTGCAAGCCTATTTGCCACAGCGTCTGAATGCGCAAGAGGTCAGCGGTGCGGTGCAAGCCATTGTGGCAAGTCTGGGTGCCAAAGGCCCCGGCGACATGGGCAAGGTGATGGCTGCCGTCAAGGCACAACTGGCCGGGAAAGCCGATATGGCCATGGTGTCTCAGGCCGTCAAGACGGCGCTGGCAGGCTGAATCAACCCCGATTGAGGCAGCGTTGCATCCGGCCTGTCTTCACAGCCTGATATCCAGGCTGTTGAGCATGGCGGCATGAACCACCGCATCCAGTGCGCCGTCCACCATGGATTGATCTGACACCACACGCAAGGCATTTGCGGCCAGCAGTTTGTCGAGCGAGCGCCTTGTCATGGATTGGGTACTCCCATAAATATTGGTAAACATGTACATGGATTTCTGTGGGCTGATCCAACTGAGCTGGCTGCGTTGCCAAATACCCTTGACGCATATTTCTACCCAAGCGCCCACCCCCATGTGCGCGAGATCAACCGTAGATTGCACCAGGTTGTCCTGACTTGTCATGGGGATCGAAGAGTTCAACAGCAACGAGGCAGAGGATTCAATCTCGTTAGCCATTGATTGGGTTGATTCTTCATCTGGCATATCCGTAAAGCCAGTGGCCTTGACCTCTTCAGGTGCCAGCCAGTGCTTGTGGTTACCGAATAAATTTTCTTTGGGATTCCTGGTCTGCTGCTCGGATTCGGCAGTTTTTGGTCGAAAAGCCTGTTGATGCAACTTCATCAGCACATCAAAAAAAGAGCTGGCTTTCAATGGGGGGTAGTCGATCAAGGCCAGGCCTTCACGCAATTTGGACAGCAACCTGGACACCCGCCTGGTCAGCTTGGCCACATCTTGCCGGGTGAGTTCGGGTTGAGCGCTCCAAAGCAGAATGTTGACCAGATTTTTATAGCCACCAGGGTCTTCGACGCCCTTGGTATTGTTGAGTTCGGCGTAGGCCATGACCTGAGCCCACGGACCACAGAGAAATTCTGCAACTGCGGTGGGTACCCGTTGCATATCGGGAATCTGTTCCATGCCCGCAACCATTTTTTCAGCCAACAGGTTACGCTCCTCGGCCCGGCCCAGGGCTTGCATGGCCTGTTGCACGGTCTGGCTGGAAGCCACCGATTGTTCCGACCACATGCTGTTAAGGTTATCAATGGCCAGATCAAATGGCTCGGCACTGTCAATCGGCATGCGCGACAAGGGGTTCACGTAGCGGTGCAGTGACCTGATAAAAAGCGCAAAGCCGGGCGCGTCAGCCGAGTCAAAAGCCAGTCCGCGCTGGGTGATTTCCTGAAGCAAGCGACGTGCAGGGTGTAACTTGTCGTTGAAAAAACGCACATCAACCATCACCAGACGGAACAAGGCAGGTTCCAGATTCTCAATGACGCGACGAATGGGCTCGAGTAACCGTGGATCTTGTACCAGGTTATCAACCATCTGAAACATCACCTCGAGGCTCAGGACTTGAGCAGGATTTTGACAATTACTGCGAAACATTTGCCGTACTGATTCAGGCTTGTTGGCAATGCTCGAGGCGAGGCGCTGACGCTGTGACAGGCTCGTTATCACGTCATCCTCCTGATTCATGTTTTGCAAAGCCTCGAATACCGCTGGTACTGTCGCAGCAAAGTCAGTAGTGGACTCCTGCGCATCCTCCGGGGTGGTCTCAGCCGACCCACTGGCGTTCCGGTCAAAAGCGCCAGCAAACTGTGCCACCGCTTCATCAGGCGTTGTATTTTTCTGGGTGCTTAGTTGTCCGGTCATTAATTCACGTAATCGATCCAGGGTCAACATATTGGGCTGATTCGATGATCCGTCCGCGTCAGAAGGTTGGCTCGTAACCCGCTCAGTTTGAGCACCAATAATCCGATTATTCGGCTCAACCGACTTGTCCATCGACAAGGGAATCACACCATAAGACTTGATTTTTTGCGCCAACAAGGCGTATGAACCACGTAAAGCTTTCCCCAAAGCCGTTGACATGTGGTTGATCCAGGTGATACGTATCTGCGGGGGCACCGCCGCATCAAGCATCACATCCTGCAACACTTTCAGATATGTTTGCGGTCGCAAAGGATTGTGCACAGGCTTGACTTGATCAAACCCCAGTAAAGCACTCATATAGCCATTGAGTTCGTTCAATGGATTCTGTACCGCGAGTTGCACCAAACGCAACACCCGCGCCACTTCAACCCGCTCCTGCACCTGGATCTCATCCATGTGCAGCAACTGGTCATGGCTCAATTCACCCACAGCCAGTTCTCCAAATTTTGAACTGCCGGTTTGTTTGTTCTGGAATATCTGGCGCAACAAAACTGGAAATTGAGCGCACAGGGCCGCTGCTTTGTCATCCAGGAATTGATGGCTCATGCGCAACTGATCGCGTTCAAGACGCCCGCAAGCATGTGCAATTTCTTCATCAAGAGATCGCAGTGCAGCGTGAAAAACCTCGCGCAACAAGGCCTCACTATCACGCGCCGACTGTCCCAGTGCAGCGCGAAACAAAATCGGGTATTGATCAGTACGAATGGCGGCAGACACTTCGGTGCTCGATTCGACTGCTGTTAACGCAAGGCCTTGTAACGCATGCGGTGCGGACGCGCACCCTCTTCTCC
Source organism: Betaproteobacteria bacterium HGW-Betaproteobacteria-18 (assembly GCA_002842265.1). Classification (GTDB taxonomy): domain Bacteria; phylum Pseudomonadota; class Gammaproteobacteria; order Burkholderiales; family Burkholderiaceae_C; genus Rhodoferax. Next base: position 6,207 of record PHCO01000021.1, on the reverse strand, counting down.
CAGGCGTTTTTTCTTGTCCGCTTCGTATTCCTGGTAGTTGCCGTCATAAAAGGTCCACTGGCTGTCGCCCTCGCAGGCCAGAATGTGGGTGGCAATGCGATCCAGAAACCAGCGGTCGTGACTGATCACCATGACCGAGCCGGCAAACTCCAGCAAGGCGTCTTCCAGGGCACGCAAGGTTTCCACGTCGAGGTCATTCGACGGCTCATCGAGCATCAGCACGTTGCCACCGGCAATGAGCGTTTTGGCCAGGTGCAAGCGCCCACGCTCACCGCCTGAGAGCGTGCCTACGCGTTTTTGCTGGTCGGCCCCGTTAAAGTTGAAGCGCCCGCAATAGGCCCGACTGGCCATCTGGAACTTGCCAATGTTGAGCATATCGAGCCCGCCAGAAACATCTTCCCACACCGTTTTCTCATTGGACAAGTCGTCGCGGCTCTGATCGACAAAGGCCATCTTGACGGTAGCACCCACCTTGACCTCGCCGCTATCGGGTTTTTCCTTGCCCGCAATCATGCGAAACAGCGTGGACTTGCCCGCGCCGTTGGGGCCGATGATGCCGACGATGGCACCGGCAGGCACCTTGAAGCTCAGGTTGTCGATCAGCAGACGGTCACCAAAGGACTTGCTGACGTTGACAAACTCAATGACTTCATTGCCCAGGCGGTCGGCCACGGGAATGAAAATTTCGTTGGTTTCATTGCGCTTCTGGTATTCGAAATCGGACAGTTCCTCGAAACGGGCCAGTCGGGCCTTGCTCTTGGCCTGGCGAGCCTTGGGGTTCTGGCGTGACCACTCCAGCTCTTTCTTGAGGGCTTTGGCACGGGAATCTTCGCCCTTTTGCTCCTGCTCCAGACGCGCCTGCTTTTGCTCCATCCACGAGCTGTAGTTGCCCTTGTAAGGAATGCCGTTGCCGCGGTCGAGTTCCAGAATCCACTCGGCGGCATTGTCCAGAAAGTAACGGTCGTGGGTAATGGCCACCACGGTGCCCGAATAGCGCTGCAGGAATTGCTCCAGCCAATCCACCGATTCAGCGTCCAGGTGGTTGGTGGGCTCGTCGAGCAACAGCATGTCGGGGTGCTCCAGCAACAACCGGCACAGCGCCACGCGGCGTTTCTCGCCGCCTGACAAGACGCCCACCCTGGCTTCCCACGGCGGCAGGCGCAGGGCATCCGCGGCTATTTCGAGCTGATGTTCGGAGTCGGTGCCAGCGGTGGCAATGATGGCTTCGAGCTCGGCCTGCTCGGCCGCCAGCTTGTCAAAGTCTGCATCTTCTTCACCATAAGCAATGTAAACCTCTTCCAGTCGCGCCTTGGCCGCGATGACCTTGCCCATGGCTTCTTCCACGGTTTCACGCACGGTTTTGTCCGGGTCCAACTGGGGTTCTTGCGGCAGGTAACCGATGTTCAACCCCGGCATCGGAATCGCTTCACCTTCAATTTCCTTGTCCAGACCAGCCATGATCCTGAGCAGGGTCGATTTGCCAGAGCCGTTGGTGCCCAGCACGCCAATCTTGGCTCCTGGGAAAAAACTGAGAGAAATGTCTTTCAGAATGTGCCGCTTGGGCGGCACGATTTTGCCGACACGGTTCATTGAAAATACGTATTGAGCCATGAGTCTGTTGCATTCACATAAGATGGAAAAGGTGCATTATCGGTGCACTTACCGGCCCGGCGCGCCTTGCGATGGTGAATCGATTCGGTTGTATCGCCTTTTTGTCAAATGGCAAAATTGTGCGGCAAATCAGGGCCTGCCCAGACCGTGCGACAATACGCCTGCTTGTGGGGCTTCAGTTGCCTGCAAGACCAGCACCTTGCTGGGAGCCCATGTTTTACACGTCGGTTCCATTTTTGATCCCATCTGCCTTTGACTGAACTGTCGCTACCCGCGCCAGAACAGGCCGATGCCCTGGCGCCCTGGATGGGGTGCACCTCTAAATGAAATTTGAAGAACTAAATCTGGCTCCGGCCATCATCAAAGCCGTGCTTGAGCAAGGCTACGAAACTCCCACGCCGATTCAGGCACAAGCCATTCCGCTGGTACTGGCTGGTCACGACCTGCTGGGCGGCGCACAAACCGGCACCGGCAAAACCGCTGCCTTTGTGCTGCCCATGCTGAACAAACTGAGCACTGAAGAGGCGCCGCGCAGCAAGTTTGGCAACATTGCCATTCGCGCCCTGGTGCTCACGCCCACCCGCGAGCTGGCCGCCCAGGTAGAAGAATCGGTCAAGACGTACGGCAAGTACCTGGAACTGACCTCAGCCGCCATTTTTGGCGGTGTCGGCATGAACCCGCAAATCAGCCGCATGAAAAAAGGCGTTGACATTCTGGTGGCCACCCCCGGGCGTCTGCTGGATCTGATGCAGCAAGGCATGATGGACCTGAGCCAGGTGCAAATGCTGGTGCTCGACGAAGCCGACCGCATGCTCGACATGGGCTTCATCCATGATGTGAAAAAAGTGCTGGCGGCCGTGCCCAAAGCCAAGCAAAGCCTGCTGTTCTCGGCCACCTTCAGCGACGAAATCCGCGAACTGGCCGCCACCCTGCTGAAAGACCCGCAGAGCGTGCAAGTGACACCGCGCAACACCACGGTGCAGCGCATCACGCAGCTGATTCACCCGGTGGGTCGCGGCAAGAAGAAAGCCCTGCTGGCACACATCATCCAGGAGAAAAACTGGAGCCAGGTGCTGGTGTTCACCCGGACCAAGTTCGGTGCCAACAACGTGGCCGAGTTCCTGGAAAAGAACGGCATCACCGCCATGGCCCTGCACGGCAACAAGAGCCAGTCAGCCCGCACCCAGGCGCTGGCCGGTTTCAAGAGCGGCGAGATGCGCGCCCTGGTGGCCACTGACATTGCCGCCCGCGGCATCGACATTGACGACCTGCCGCATGTGGTGAACTACGACATTCCCAACGTATGCGAAGACTACGTGCACCGCATTGGCCGCACCGGCCGCGCGGGGGCTGATGGCACGGCCGTCAACCTGGTGTGCCTGGATGAAGAAGGCTTCATGCAAGCCATTGAGCGCTACACCAAACAAGATATTCCGGTCGAAATCATTGAGGGCTATATGCCCGAGCCCGGCGAAAAGGCCGAACCCATCGCCATGGGCCGTCAGACCATTTGGGGCGGTGCCGGCAAACCCCCAAGCCGCGATGTGATGCAAGCTGCGGCCAAAGCGGCTCGCTCCGAAATGCTGACCCGCGTGCGCGAAAGCAAAGGCCCGGGTGCAGCCCGCAGCGGCGGCGGTGGTGGCGGCAGAGGCCCGGCACCCGGCAGTCGCGGTGGTAGCCGTGGTGGCCGCAGTGGTGGCGGGAGAAATGCCGGAGGTAGTGGTGCCGGTTATGGCGGTGAAGGTCGCAGTACCAACGTCAACGATGACAACTTCGGCAACGCTGGTGGTGGTCGCGAGGCCGAACCGCGCAGTCACTTGTCAGCCGCCGAGCAGGCCGTGCGCGGCCCTGGTCAACGCCAGGCACGCGGTTATGGCGGTGGTAATGGTGGTGGTTATGGCGGGCCGGTTGACGTTGGCGCTGCGCCCTCTCGCTCAGGCGCTGGTGGCCAACCCGACCCGATGCGCACCAGCGTCGATATGCTGGTTGACCGCGGCCCACGCCGGGGTGGTTTTGGTGGCGGCAACCGTAACTCGGGTGGTGGCGGTGGCGGCTTTGGCGGCGGAACAGGTGGCGGCGGTCGCCCGGGCGGTGGAGCTGGCAGACCAGGCAACCGCCCCCGCAATGCCAGTGGCACACGCGGCCAATCAGGCCGTTAAATTTTTCGGGTTTGATTCAGCCGCGCAAAAACAAGGTCACCAGCGGGTCGGGGCCCACTTGACGACTCCAGTGGCCGTGCCGCTGGTCATCAAACTCCTCGCCTGCTGGCAACAAGTCGGCTGAATAAAAATGCTCACCCTGATTGAAAATACGTGAGCTGCCATCGTGCACGCCAATCTCCATCTGCCCGCCCAAAATGAACACCCATTGCGGCTCGGTGGTGCAATGGTACGTGCTGCGAAAACCCACCGGACTGGTGCGCAACTGATAGCCGCCCGAGGGCATCAAGGCAGATAACGCCGACTTGGGCGAACCCTGGTCCAGCGGCACAGTTTCCTCTTTGAAACGGGCCTGGCCGTCGCTGTCGGTAAATAAAATGACTTTAGTAAAGTGGGTCATATCGACTCCGTGCTAAATAATTGTCTTGATTATTGTCTGCCAAGCCAGGACTCATCCAACTTTAAGGAACCCGATCCATGCGAATTCTCCACACCATGCTGCGCGTTGGCAACCTGCAACGCGCCATCGATTTTTATACCCAGGTGCTGGGCATGAAACTGCTGCGCACCTCCGACAACCCCGAGTACAAGTACACGCTGGCCTTTGTCGGTTATGGCAGCAACCCCGAGCACGCCGAATTGGAGCTCACCTACAACTGGGGCGTCGATCACTACGAGCTGGGCACCGCTTATGGTCACATTGCCCTGGCTGTGCCCGATGCCTACGCCGCCTGCGCAAAAATCAAGGCAGCGGGCGGCAACGTCACGCGTGAAGCAGGTCCGGTCAAGGGCGGCAGCACCGTGATTGCTTTTGTGACCGATCCTGATGGCTACAAAATAGAACTGATCCAGCAGCCAGCAGCGGTTTAAGTACCACGCATTGGCGCCTGTGTCCCTATTTCCTTAAATTTCGGGTCTCGCTGGCGAGTCGGGTCACGCGGCCCCAGTCTCCCTGCTCAGCGGTGCTGGATGGCACCAGCCACGAGCCACCGACGCAGACCACGTTTTTCAAAGCCAAAAAATCTGGCGCATTTTGCAGCGTAACGCCCCCTGTGGGGCAAAACTTCACATCAAAAAACGGCCCGGCCCAGGCCTTGAGCATGGCCACGCCACCCGCTTGCACGGCAGGGAAAAATTTGAGTTCGGTCAAGCCGTCCTCACAAGCGGCCATGATCTCGCCACCTGTGGCCACGCCCGGCAGCAAGGCCAGACCGACGTCACGACAGGCCTGCCCCACTGCGCTGGTGTAGCCCGGGCTGACTGCAAAACGCGCTCCGGCGTTGGCTGCGGCTTGCGCGTCGGCTCTGGAGCGCACGGTGCCGGCACCCACCACGGCCTCGGGTACCTCGCGGGCAATGGCTTCGATACAGGCCAGCGCCTGCGGCGTTCGCAGCGTGACTTCGAGCATGCGGATGCCACCTGCCAATAAAGCACGCGCCATGGGTACCGCGTGGGCCACATCGTTGAGCACAATCACCGGAATCACCGGGGCATCCTGCATGACCTGCAGGGCAGTCAAGGGGGTCTGAATAGTCATGTGAGCTTTCAAGAAAATTGATAACAGTCATTGCGAGCCCTTCGACCCTTCGCCAAGCTCAGGACAGGCTAAGCTCAGGACAGGCTCGAGCGCGGCAATCCATGCGTCTGGTCACAGCCAGCTGCAAGTGCCTTCTTCAGCACTCAGGGCGTTGCGGCGCAGGTTGGCAAACAGTTCCCGGCCCATACCCACACTGTTGGCGGCGCGCAAGGCATCCGGCATGGGCAAAACATCGCGGGCAGCCCATTGGGCCTCAGGTACAAGCACTTGCAGCATGCCCACATTGGCATCGAGCCGGATCACATCGCCGTCGCGCACACGTGCCAGCGGACCACCGGCGGCGGCTTCGGGCGACACGTGAATGGCGGCTGGCACCTTGCCCGAAGCACCGCTCATGCGGCCATCGGTGACCAGCGCCACCCGATAGCCCTTGCCCTGCAACACAGCCAGCGGCGGCGTGAGCTTGTGCAGTTCGGGCATGCCATTGGCTTGCGGGCCCTGCCAGCGCACCACGCAGATCAGGTCGCGGTTGAGTTCATCGGCAGCAAAGGCCTGGTGCAATGCTTCCTGCGAGTCAAAGACGCGGCATGGTGCTTCGATCACATGGCGATCATCGGGCACCGCCGAAATCTTGATGACACTGCGCCCCAGGTTGCCCTGCAGCAGCTTCAAACCGCCGCTGGTACTGAAAGGTGCACTTGCCGGACGCACCACCGATTCGTCCTGACTGGCACCAGCCGTCACCCATTGCAAACTGCCGTCCTGCTCGGCACGCGGAATGCCGGTGTATTCGCGCAGGGTCGGTGCCGGCCGCATTCTGCTGGCGCCGACCCTGCGCGAATACGCCGGCCTGGAGCGCAAGCTGGTTCTGGTGGGGCAGGGCAAGAAATTCGAGTTGTG
>PHCO01000268.1 GCA_002842265.1 Betaproteobacteria bacterium HGW-Betaproteobacteria-18 | reverse complement strand
AGGCGGTGCTGGTGGTTGGCGGGGGCGACAGCGCCCTGGAAGCGGCCATTGCCTTGTCAGAACAAGCCGGCGCCGAGGTGATTCTTTCTTACCGCAGTGGTGCATTTTCCCGCGTCAAGCAAAAGAACAGGGAGCTGCTCGATCAGCAGCAACAAGCCGGGCGCTTGCGCGTGATGCTCAATTCCAGGGTCAAGCGGATTTCAGAAAAAACGGTTGAAATCGAAATGGAAGGTCAGTCGCAGCAGCACCGCAACGATGCCGTCATTGTCTGCGCCGGTGGTTTGCTGCCCACCCCGCTGCTGCAGAAAATTGGGATTCGTTTTGATACCAAGTTTGGCAGCGCATGATGTGCGTGATGTCGCTGATCCTTCCGGAAAGGGCAAAATGCAGCCGTTGTCACTCACAGAACCATTTTTCATGACCACTGAATTCATCCCCCCCGCTGCTGTAGCCACTGCCGCCCCGGAACTTATGCAGCCCGACGACTTTGACGAGCTCGACACCATTCTGGACGACCTGCGCTCGCGCTTTGACGAAACCCCGCAGTGGGAGTTTTGCGAGGGCTTCATGGCCGCGCTGGTGTGCTGCCGTCGCGTGATCAGCCCGACCGAGTATTTCTCGGTGCTGCTGGACCTGGAGGACGACAACGACACCCCGCTGTTTGCCGACGAAGCCCAGTTCAAGCGCTTTTTTGACCTCTGGATGCGCCGCTGGAACGAAGTTGCGGCAGCGCTGAATGCGGATGTGGAATCGCTTGAAGATGAGCGCGCCTACCAGCCCGAAGTGATGGACCTGCGCGGTGCCATTGCCGCCTTGACAGAAGAACAACGCGCTGAAATGGGTGACGCACCCATTCCCTCGTTTGGCCAGATCTGGGCCATTGGCTTCATGTACGCGGTGGAAAGTTGGCCCGAAGAATGGGCACCGCCACGCGACAAAGAGGCGGCCAAGGTGCTCGATGCTGCGCTGGAGTGCATGGTGGCCGTGACCGAGGACGACACCGACCCACCCGTCGTGGCGGCGTTCGAGGAAGACGGCGTGCCCACCATCAGCGAGCAGCGGCTCAACGACTTTGCCGATGCCATGTGGGCGGTGTACGACCTGCGGGAACTGTGGCGCCACATCGGCCCGCGCGTGGAAACCGTGCACGCTGCCCCCAAGGTGGGCCGCAACGACCCCTGCCCCTGCGGTAGTGGCAAAAAATACAAAAAGTGTTGCGGCGCCTGAGGGTCTGTGGGGTCGACTTCAGTCGATCGTGGCGGACTGAAGTCCGCCCCACAGCGCTGAAGACCGGCTAAAGTGTCTGACCGGCAAAATATTGACGCAACTGTTCCGCCGTCTCCAAAGGCAATTCCTCCGGGATGAAATGTCCAGCTTCCATAACCTGGCCAGTGACCTGGCCCGCGCATTGCGCCTGCCATAAGGCCAGCGGCTTGAACAACCGCTGCACCACCCCGCGCGCACCCCACAGCACCCGCGTGTCGCAGGCAATTTTTTGGCCCTGCGTCCGGCTGGCACGGTCATGGTCGAGGTCAATGTCGGCGCTGGCGCGGTAGTCTTCGCACATGGTGTGAATCGTTTCCGGCTGGATGAAGCAGCGCTCGTATTCGGCCAAAGCGGCCGGTTCGATGTAGTCCGTGCTGGTCGAGCCCCAGCCGCCCAGTTTGGCGTGCAGGTAGGCCAGCGGGTTGCCGCCAATCATGAATTCCGGCAGCGGTGCGGGCTGGATCAGGTGGAACCAGTGGTAGTAGGCCTTGGCGAACAAGAAATAGGGATTGGGGCAATTGGGGTCAGATCCCAATAGCGAAGCATTTGGGCTCTGACCCCAATTACCCTGGTACATGTCCAAGGTGGGTGCAATGTCGATCACGCACAGCTTTTGCACCCGCGTCGGGTGATCCAGCGCCAAACGGTGCGCCACCCGGCCACCGCGGTCATGGCCGCACAAAAAGAAGCGTTCCACGCCCAGCGCGTCCATCACCGCCACCACGTCCTGCGCCATGGTGCGCTTGCTGTAGTTGCTGTGGTCGGGCAAGCCTGGCGCTTTGCTGGCGTCGCCATAACCGCGCAAATCCGGCAGCACCAGGTAAAAATCCTGTTGCAGCCGCTGCGCCACCCGGTGCCACATCACATGGCTTTGCGGAAAGCCGTGCAACAGCAGCAAGGCCGGGCGGCCGTCATAGGCGCCACGCGAGACGCGGGCAAAAATGCGCGCGCCGTTGACCTCGAAGTGGCGTGTCTCAAAATCTTCAAACCAGTGCATGGCAAAGCTCCAGTGGACAAGTTTATTTTGGCACCGCTATAAATTCGGCCCGATGATGTTTTAAGTTCCGTTCGGGCTGAGCCTGTCGAAGCCTTTCGACCCTTCGTCAAGCTCAGGACAGGCCAAGCTCAGGGCGAACGGTTCATACTTCATCGGGCCGTAGCAATAGGTGCCTCAGTCATGACTGTAACGTCAGCTCACCAGCAACATCCCCGCCAGCGCGCCCATGGTCAGCGCAATCAGGCCATCGAGTACCCGCCAGGCCAGCACGGTGGCAAACAGCGGTGCCAGAAAACGCGCCCCGAACCCCAGTGCGCCAAACCAGAACAGGCTCGCGCTGACGGCACCGGCACCAAAAATCCAGCGGCCAGGATCGGGTCGCTGGTTGGCCAGGGCACCAAGCAGCACCACGGTGTCCAGGTACACATGCGGGTTCAAAAAAGTAAAAGCAAAACAGGCCGCCAGAGCCGCCGCCAGCGTCGCCCCGCCGCCATGGTTCAACAGCATGTGCTTGCCTTGCCAGGCGCGCCGCGCTGCCAGCAGGCCATAAGCGCTCAGGAACAAGGCACCACCATAACGGGTGAGACTCATCAGTAAGTCGTTGCCCCGAATCAGCACGCCCGCGCCGCCAATGCCCGCCAGAATCAGCAGCGCGTCTGACAGCGCGCAGAAGAGGACCAGCGGCAACACGTGCTG
>PHCO01000267.1 GCA_002842265.1 Betaproteobacteria bacterium HGW-Betaproteobacteria-18 | reverse complement strand
TATCGGGAAGTTAATCCCAATATTGGCACAATGGATGAGTTGATTGATCTTTCAAAAGAATTACGGAAAAACGGCATCAGTCTGGTGTTGTTTGTGCTGGCCTTACGGGGGCTGGGTGCAGCCCGCACCGGGGCTTATTTCTCGATCGCACCGTTTTTGGGGGCGGCCGTGGCGCTACTGGTGTTGGGTGAATCCGTCTCGGCTCCGTTTTGGGCGGCAGCCGCGCTGATGGGCGTGGGGGTCTGGCTGCACGTCACCGAGCACCACGCACACGTTCACACCCATGAAGACCCGCAGACGCACGAACTGCTGATCCACAGCCATGCGCATTACCCCGACGTGGCACATCGGCACCCGCACTGAGATCAATAAAAACCCGCCAGTTTTTCACCCGCAACGCCCGCTTTGCTTGCCGCTGAGCTGGATCGGCGGGCATGGTCTCGGTCCTGGCAAAGCCGCAGGCCGGGCAAGTCAGCGTCGATTCCAGAATGACCGTTTTTTCTGATGGGTTAAGTTGCATGGTTCGATAATACAAGTAATTGATTAATTACCTAAATTTAAATGACCGCCATCACCAAACCCCCCAAGCAGCGCACCGAAGTGCGCCAAGCCGGCCTGGTTGAAGCCGCGCTGCAGTTGGCCGCGCAGCACAGTCCGACCGACATCACCACGGGTGACCTGGCACGTGCCGTGGGCATCAGTCAAGGCGCGGTGTTCAAGCACTTTGCCAGCAAAGAGGCGATCTGGCTGGCGGTACTCGACTGGGCCACCGACACGCTGATGAGGCGCCTGGCCATCGCAGCTTCAACCCAGCCCGCACTGGCCGCCCTGCGCGCTGTTTTCATGGCCCATGTGGCGTTTGTGGTGGAACAGCCCGGCGTGCCACGGGTAATTTTTCAGGAGCTGCAAAGCCCCGACGACACAGCCCTGAAGGCGCGTGTGCGCACCCTGATGCAGCGCTACCGCCAGTTGCTCATCAAACTGTTGCAACAAGCGCAACAAGAAAAAACCATTGCACCAGACACAGATATGCAAGCCGCCACCGTGCTGTTCATTGGCGCCATTCAGGGGCTGGTGATGCAGGCCATGATCTCTGGCGACGTAGCCGCCATGGCGGCGCAGGCACCGGGCGTATTAACCATTTACCAGCGTGGTCTGCAAAACCGACCCACAGATTCACAAGGCACCCCATGAACACAAACGCTTTACTCAAACGCCGCCTGGCCATTGGCGCGGTCGTGCTGGTCTTGATCGGCGCCATGGCTTTCGTGCTGCTGCGCACCGGGCCGCTGGCCTCCATCAAAATCACCGTCACGCAGGCCCAGGAGGGCAGCTTGAGTCCGGCCATTTTTGGCATTGGCACGGTGGAAGCCAGGCACAGCTGGATGGTTGGTCCCACCGTGGCGGGCCGGGTACTGAGCGTGAAGGTTGATGTGGGCGACGTGGTCAAGGCCGGGCAACTGCTGGCCGAGATGGATCCGGTGGACCTGGAGCAGCGACTGAGCGCGCTCGACGCTTCCCTGGCGCGGGCAGGCAGCGCACAGATGGCAGCGCTTGCCCAACTGAAGGATGCCACCGCGCGGCGCGCCCTGGCCGCAGCCAACACCCAGCGCAACCAGGACCTGGCACGGCAAAACTTCATCAGCACCGGCGCGCTCGATGCCAAGCTGCAGGAACTTGCCTCGGCGGATGCCGCCCTGCAGGCCGCGCAAGCCAATCTGGCGGGCAGCGGCCAGGACATGAGCCGTTTGAAAGCCGAACGTGCCGGTCTGGCGCAACAACGCCGCAACGTACGCTTGCTGGCGCCGGCGGACAGTGTGGTCACCACCCGTGATGCCGAAGCGGGCAGCACCGTGGTGGCGGGCCAGCCCGTGCTGCGCCTGATTGATCCGGCCAGCCTGTGGGTGAAATTGCGGGTGGACCAGGGCCGATCTGTCGGGCTGACCAGCGGACTTAAAGCCAGTATCGTGCTGCGATCGCAGCCGCAAACAGCCCTCCCCGGCCAGGTGGCACGCATCGAGTTGCTGGCCGATAGCGTGACCGAAGAGCGCATTGCGCAAGTGACTTTCACGCAAACTCCGGCAGGTGTGTCGGTTGGTGAAATGGCCGAAGTGACGCTGCAACTGCCCGCCACCGCTCCGGCCCTGCTGCTGCCCAACGCCAGTGTGCAGCGTCAAAACGGCCAGACCGGTGTCTGGCGGCTGGTCGGTGACAGGCCCGAATTTGCCTCGGTTGAACTGGGCGCGCGCAGTCTGGACGGCCAGGTGCAGGTGCTCAAAGGCCTGGAGAAAAATGACCGCGTGGTGGTTTACAGCGAAAAAGCGCTCCAGGCCGGTGCCCGCGTCAAGCTGGTGGATGCGTTGACTCAAGCCGCAGACAAGCCATGATCAGCCTGGCCGGACGCGACATTCTGCACAGCTGGGGCAAGTTTGCCTTGACCGGACTGGGGCTGGGGCTGCTGATTGGCGTGACATTGACCATGGCCGGGGTTTACCGTGGCATGGTCAACGACGCGCAAGCCCTGCTGACCAACAGCGGAGCCGACCTGTGGGTGGTGCAAAAAGACACCCAGGGCCCCTATGCCGAGGCCTCCAGCCTGAAAGACGACGTGGTGCGCAGCGTGCGCGGCATGCCCGGCGTGGGCCAGGCGGCCAACGTGACCTACCTGACGCAGCAGGTGCAAAAAACCAGCGGCGATGAGGTGCGCGTGATGGTGGTCGGCATCGAGCCAGGCCAGCCCGGTGAACCCTCTTATCTGGTGGCGGGCCGCCAACTGACGCGCAACCATTACGAGGCGGTGGTCGATGTCAAAACCGGCTTCAAGCTGGGTGAATCACTCACGGTGCGCCGCCACGGCTACACCGTGGTGGGCATCACGCAGCGCATGGTGTCTTCCGGTGGCGACCCGATGGTCTTCATCCCCCTGAAAGACGCGCAGGAAGCGCAGTTCTTGAAAGACAACGACACCCTCATCAATGACCGCACGCGCACCGCT
>PHCO01000266.1 GCA_002842265.1 Betaproteobacteria bacterium HGW-Betaproteobacteria-18 | reverse complement strand
GACCGTCGCCGCGCCGTTCACCGTCACACCAAGCGTGGGCACCACCGGGCAGCGCCCCGGGGTGGCGTGGGCCGGGCCGGTGGGATTGACGTTGGCCACGTCACACATCAGGTCCTGCGGATTCCGGACACCGTTCGTCCCGCCGTTTCGCGATCCTGGAATGATGTGGCAACGTTCGGCGTTGCCGACCGGCAAGGTCAGGCAATAGGGCGCTGTGCCACACCAAAAAGGCGCATCGTTTGGTCCGGCCGAGCTTGTGATCGGGACCAGACCGCCAGGCGCCGTGCAGCCATCAACCAGGGGCTGCACCTTCATTTTGCTGTCGGTGCGAGAGAGGTCTTGCGAGAAGGCCTGACTGCTCAACGTCAGCACCAGGGTGATTGCAAGGGACCGAAGCAAGATTTTCATGAGGTGCTCCTTTCAGTTTGTGATGTGTGGATTTTTTTGATCAAACAGGCGCACAAGACGTTGTGACGGTTGCGCGGGCATTCAGTCCCGCCTGCACGTTCGTCGCGCCGACGATTTCAACAAGCCAGGTGGTCGGGTCGATGCGCGATTGGAATGACCCGCTGTTGTTTCCTGCGTTGTTCGCTCCGATGATGACGGAGGCACTTTGTGTGCTCACCACTGCGAACGGCGCCAATCCAACACCACAAGAGGGCTTAGGAACGGTCTGCCCATGGCCGTATTCGCCAACACCACGAAACGCATAGGTAAGGTGATCACGCCAAAGGCTGGCCACGCAAATGAGCGATGCCCCACCTGCGGTAACGCCCATTGCCCCCTCGCTCGTGCAGGCGGTTGCGCCTGTTTCAATCGGACCCGTGTAGATCGTCCAGAATCCGGCGTTGCAGTACACCAACCCGTTGGCCGCGGATGCAAACGCCCCTTGCGGTGTGCAAGCATCCCCAACGACCTTGATCGGCGTATCGAACTGGGTGCCCGTCACACTGGGGCCGGCAAAGCCCGGGTTGCGGGTGTCGCCGACGCGCAACCAAGGCTCGCTGGAACCTCCCAGTCCGGAGACCATGACGACGATGCCAGATCGACCTGCAGGATCAGGGTTGGCAACCGTCCAGGAGCCTTGCCCACCCACGATGACCGCTGGATTCGGAGGCCCGCTGAAAGACACACTGGCCGATGTCACGCGCCCAGCGAGCGCATTGAGACGATCTGCATTGAGCTCACCTCCGACATCGAGAATCGGCTCCGTAAGAGCCGTCCTCGCCCAGATGGCGCACGGCGCAGGCGCCGTGCAACCGACCGGGGAGCGTGCCAAGAAAATCGAGTAGTCGGCATCGTTCAACACCATGGGTGTCGTGATGAAGCCGCCCGTCCGCAATTCAGTCACCGTGGGTGCATATGGGTCGGCCACCCCGGGCACCGTTATCGGCAGCGGCTTCGTCAGCTCCTGAACGTTGGTCTGCCGATACAGCTCCACAGCGCGTGCGATTTCTTCGAGGGTTGCCCCCCGAGTTTTTCCAACGAGTTCGTTGGCCTCTCGCACACGCTGTGCGCCGATCGCGCCGAAGACGAGCGCGGTGACCGCCAAAGCAAACGCCATCAAGGGCAAGGACACGCCACGCTGCCGCTGCTTTGTCATCATCGTTGCTCTCCTTGTACTCGCCAATAAAAAATCAACGCGCGATCGTCACGACCATCGTGTTGTTGTTGCCACCCGCACGGCACGCCGTGTTCACAGCGGCCGCGTTCGAGCGAGCGCCCGGGGTCTTGGTGGTGGTTGCGCCGATCACGACGGTCTCGGCCAGGTCATCCAGGCTGGTGCCGACCAGGGTGCAACCCACTTCGGGGACGGCCGTCCGAGTGAACACGATGGAGTCACCAGCCGTATTCACGGTGCCGACGGCAACGGTCACACGACCACCCCATTCGTTCGTCACGGTTGGTGCCGCTTGCGTGCCACCAACGACCGAACGGGGGAACAGGCCTTGACCAACCAGCACCGCCAACGAGGAGTTTGCGGCGGTGAAAACGCCCACGCGGCCGCCATATTTCACGACCTGGCCCTTCAGATCCTGGATGGCGGTGACATCGTTGTCGGCCTTGGTCTGCTGGATGTAGCGCGGACCGTAAATGAGGGCGGCGATAGCCAGCAGCAACGACACGGCCAGGATGATGGCGATCAATGGCAGGCTGACACCGCGCTGCTTGTGGGCAACCATCGGGCCGGGGATCTTTTGAACAACTTTCATGTGGAACTCCTTGGTGAAAAAAAAGAACATCAGATGGCGGTGCCAAATGACTTGGTTAAAGCCTCGGTGGCTTCCTGCATCCCGAACACGATGACTCCTGTCGTGTACAGAAAAATGGCGCCAACGATCAGGATGAACACGAGGTTCGCTCCATTGGCCTGGATTTCAACGGCTTTGATGATCATGTGGGTCGCTCGTGTCCCCACGTGCCTCAGCGTCAAGCCGAAAGACCGATTGGTTGATGCATCCTCAACGCGGTCCATGATTTGGCGAGAGAAGAACCCAGTCCTCAAAGCCTTCACACCCTCGTTGCCGCCAGAGTCCAGCCTGCGGATGACCTGAGTGATGCGCCACGCCATGTAGGGACTGCTGCGCTCTCTCATCAACACCAGGGACTCACGAACGGTGTTACCGGACTCGACGAGAGCTGCCAACACGCCCAGGAATGTCGCCGCAAGCTGGCTGCGGTGGATAGACCAAGGCGGAAGCCTGTCCACCCACGTCCGCAACTTGCCGGTCCATCGGTCCAAGCAGAACAGGTAGAGACCGACAGGTATCGACAATGCGACAAGCCAGGGCCAACGTTCACCAAGCCACAGCTGGGATTTGATCGCCGGATGCGTCCAGTCCGGCCAGAAGTGGAGCGGAACACCGCGCAGAATGTCGGGCCACATGAAAACCCCAAGCACCACACTGAGGATCAACAGGCTGGAGAGACCGAGCACTGGTTGGGCCATCGCCGAGGCTACGCTGCTGCGCATCTTCGAGCTCGCCTCCAGGTTCCGCACTGCGAGTTCAAGTGCCTCTGCGAGGCGACCGCGGATCT
>PHCO01000265.1 GCA_002842265.1 Betaproteobacteria bacterium HGW-Betaproteobacteria-18 | reverse complement strand
ACGCCGCTGGCTTTGACGCCCAGGCGCAGTGGCGGCAAGCTCACCACCAAAGCACCCACGCCACTGGCGCACAGGCCCAGCAGCAAGCCCCAACCGACCGGCACTGCCAGCACAAAACGCAGCGCGCGACGCAAGCCAAAGTTGGCCGCCAGCGCTGTGGAAAGCGTGGTGTTGGGACCGGGGGTGAAGCTCACAGCCGTGCATAGCAACAACAGTGCGGTGATTTCTGCGCCGCTCATGGGGGAGTCACAGCAAGCCCATGGTGCGCAGGTGGACGCAAGTCCGGGACGGTGAGAGGGGGATCGAAAGAAAACCCGGCGGGCTCAGTGCGTCAGTGCACCACGACCGGGTTTTGCGCCAGTTCGGCGTATTGTTCCAGGGTGTCTTCGACTTCTTCCTGGGTCGGCGTTTTGGTCTGCCAGGCTGAGATTTGTTGTTGAAACAACTCGGCCCAGGAGCCATCAAGGTAAACCTCTTTGTTGGCACGCTTATCGACAATTTCAAAGCCGTGGCGAACCAGTTGCGGCACGATCAGGAGTTGCTCGCCAACTTTGATATCGTCGGGCTGAACCTCGGCCGTGACGGCATTGGCCAGCATGTGGGTGACCGAATAAGTTTCAGAGTCGTAGAGCGTGTGCATGCGTTAAATTATCCATGAATCCAGATAGCTTTGAACTTGGTTGCAAATTGACCCATTTCAAGGGCTGTCGGCTGACTCGGAGGTTTCCCATTTTTGATCCACGTAATCACCATTGGCTTCGGTGATGCGGATGCGTGCTGGCAGGTAAGCCAGGCCAGGGGCCAGCCACACCTCCAGTTTTTGGTCGTAGGCCTGGCGTGGCTGGCGTACCAGTTTCAAGCCCCGCTGTGGGCCGCCTGGCAGTTCCAGAGCTTCCATGTCGCCAAACGTGAACAGCCACAGGTCGCCATCACGCGGGCCAATGGTTTGCACGCTCAGCAAGGTACCTGGGGTGAAGCGTTGCGGCGCGCTGGCGACCAGTGCGGCCAGTTGCACCAGCACACTCAGGCGGTCTTGCGCGCCGGGCTGCAGTGGCAGGTTGGGCGTGTTGGCACTGAAGGTCGCCATGCCCCGCTCGCGGTTGAAGTGTGCGGCCACTTCGCTGCGGTATTTGTCCGAAAAGCGCTCGGGTGCCAGGCCGTGTCGATCAACCAGCCCACGGCTGGTCTGCACCCTTGATTGCCCAAAAGCACTGATGCTCAGCCGTGCCTGATAAGCCTGATCGAGCTGCTGCCACAGCAGTTCGCCGCGCAGCAGGTAGGGGAATTTGTTGGACTGCACCCGGTACACCAGCTTGACAGAACCTGGTAAACCTGTGGCACTGAACGCGGCTTGCTGGATGGTTGGCGCAGCGCTTGGTTCAGGTGCTTGCGCTAACTCGGCGGCGGCCGTGGCCAGTACTTCCAAAGGGGCGGGTGCGCTGGCCGGCGTAGCAGCGGCACTGGCCATGGGGTCCGTTGTGGGCGCTGCGTCAGGATTGACGGCAGATGCGGTGGCATCTGCGCTTGCCATTGACGCGCTGCTGTCTGCTGGGGCCGAAGGTGCAGGGGCTGTGACTGGCTGCAGTGTGGGTAACGGGGCTGTTTTTTGGGCTGGTTTACGTGTTGGCTTGCCCGGCACGGCGGCATTTTTGGCGGGTGCAAGCGGCGGCTGACTGGCTAACAAAACCGTGCGGGTGGCAAACGTTGAAGTGACTTCCGTCTGTGCCATGGGCAGATGCAAAGGCAGTGTTTGCAATAGGGCCAGGTGCACCAGCAACACCGTCAGCGTCAGGGACAGCCAGATTTTCAGGGTCATGGCACCACCTTGAGTTTGCGCTGAGGCTCCAGACTCACGCCACTTGCTTGATAAAGGTTTTGATACCGCGCAGCAGCATTTCGATCGACACCGCTACCAGCACCAGGCCCATCAGGCGTTCCAGCGCCACCACAAAACGGTCACCGGCGACGCGCTGGATGCGCTCGGCCAGCACGAGCACCACCGCGCTCACGCTCATGGTGACGCACAGCGCGGCAATCCATTCCAGCCGTTTCTCAGGCGCTTGCGACACCAGCAGCAGCACTGTGGCCAGCGCCGACGGCCCGGCAATGGCCGGAATGGCCAGCGGCACGATCAGCGGCTCGCCCACCGGTTCGGCCGTGTCCACTGGGGGCGGCGGGAAAATCATGCGCAGCGCGATCAAAAACAGGATCACGCCGCCACCAATTTGCAGCGACAACTCGCTCAGGTTCATCACGCGCAAAAAGCCCCCGCCGATGAACATGAAGGTTAGCAGCAGCAAAAAGGCAATCAGCACCTCGCGCAGGATCACCCGTGCGCGCCGTTCGGGCGCCACGTGCTTGAGGGCGTTGGCAAAAATCGGGATGTTGCCGATCGGATCGGTGATCAGGATCAGCAAAATGGTGGCTGAAACAAAGGTGTACTGCATGCGCTTGATAAAAACTGTTGATGGCAACAGGATAGCAGGCTTGTCACGGGCAGCTATTTTGTCAGCTCACTGGCTCACCTGCGGCGCATTGGTGTGAGCACCGCAGGGGCAAAAAGCCAGGCGTTTTTGGGCTATTTGCTGCGCGCCGTGGTGGCTGTGCTGCGGCCTTCGCGGCAGCCCGGCACACCGCCGTAAAAAGCGCGGACTTGGTTCAGGTTGGTGACGTTGAAAGCAAGGTGAAATAAGCTGTTCAGGGCTGCAGGATAGCAGGCTCCACGCCGCAGGGTCAATGTCATAATCGCGCCCCATGAAACCCCTGCATACCTTGCGCAACGCACCCTGGCTGGCACGCCTGGCGCTGCTGTGGTTTGTCCTGACGCTGGGCGTGGCCGTGGCCTCGCCCATGATCAGCGGGGACCAACAGGTGATGCTTTGCAGCGCTGGCGGCGTGGTGAAGGTGGTGATCAACGAAGACGGCAGCACCAGCAGCGCACCCACGGCGCTGGACTGCCCGCTGTGCGCTGTGGGTGGCGCCATTGTCGTCTCGACCGCCGCACCCCCACCAGCGCGCGGACCTCCCCTGGCCCCATTGCTTTGATTTTTAAAGCGCCTTACGTTGATGGCGTAAGAGCCGGAAGCTGATTCGTCCATTCATTTTTCTTGAGTCGTGTGGCTGGCTCCGTGTGCTTGTATTGACAGTTGTCAGTTGCATCACGTCAGCTGTTTGTCATTGGGCGTGTCGCTTGCGCCTGTTCCAGAATCCAATTTTGTTGTTAACCCTGGTCGCAAAGACCGAAGTAATCCAAAGGAAATTCCCATGAAATTCAAATCATTGATGACCGCTGTTGCCCTGCTCGCTACCACCCTTGGTGCATTTGCTGCTGGCGCAGCCGTTGACGTGAAAAACCCCTGGGCACGTGTCACCGTCAAGGGCCAAATGGCCACGGGTGTATTCATGACCCTGACTGCCAAAGAGGGTGGCAAACTGGTCGCTGTGGCTTCACCCGTGGCGGGCGTGGTGCAGGTACATGAGATGAAGATGGAAGAGGGTGTGATGAAGATGGCCGAAGTCAAAGGTGGCCTGGACTTGCCCGCTGGCAAGGCTGTGGAACTCAAACCCGGGGGCTACCACGTCATGTTGATGGACTTGAAAGCCCCCCTGGTCAAAGGCACGGTGCTGCCTCTGACGCTGGTGTTCAAGGATGCCAAGGGTGCCGAGACCAGGATGGAACTCAAAGTGCCTGTGGCAGCCACGGCACCCGGTGACATGGGACAACCCGCTGCCATGGACCATTCGATGCACAACATGCCCGGGATGCACCCGGCTGCCAAGCAATAAGTTAACGGTTGCGTCCGCATTGCGGTAAGCTGTTGACTGTTCCATGACAACACCCCTTCAGGAGAAAAACATGAGTGATTCGCAAAACGGCGGTTTCGGTAAATTTG
>PHCO01000264.1 GCA_002842265.1 Betaproteobacteria bacterium HGW-Betaproteobacteria-18 | reverse complement strand
TGACCTTGTCGCCCATGTTGTCGTCCTTGCTGCTGCGGCACAATCCGCGCCCCACCTGGTTCGATGCGCACATGGAAAACCTGCTGCAGTGGGTGACACGCACTTACGCCAAACTGCTGGCCTGGTCCTTGATGCGGCGCTATCTGGTGCTGGCGGTGATGGTGGCCAGTGGCGCGGTGTCCTGGTGGGTGCTGGGCGACATCAAGCGGGAACTCTCGCCGATGGAAGACCGGGGCGTGGTATTGGCGCGGATCAACGCGCCCGATGGTGCCACGCTGGCCTACACCGACCGCTATGCGCGCAGCATTGAACGCATCGCTGAAGATTACCCCGAATTTGACCGTATTTTTTCGACCATTGGCAACCCCACCGTGTCGCAAGGCAACATCTTTTTCAGGGCCAAACCCTGGGAAGAGCGTCAGCGCACCACGCTGGAGATGGCGCGCGCCATGACGCCGCGTGTGTCCAGCCTGTCGGGTGTCACAGCCACGCCGATCACGCCACCGTCGCTGGGGCAGGGCTTTAGCAGTCGCCCGATTGAATTTGTCATCATCACCTCGGAGAGTTACCAGAATCTGGCGCAAACGGTGCGTGCCTTTCAGGATGAACTGGCAAAAAACCCGGGCTTCGTCCAGGTCGATACCGATTTGCGCCTGAACAAACCCGAGATCAAGCTGGAAGTGAACCGCGAACGCGCAGCCGACCTGGGCGTCAGCGTTGACCTGATCGCCCGTTCCATCGAGACCATGCTGGGTGGGCGCAAGGTCACGCGCTACAAACGCGGTGGCGAGCAATACGACGTGATTGTGCAAACCACGCCCACTGGGCGCGACACGCCGGACGACATTGAAAAAATCTTTGTCCGTGGCAAAGGTACCGAGCTGGTGCCGTTGTCAGCGCTGGTCAACATCCGCGAGGTGGTGGTGCCGCGCGAGCTGATCCACTTTGGCCAGCGCCGCTCGGCCACCATCACGGCCAATTTGTCGGCCACTTATTCGGTGGGTGAGGCGCTGGACTTCATGGATGTCACTGCGCAAAAAGTGCTCAAACCAGGCTATGCGACAGATTTGAACGGCATCAGCCGCGAGTTTAAAAAATCATCGGACTCGCTCACACTGGTGTTTGTGCTGGCGCTGCTGTTCATCTTTCTGGTGCTGGCGGCGCAGTTCGAGAGTTTTGTCGATCCGTTCGTGATTCTGTTCAGCGTGCCGCTGTCGATGGCTGGGGCTTTGCTGGCGCTCAAATGGTCGGGTGGCACGCTCAATGTGTTCAGCCAGATCGGCCTCATCACCCTCGTGGGGCTGATCACCAAGCATGGTATTTTGATCGTTGAATTTGCCAACAAGCTGCGCGAGCAGGGCATGGACACGCTGGCCGCCATTCAGCAGTCCGCTGCGCAGCGCCTGCGCCCGATCATGATGACCACCGGCGCCATGGTGCTGGGCGCGGTGCCGCTGGCCATTGCTACCGGTGCCGGCGCCGAGAGCCGCCATCAAATTGGCTGGGTGATCGTGGGCGGCATGAGCCTGGGCACCTTGCTCACGGTGTTTGTGGTGCCCACCATGTACACCCTGCTGGCGCGCAAAAAAGTGCCGGGGCCCAAAAAAGAGCTGGCACTCGACCGGGTGGCCCATCCGGGTTAACCAAAAAAATACCTTTGTTGCGAGCCACGCGGCAGTCCATGCCGCCCCTGGATCGCCTTGCCTCTGCGCTGTGTATGCCAGCGAACAGACCCATCTGGATGGGCCGCCTATAACCTTATTCATCCAATGCGAACCCGTTTTTGGTGAACCGTTACAGGAGATTCACGATGAAGATAAACACCAGACGCGGGTTTGCCGTTTTGTCTGCCTTGGGCCTCGCGCTTACGGTCGGCTGCAGCAGTTTAAAGACCCCCGCAACGTCCGATGTGGCGGTTTCAAAAGCCGCCGTGGACAACGCCGCGGGTGCCGGCGGTGCCCAGTATGCGCCGGTTGAAATGACGGCAGCCCGGGAAAAACTGGCCTTGGCGAACAAAGCCATGCTGGCCAAGGATTACAAGCTGGCGATCGAACTGGCGAACCAGGCGCAAGCCGATGCCAAGCTGGCGCAAAGCAAAGCCAGCTCCCTCAAGGCTCAGGCTGCCGCCGATGTCCTGCAAGACGACATTCGGGTGCTGCGCGAAGAACTCAATCGCGCGCTTTAAACCAAATCACTCAGACAGGACACATCATGAAAAAAACCCAATTCGCCCCGATATTTTTGGCCGTTGCCGTCTTCATGGCGGGCTGTAGTTCGGCGCCCAAAACGACCTCGCTGCTGGACCAGGCCAGAACCGACTACATGGTCGCACAAGGCAACCCCAATATAGCCATCTATGCGCCGCTTGAAATGAAACAGGCCAGCGCGGCCATGGCACAGGCCAATGTGGAAGCCAATGAACGCGGCAGCGACGACAAAATCAACAACCTGGCTTACCTGGCCATGCAAAAAATTGCCCTCACGCAGGAAGTGACCAAACGCAAAATGGCCGAGGCCGAAATTGCCAATGCCGGCAAGGAGCGCGACCAAATGCGCCTGGATCAGCGCACCAACGAAGCCAATGTCGCCAGAATCAGCGCTGAAAAAGCCACCTTGGCAGCCCAGTTGGCGCAAAGCAGCGCCGCCCGGGCCCAGCGCGAAGCCCAGCTTGCCCAGATGGACGCAGCCAATGCCCAGCGCCAGACGCAAGAGGCGCAGGCGCACGCCGCGCAGCTCGAAGCCCAGTTGGCGGAGCTGGCTGCCAAAAAGACGACACGCGGCACCGTCATCACGCTGGGAGATGTGCTGTTTGGCACCGACCTGTCACGCCTGACGGCCGACGGCATGCGTAGCGCCCAGAAACTGGCCAATGTGCTGCAGCAAAATCCGCAGCGCAAGGTACTGATTGAAGGTTTTGCCGACAGCACCGGTGCCGCCGACTACAACCAGGGTCTGTCGGAGCGTCGTGCCAGCGCGGTGCGTACCGCCTTGCTGGACATGGGTGTCGCCCGTGAGCGCATTGACATGCGCGGTTACGGCGAGTCATTTCCCGTGGCCGCCAATGACAGCGCC
>PHCO01000020.1 GCA_002842265.1 Betaproteobacteria bacterium HGW-Betaproteobacteria-18 | reverse complement strand
AGCGCGGCGATCATCCAGCCCGACAGATACAGGTAACGCTGCTTGGTCGTGCCGAAATGCTTTTTGATCGCGATCATTTTCTGCTGCGCGATGAAACCGTGCCAGCAGCCGAGCGACTGGGTGTATTGCGCCGGGTCGGCATCATAGGCCGCCATATCGGCGCGCATGATCTTCGCGGTGTATTTGGCGATGTCGAGCCCGGTGGCGAAACGGTTCTGGGTCGCCATGCGCGCGGCGCTTTCGGGATCGATTGCGGCCCAGCTTGGCCCATTGGCGGCAACGATGTCGCGCATGTGGGTGATGGTGTTGTGGTAGGTCATATGCTTCTCCTGTCCGTTCTGGGCAGTGGTGCAGGTCTGGTAGTAATTGCACCTTCGGATGAGCAGGCCGTGCCATGGTGCGGCGCAGCATAACAGGAAAACTTACAGAAAATCGTGTGGCTATGCAGACTTTTGGCTCTGATCTTGTGTAAAGCAGTAAAGTTATTTACAAAGCAGCCATGTCCGACACCAATCTCCTCGCTGGCCCGGCGCTGCGCCGCTTGCGCAAATTTGCCCGCGAAGGCCATGTCGAAGAGCTTGACCTGCCCGACACCATCCGCGCCACCGCCGCCAACGCCGGCTGGCTGGACATCAAGATGATCCCCGAGCGCCACAACAACGTCAAAGTGCTGCTATTGATGGATGTCGGCGGCACCATGGACGAACACGTTGCCCGCGTCGAAGAAATGTTTTCAGCGGCCAAGGCCGAGTTCAAACACCTGGAGTTTTATTACTTTCACAACTGCGTCTATGACTTCATGTGGAAAAACAACCGGCGCCGTTACGCCGAAAAATTTGCCACCTGGGACATCATCCGCAAGTACAACAAAGACTACAAGCTGATCTTCATTGGCGACGCCACCATGAGCCCCTACGAGATTTTGCAACCCGGCGGCAGTGTGGAATACAGCAACGAAGAAGCCGGGGTGCAATGGCTCGGTCGGCTCACCAGCGCCTTCCCCAAATTTGCCTGGATCAACCCCGAGCCGCAGGGCGTGTGGCAATACCGCCAAAGCATCAGCATCATGCAGCAGCTCATGAGCCAGCGCATGTTCCCGCTCACGCTCAAAGGACTGGAAGACACCATGCGGCTGTTGAGCAAATGAAGCTTTTTTCCTTGGTGCTTGTCCTGCTGCTTGCCTTGCCTTGGGCGTCAGCCACGGAATTGGCCCCGCCAGTGGCAACAACCACACAGGCCAACGCTGCCTTCGTGATCAACATCCTGGCGCCTGATGACATCAAGGAACTGCTCACGCGTCACCTGGAGCTGCAGCGCTACCGCGAGCTCACCGACCTGAGCGATGACGAACTGGTGCGCCTGATGCGCCAGGCTGATCAGGACGCACGCAAACTGATTGGTACGCTGGGTTATTTTTCACCGATCATCACCATGGCGCACCAGCCCGCTGATGCCAGCACACCCTGGCCGGTGGTCAACATCACCGTCACACCGGGTGAAGCCACGCGCATCAAACAAGTCAGCATTCAATTCACCGGCGCCATTGCCACTGACGCAGCGGCGGCAAACCAGCGCGAACAGATCCAGGCCAACTGGTCGCTGCGCGCAGGCAACCGCTTCACCCAAAACGGCTGGGATGCCGCCAAACAGCAGGCACTGCGCCAGCTCACCACCCAGCGCTTCCCCACAGGGCGCATCAGCGCCTCGCTGGCCGACATTGACCCCGAAACAATGCAAGCGCACTTGCAAATCACGCTGGATTCAGGCGCTGCCTACCGCATGGGAGCGCTGGTCGTTGATGGCTTGCAGCGCTATGACACAGCGCTGGTGCAGCGCCTGGCCCGCCTCAGTCCAGGCACGGATTACAGCCAGGCCGACCTGGTGGCCGCCCAACAACGCTTGTCTGACAGTGGCTACTTTGATTCAGCGTTTGTCACCCTGGACACCAGTGCCACCCCGGAGGCAGCCCCGGTGCTGGTGAATCTGCGTGAAGCACGCCTGCAAAAGCTGGTGCTCGGCGTGGGCGCCAGCACCGACAGCGGACCACGCTTGTCGGTCGAGCACACGCACCACAAAGTGCCTGGCATTGGCTGGCGTGCGGTGAGCAAGTTGCTGCTTCAGCGTGACAACCGTGCCATTGGCTCTGAGTTGACCTCACCGCCAGACTCTGACAACTGGCGCTGGGCGGTCTCTGGCTTGCTACAAAACCAGTTGTTGGGGACACGGGACGTCACCAGCCAGCAGTTGCGCGGTGGGCGCAAACAAAGCAACCAGCGCATTGACCGCAACCTGTATTTGCAATACGACCGCGCCGAATCGGTGGACACCGACACCACACAGCCCGTGATTGCCCAGTCCCTCAGCGCCAACTACGCCTTTGCCGTGCGCTATTACGACACCCTGCCGTTTCCTTCAAGCGGCTGGGGTTGGGGAGCAGAGGTAGGCGGCGGCACCACGCTGGGCAGCGCGCCCCAGGCCTTCACCCGGCTGCTGACCCGCTGGCAGGGCTTTTTGGGGCTGGACCATGGTGGCAGCACCCAAGCCAGCGCCAGCCGCCTTGCCATGCGCGCCTCGGCCGGCGCGATCATTGCCAAAGACGGCATCAGCCTGCCCAGCACCCAATTGTTTCTGGCGGGTGGCGACAACAGCGTGCGCGGCTACGGCCTGAACGATATCGGGGTCACGCTGTCTGATGGCACCATCACCGCAGGCCGTTACCTGGCCACCGGCAGCGTCGAGTGGCAGCGCCCGATTCGCTTCAATGGCAACCTGAGCGACTGGGAAAGCACAGTGTTTGTGGATGCTGGTGCCGTGGCCAACAAACCATCTGAACTGAAGCCCAAGGTAGGCGTGGGCATCGGCGCGCGCTGGAAAAGCCCGGTGGGGCCATTGCAAATCGATCTGGCTTATGGCGTGGATGTGCAGCGTTTTCGTTTGCACATGAACCTGGGTTTTACCTTCTGATGAACGCTTTGCGCTTGGGCCTGAAACTGCTGGCTGCCACCCTGATCACGGTGTTGGCGCTCACCAGCGCGCTGTGGCTGTGGAGCGGCAGCGACAGCTCGCTGGCCAGCTTGCTGATGCAGCTGCAGCGTTTTTTACCGGCCGGGCAAACGCTGGAAGTAAAGGGCGTGCAGGGTTCGCTGCGCGCTGGCGGCCATATTGACTGGCTGCGCTGGACCAAGGGCGAGCTCAGTGTGGAAGCCAGCGACATCGGTGTGGCCTGGACCCTGGGTCCGCTCTTCAACAAGCAACTGCGCCTGAGCCAGCTCAGCGTAGCCGCCTTGAAAATTGATGGCCAGCGCGCCAGCACCCCTACTGACCCACTCACACCTCCCACCAACCTGCGTCTGCCGATCACCGTCGATGTGCCGTTCGCCCTCGCCAACGTCAACTGGGCCGGTGCCACCACGCTGCAAGCCACCGAAGTCAGTGGTCACTATATTTTTGACGGGCGATCCCACGCGCTGAAAGAGGGCCGTGGGCTGATCTCAACGGGAAATTACCAGCTCAGTGGCACATTGCAGGCCACGGCGCCCATGGCGCTGGCGCTGCAACTCCAGGGCGTGGTGCAGACCACCCTGCCGTCCAGCCAACAGCCATTGACAGTCGCGGCGACTGCCCAGCTCACTGGCGAGCTGGCCGGGCCGGATGCCGCGCTGGCATTGCAGGCAAGCTTGACGCCTGAGCTGGCCACTGGCCCGGCCCCGCGGACCAGCCAAACCGAGGCCATGCAAGCTGAGGTGTCAGCGCAAATTGCCCCCTGGCAAACCCAGCCACTCACCCAGGCCAGCGCCCAATGGCAAGCCTTGAATCTGGCCGCGTTGTGGCCGCAAGCACCGCAAACCCAGCTTTCCGGCCAGGCCAGCGTGACACCCCGCGGCAAAGGCTGGCAAGGCCAAATCAACCTGGTCAACGCCCTGCCCGGTCCATGGAACCAGCAACGCCTGCCACTCAACACCTTGCAGGCCGAAGTGGCCTACGACCAGGCGCAATGGGCACTCCGATCCGTGCGCGCCACTGGCGCTGGCGGCAGCGTCACAGGCTCAGGCCAATTTAACGCGGGGCAGTGGCAGGGCAGCGCCAACCTGCAAAACGTCAACCCAGGCGCCATTGACACGCGGCTGGCCAGTGCCTCCATGGGTGGCAAACTACAGGCTCAACAAAGCGCCAGCGGCATTGGTTTTAGTGCGCAGCTTGAAGCTGCGCCTGACAAGGGCAAGTCAGGCAAATCAAGCCAGCCCCCCGACAGCTTGCAAACGCTGCGGCTGCAAAGCTTGCAGGCCGAAGGCGTGTGGTTGGCTCCGCTCCTTAAGTTGAGCGCCTTGGGCATCGATGCGCAAGAGGCCCACCTTGAGGGCCATCTGACCTACCACATCAACTCCCGGGCCACCCAAGGCAAATTGGCGCTGACACTGCCCGGCTTGCAGGGCACGCTCGACGGCCACCTGGCCAGCAAGAATGGCCAGGGCACGCTGGCGATGCACGTGACAGATGCCAGCCTGGCCAGCCAATGGCTCGCGCGCTGGCCGACGGTGGCCAGCGCGCTGCCAGGGATCCGCTTGCGTGGAACAGCCCATCTGGATGCCCGCTGGCAAGGCGGTTGGCAGCAGCAAGGCCGCGCCCTGCAGATCGATGCCAGCCTGCGCGCACCCCAACTGGACTGGCGCAGCAACCCAACGGACAAAGCCAGTCCGCCAAACGAAGGACGGCTGCGTGACCTGCAGGCGGTTTTGACTGGCACCCTGCCCGCCCTCACCTTCAGCAGCCAAGGCCAGGCAGACATGGGTACCCGACATTTGGATTGGCAAGCGCAAGCCAGTGCGGGACAAATCAACGCCGGCCACTGGCAAGGTAGTTTGAAGCAGCTCAAACTCAGCCTGCAAGACAGCACGCACCCCGGCCTTTGGTCAATACAGACCGGGGCTCCAGATGCCAGAAACGTCACACTGGACTGGTTGAGCACAGGCTTGAACAACACACTGACCGTGTCAGCAGGCAGCGCCCGGCTGCAAGGCCCACAGCTTGGGG
Source organism: Betaproteobacteria bacterium HGW-Betaproteobacteria-18 (assembly GCA_002842265.1). GTDB lineage: Bacteria > Pseudomonadota > Gammaproteobacteria > Burkholderiales > Burkholderiaceae_C > Rhodoferax. The sequence continues at coordinate 17,916 of PHCO01000020.1, read as the reverse complement.
TAGCCCTGCTGAGCTGGGAGCCCAGCCACTGGTCGCAAGCGCTTGTCAAAGCAGAAACGCAGCTCAAACCCAAAGCGCAATGGCAAAGTCAGGGGCACATCAGCAAGCTGCCCCTGACTTGGCTGGATACCCTGAGTGGCAAGACCCTGGCCGACCTGGGTTTGAGCAGCGACCTGATTTTGAGTGGTAATTGGGATGCCAGGCAAACCGATGCCTTGCACCTGAGCGCCATGCTGGAACGCCATTCAGGCGACCTGCGCCTGCGCGCCGATGACAGCCGCCAACTTGACTTGCCCGCAGACATGCGCGAAGCCCGGCTGGAGCTCAATCTGGACGCAGGTTACCTGTCGAGCAGCCTGCGCTGGGACAGCGCGCGCGCTGGCAAGGCGCTGATGGCGTTCAGTACCCAGCTTCAGTCACGGGGTCAGGGCTGGACCCTGGACAGGAAGGCACCGATTGGCGGCGGCCTGCAAATTCAACTGCCACCGGTGGATGCCTGGTCGGTGCTGGCGCCGCCGGGCTGGCGACTGCGCGGCACCATGGATGCCGACATCACCCTCAGCGGCACGCTGGATTTGCCAGAATGGACGGGCAGCTTGCAGGCGCGCGACCTGGCGGTGCGCTCGGTGGTGGACGGCATCGACTTCAGCAAGGGCACCCTGAACGCCAGGCTCCATGGACAGCAGATCGATATCGAGAATTTCACCTTGCAAGGTGCATCAGGCGCAACAGGTAGCGGCGGTGGCCAACTGGCCATGAGCGGGTCGGTGTTCTGGCTCGCCGACAGTACGCAGGCCAATTTTTTGTCGCGCTTGTCGATGGCATTTGAGGTGCAGGCCAAAGCCTTGCGCCTGAGCAGCCGCTCGGATCGACGCATGGTGGTATCGGGCAAGGTTTCGGCTCAACTGAGGGATGCCCGTCTGACCCTGCGTGGTGCCCTGACCGCCGACCAGGCCCTGATCACCCTGCCAGACGACAGCGCCCCGCAGCTGGGAGATGACGTGGTGGTACGTGGCCCAACGGTCAAGACAGACCCACAACGACAGGTCGCCCTGGCTAAAAAGTCCAACACCACCCGTTCGCCCCGCCCTGTTTTTGACCTGCTGATTGAACTTGATTTGGGGTCAGACTTCCAACTGCGCGGTCGCGGTCTCGAGACGCGCCTGGCAGGAAAGTTGTCGTTGCACGCCATCGACAACGAGAGCCCCAACCTGACCGGTACCGTGCGCACCGTGCGCGGCACCTACCGGGCTTATGGCCAGCGGCTGGACATCGAGCAAGGCATTTTGCGTTTTGTCGGTCCGGTCGATAACCCGATGCTGGATATTCTGGCGATTCGCCCCAAACTCGTCCAGCGTGTGGGTGTGCAAGTGAACGGCAGCGCGCTGTCGCCCATCGTGCGGCTGTATGCCGAGCCCGAATTGCCAGAGGCGGAAAAACTGGCCTGGCTGGTGCTGGGCCGCTCGGCCAGCGGCAGCGGTGGTGAAGCGGCCTTGCTGCAGCAAGCAGCGCTGGCCTTGCTGGGCGGCAACGGCCAGGGGCCCAGCGCCAGTTTGACGCAGGCACTGGGGCTCGATGAACTGAGTTTTCGTGGCAGCAACGGTGCTACCGCCAGCGGCGCCACCGTGACCCTGGGCAAGCGCCTGGGCAACGACTTTTATGTGGCCTACGAAAGCGGCCTGGCCGGCACCATGGGCGTCTTCACCATTTTTTATGACCTGTCCAGAAGACTGACGCTGCGCGCCCAGACCGGCGAACAAAGCGCGGTGGATTTGATCTGGACCTTGCGTTACGACTGATCAACCCTAAAACCGCAGCACCCAGATCAGCAGCGCCAGCACAGCCAAGGCGATCAGCACATAAGGCGCTTTCGATGGTTTATCGGCATAGGGGTCCACCAGCGAACGCTCGGCATTGGCCGGCAGTTGTGCCAATTGGGTCAGCGAGGTGCCAAAGGGAATGTTGATGCGGGCACGCGCATTGATGGCCCAGCCATTGGCATCCAATATCGGCCCCAGGTTGCGACTGCGCAATTTGAACCAGGCCACGATCACGGCGGGGCCAGAGATGAGCAGCATCACGCCCAGGAAAACCATAGGAATCTGCCACCAGGCCAAGGTAAACAAACCACCCAGCAAGGCCGCCAGAGCGGTGCCAATGGCACCGAGCGCCAGGCCGATGGCGGCAAAAATCCCGGCAAATTTAGCCACATCAAAAGCCGCCGGGGCGGTCGCCTTGGGCGCCGTCGCGGGCTCAGTGCCTTTCTTGCCGGCCTCGGCAGCCAAAACGGCCAATTTATCGTCAGAGGCTTTGGCTTTGCTGGCCGCCATTTTTTGCAATTGTGAGCTGACCAGTCGTGCCAATTGCTTGTAGGGCGACCAAAATGCCTGGCGCAAGCTGATGGGGTGGTCAACAATTTTGACAATGGTGGCGTCCCAGTCACGACCCTGGCGATCGTAAAAGACACCGTTGCGCCCCACCATCAACTGATCGGAATCGCCCGCGGTAAAAGCTGCGGCCACGCTCATTTTTTCGGGGCCGCGCACACAGTCGCAATAGACCAGGCAAATGCGTGCCAGCGAGGCCAGTGCCGCATGTTTGGCGGCGTCGCTCACCGCCACGCACAAGTCACAGGAGCGGCCGTCCAGGTACAGTGTTCCCACCTGAAATGTGGCCTTGCCCTGGGCGATGTAAAAGTTTTTGAAGGCGACAAAATTATTGGCCAGGGTTTGCAGGTCACGCACGTAGCGCGACAGTTTTTCCAGATCACGCACACCATCGGACACGGCATCGGGATCGGGCTTGGCGGCCAGCCAAGCGGCATAGGGCGCCAACCGGGCTTTGATGGCTTGCCAGTCGGCCACGCTCAGGGCCTCTTGCTGGCCCAGCAGCGGCTGCACCACCTGGTCGCGCAAGGCGGCGATCTGCTCAGCCCAGGCCGGATTCAAGCCACTGACCAGGGACAGGCTGGCCGCGGGCGTGACATGCGCCAGCGGCAAATCACTGATGGCTGGTGCATTGGCTTGCAGCGCAGTGGGCGCCATGGCTTTCAAGGCATCCTCGGACACGTTGAGGGCCTCACTGGCACGCGCGTCGAAAGCGGCCAATTGGCAACGGATCAAAAAATCTTCGATCTTTTGACCCAGCCCCGTCACCAAGGCAAAACCAGCCTCGGTGGCATCACCCAGTACCTGCACCGCTTGCCCGGCAGTTTCCCAGGCAGTTTGCGCACGGGCGGCATCGCCATGGCGCGCGGCGCTGGTTTCTTCCACGGTCAGCAGTTCGGCGTCCGGCTTGCCCAGATCCCGGGCCAGCGCCAGCGCCGCAGCGTGGATGAGTTGCCCACAGGGGTCATCACTGCGAATCAGGGCAATGGGAATGCCCGCGAGGTTTTGCGCCAGTGCCGTGCTGTCGAGCAAGCGCTCATCAGCCCACGCCATGGCTTGCAGCAATTCCGGTGCCCTCACATGGCCGTCGTTGTCGGTATCGATCAGCGCCAGCGTACGGGCGTCGAACTCAATGCCCTGGACAGGGCAGGACAGCGCCACCCACAGTTTTTGATCAAGCTGATTCAGCGCCAGCAAGTCGGCTGCCGTGTCCAGCCGGACCTGGTCAAAACCACCCGCTCTGAAAAAACGCCAGGAATGGGGTGCAGTGCTCATGATGGCTCCTTGTTGAAGTGACGGGCAAACTTTAGCAAATAATTTTTTACAAAATCAGCCTGAAGTGCGGCTTGCTGGCAAGCTGGATTCAGCACCTAAAATCAGGCGTTCCCACCGTAGCACAATGGACAGTGCGCATGCCTCCTAAGCGTGAAATACAGGTTCGATTCCTGTCGGTGGGACCACACTCTCAGCGCCTCAAGCCACCGCATCGGCGCTCTGGCGCGTCAGCATGGCCAGCGTGTTGGCGATGGTCTTGCGCAATTCCCGGCGGTCACAAATCAGGTCCACCGCGCCTTTGGTCTGCAGGAATTCTGCCCGCTGAAAACCTTCTGGCAAGGTCACGCGCACGGTCGATTCAATCACCCTCGGCCCGGCAAAGCCGATCAGCGCCTTGGGTTCGGCAATCACCACATCGCCCAAAAAGGCAAAACCGGCACTGACACCGCCCATGGTCGGGTCGGTCAGCACGCTGATGAAGGGCAGGCCTTTTTTGGCCAGATGGGTGAGTGAGGCATTGGTCTTGGCCATTTGCATGAGTGACAGCAGCCCTTCCTGCATGCGTGCGCCGCCGGTGGCGGAAAAGCAGACGAACGGCACTTTTTGTTCAATGGCGGTGTGCACGCCGCGCACAAAGCGCTCACCGACCACCGAGCCCATACTGCCGCCCATGAAGCCAAATTCAAAACAGGCCGCCACCAAGCCAATGCCCATGACCGTGCCACCGATAACCACCAGCGCGTCAGTCTCGCCGGTGTTCTCCAGCGCTTCTTTCAGGCGTTCCGGGTATTTGCGGCTGTCCTTGAACTTGAGCGCATCCACCGGCAGAACTTCCTGGCCAATCTCGTAGCGGCCTTCGTTGTCCAGAAACAAGTTGAGTCGGGCTCTGGCACCAATGCGGTGGTGGTGACTGCAACTGGGGCAGACGTTCTGGTTTTGCTCCAGGTCGGTTTTGTAGAGCACGGTATCGCAACTCGGGCATTTGATCCACAGGCCGCCAGGCACGCTGCGCCGGTCGGCCGGGTTGGTGTGCTGGATTTTGGGGGGAAGCAGTTTTTCGAGCCAACTCATGTGTTTTCCTTGTTCATGCTGCAACGTTAACGTAAAAGGACATCGTCATTGAGCGTGGCGCGGCAATCCAGGGGTTCATGGATTGCCACGTCGCCAAGCTCCTCGCAATGACGATGTTCTTGCATCATTCGGGGTGGCTTTGAAGCCACGACAGTCAGGGCTGGATTATGAATCCAGCGCCGTACGAATCTCGCGCAAGAAAATTTCGGCAGTGGCAGCCACCTGGTCGCGCGGTTGATCATCAATCAATTGGATGATTTTGCTGCCAATCACCACCGCGTCGGCCACCCGGCCAATGGCGCGTGCCGTGGCGGCGTCCCGAATGCCAAAACCCACGCCGACAGGTACTTTGACATGCTGGCGAATGCGCGGCAGCATGGCCTCGACCGCACCGGTGTCCAGCGCGCCCGAGCCCGTCACGCCTTTGAGCGACACGTAATAGACATAGCCGCTGGCAATGCGCGCCACCTGCTGCATGCGCTCGTCGGTGGAGGTGGGGGCCAGCAAAAAGATCAGGTCGAGGCCGTGCGCTTTGAGCTCGGCGGCAAAGTCTTCGCATTCTTCGGGCGGGTAATCGACGATGAGCACGCCATCGACCCCAGCCGCAGCAGCGTCCTGCACAAAAGCGCTGCTGCCCGCTGCGGCATCGGCATGCGGGTGCTTCTGGTTGTAGCGCTCCACCGGGTTGGCGTAACCCATCAGCACGACCGGCGTGGTACTGTTGCGTTGGCGGAATTCGCGCACCATGGCCAGCACCTGCACCAGACCGACACCGGCAGCCAGCGCCTTGTCGCCGGCTTTCTGGATCACCGGGCCGTCGGCGCTGGGGTCGGAAAACGGCACGCCCAGCTCGATCACATCGGCACCGCCGGCGACCATGGCGTGCATCAGCTCAGGGGTGATATCGGCAAAGGGAAAACCGGCGGTGACAAACGGGATCAACGCCTTGCGGCCCTGGGCTTGCAATTGGGTAAACGTGGTGGCAATGCGGTTCATTTGACAACCTTCACAATGGCTTCGTCAGCGGCCAGGCCGCCCTTGACGGATTGGCCCTGGCAACTGGGACGGCAAAAGAAATCGGCGTGACTGAGGTCGGCCACGGTGCCGATGTCCTTGTCGCCCCGGCCCGACAGGTTGACCAAAATCGACTGGTCGGCGCGCATGGTCCTGGCCAGCTTCATGGCATAGGCCACGGCGTGGCTGGACTCCAGCGCCGGGATGATGCCCTCGGTGCGGCACAGGTAGTGGAAGGCTTCCAGCGCCTCTGTGTCGGTGATGCCGACGTATTGCGCGCGGCCAATGTCGTGTAAATAGGCGTGCTCGGGGCCGACACCAGGGTAATCCAGCCCGGCGCTGATGCTGTGCGTTTCGGTCACCTGGCCGTTGTCGTCTTGCAGCACATAGGTGCGGTTGCCGTGCAGCACGCCGGGACTGCCGCGCTGGATGGACGCGGAATGTTTGCCGCTGTCAAGCCCCAGGCCCGACGCCTCGACCCCAATCAGTTGTGTGGCTTCATGCGAAATATAGGGGTGAAAAATGCCCATGGCATTGCTGCCGCCGCCAACGCAGGCCACCACCACATCGGGCTGGCCAGTTTTACAGCCAGCGCTTTTCAGCATCTCCGGCATTTGCACCAGGCATTCCTTGCCGATCACGCTCTGAAAATCGCGCACCATCATCGGGTAGGGGTGCGGGCCGGCCACGGTGCCGATGATGTAGAAGGTGTTATCGACATTGGCCACCCAGTCGCGCATGGCTTCATTGAGCGCATCCTTCAGCGTGCAACTGCCGCTGGTCACCGGCACCACGGTGGCGCCGAGCAGTTTCATGCGATAGACATTGGGGCTTTGGCGCTTGACGTCTTCGCTGCCCATATAGACCACGCATTCCATCCCGTAACGCGCGCAGATGGTGGCCGTGGCCACACCGTGCTGGCCGGCGCCGGTTTCGGCAATGATGCGCGGCTTACCCATGCGGCGGGCCAGCATGGCCTGGCCGATGGTGTTGTTGATCTTGTGCGCACCGGTGTGGTTCAGGTCTTCGCGCTTCAGGAAAATTTGCGCGCCGCCTTGCTCACGGCTCATGCGCGCGGCGTGGTACACGGGCGAGGGGCGGCCGACAAAGTGCGCCAGCTCGTACTCGAATTCAGCGACAAATTCGGGGTCGAATTGGTACTTCGCGTAGGCGGCCTTGAGCTCGTTGATGGCATGGGTCAGCGTCTCGGAGGCAAAGCTGCCGCCGTAGATGCCGAAGTGACCACGCAGGTCGGGTTGATGGTAGTCAAACATGGTGATTGGGGCCTAATGAGTAATCGTCATCGCGAGGAGCGCAGCGACGTGGCGATCCATGCCGTCAGAAGTCATGGATTGCTTCGCTTTGCTCGCAATGACGGAAAGTGTTGCCATGGTGATGATGGTGTTATCGCCTGGATGCGTTGAGTTGAAGGTCGGCACGCCGCACGGCGGCGACAAACTGCTGGATTCGGGCGGCATCCTTGATGCCTTTTTGCCCAGGTACTTCGACCCCGGAGCTGACGTCAACCGACAGCGTTTTACAGCGCGGGCGCACCACCCTGATACCATCGATCACGTTGGCAGCGTTGAGCCCACCACTCAAGACGAGGTGAGCGTTGACGTTTGGAGGAAGCAGTGACCAATTGAATGTATGCCCGGCGCCACCATACCCGTCAACTTGCGCGTCGAGCAGGATGGCTTGGGCCTGTGAGTAATCTTGACAGAATTTTACGAGATCAAAGCTGCCACCCGCATTACCCAGGGGAATCCGCGCCGCGCGCAGGTACGGGCGCAAGCCCTGCCCGCTGGCCAGCCAGCATTGCTCGGGCGATTCATCACCATGAAATTGGGCGATGGCACCCGGCACCTTGTCACAAGCGACTGTAATTTTTCCAACCTCTTCGTTGACAAACAGCAACACCGGCATGACAAACGGTGGCAGTCGGCGCGCCAGCTCGGCAGCCCGGGCAGCAGACACAAAACGTTGGCTTTTCTCGTACAGCACAAAGCCAATGGCATCAACCCCGGCAGCCACGGCTGCATCGACATCCGCTTCGCGTGTAAGGCCGCAGATTTTGATACGGGTACGGCACAGGACTGGCAAAACCTTTGAGACGTGGTGATTCATGGCAATCCATCCAGCAAGGGGGAATCTTCCGGCAAGCCCCATTGTGGGTCATAGCGGGGGCCCAAAAAATACAGGCCATCTGGTGAAAACGTGGGGGCTGCTGCATCACGGTCACGGGCTGCCAATACGGTACCGATCCATTCAGGGGGGTGGCGTTGGTCTCCAATGGCGATCAGGCAGCCCATGATGTTGCGAATCATATGGTGCAAAAATGCATTGGCTTCAAACTCAAAACGCCAGTAGGCGCCCCGTCGCGTGATCTGGATGCGCAGCATGTGTTTGACCGGTGACAACGCCTGACAGGCGCTGGCCCGAAATGAGGTGAAGTCGTGCGCACCAATCAAAAGTTGCGCCGCTTGCTGCATGGGCTCAAGCTGCAAGGGACGATAGACCCAGCCCACCCGGCCGTCATCAACACTGGGTCGCACCGGGGACTGCAACACCACGTAGGCATAACGGCGTGACACCGCACTGGCACGGCAATGGAACGATTTCGGCACCACTTTGGCCCATTGCACGGCGATGTCGCGGGGTAACAAGGCGTTGGGGCCGCGAACCCAGGAGACTGCAGGTCGGTCCAAAGGGGTGTCAAAGTGCACCACCTGCATCAGACCATGAACACCGGCATCGGTGCGTCCGGCACACAAGGTGGAAACCCTGTGGTTGGCAAAACGGGCCAGCGCTTTTTCAAGTTGATCCTGCACGGTTTGACGGGATAACTGGCTTTGCCAACCCTGATAATGACCCCCGTGGTAACTGATGCCCAATACAACACGGACCAGTTGTTGTGGATTACCTCCCATCCGTGAACGCCATCACAATTGGTTCAGCGCACGCTGTGCTTTGGCTTTGACGCACCATCAGCCTCGGTAATAACCTGCTTGATCAGTTCACGCGCACCGTCATCATCACCCTTCGCTTTGAACTCTTCGGCCAGCGCAAATTTCGATTCCAGAGGATCAGCGCTCGCATCTGAAGGCAACTCAGCGGCGGCGTTGCTGTCACCCAAATCCAGCGACACCGAGTCCAGGCAAAAATCCAGCATTTTCGAGGGAATGTCGTCAACGACAGGCGCGGGGGCATCGATGGAAAAATCAAGATCAAGGTCCAGGTCAACCGCACTGTCGCCTGCTGGGCTCGATACATCGGCCGGAACAACATCAGGCTTGACGGCCAGAGGCGCAGCGGGTACAGGCGCCATCGGGGCTACGGGTGGCAGAGAAGTCGATTGAACTCCTGTCATGTACAGAGAATTGCCCGGCTCCAGTGCCAGACCAGTCTCGCAAATCTGAGCCCATTGTGGTCCGGTGCCATTGGTCAATGGATAAGCCAAGGCCGCAATGGCCGCATAGGCTTTTGCATCCTGGCGCTTGGCATAAATGGCCAGTAACTTATGATGGATCGCAAAGCGCTCTGGCTGGGCACGCAGGGTATCCTTCAAAATCTCCTCAGCCTGAACATCCCTGCCGTAAGCCAGGCAAACATCCGCTTGGGCCACTGGGTCAATATCGTCCTCGGCATCAGGCTGGCTGGGTGTGGGTGCCACCGAAGAACTGGGGGCCGGGCTCTTGAAGGTGTCTACGTTCTGGCCGCCACTGCTGCCAAAAAATGACTCCGGTTGCAAACTACTTTCCATGAATGAACTGTCAACAAGTACTTTTTTCTGGCGCTGTCGGACTTTGTAAAACCCCAAACCTGCCAGCAACAAGACCAGGGTAACGGCACTCGCTGGCAACAAAGGGGTAGCAATCAGTTCATCCAGAAAACTGGACGCAGGCGCCGGAACTGAGACAGGCGCTGCCATGGTGGCAGAAGCCGGAGTTTGGGCCGCAGGTGCAGAAACAGCAGCCACCGAGGTCGGGGTCGGGAGCGCGGGCACAACTGACTCGGTCAGACTGACGGCCGCCGCGCCTGAGGCAGCCATCAGAGCAGCTGTTTTGGCCAACTGATTGAGATCCTCTGTGTTTTGACTGATCTGAGCGGTCCGATTGGCACTTGCTTCGGCATTTCGCGCCAAGGCCAATTGCTCCAAATCGGAAGCGTTTTGAACAGCACCTTTGGACAAAGTCAACTTATCAGGTGTTTGCGCTGTTGATTTCTTGTCTTCTACCGTCGCCTGGATGGTGCCGCTGATGTTGCGCTCGGCAGGCGCCTGTTTGACATCGGCCACATTGGTGGCAAGCGCACGACGGAACCGATTGAAATCCTGGCTTTGCGCCATGATGATTTGACTGGCTTGCACTGGCGTGATCACTCTGGCCTGCTCAGCAGTAGGCAAAGCCAGGATAGCTCCTGCCTTGATGCGATTGACGTTGCCCTCAATAAAAGCTTTTGGATTGGTCTGCTGCATGGCCACCAGCATTTGATCCAATGAAACATTGGATGATTTGTGGGCCATGGCTATTTTGCTGGCCGTTTCACCGGGTCGAACCATCACCTGTTGTCCGCCGCTCCTGGCAACGATCGGGGCTGGTTTGACGCCAACAGCCAGGGCGGGTTGGCGGGCAGCAGAAGGGGCAACTGGCGGCGCAGGCAGTGGTTCAGAACGCGGTGCGGGACGCGGCAACTGGGCCACCTTGGGTTCCATCAAAGGTGCCGTGATGGGCTGCGCTACCGGACGCAAACTGGGTGGGTCAAACAGCATGGTGTAGTCGCGCACGACGCGACCGGTGCTCCAACTCGCCTCCAGGATCAGGTCAACAAAAGGCTCCTGAACCAGTCGATCGCTGCTTAACCGCAAATAAGTACGTCCATCAGAACGCTTTTGCATGACCACCCTGACACTCGGCAGCACCGGGCTGTACTCCATACCCGCAGACCTGAAAGCCGCCGGCAAAGCAATTTGGACTTTCAGCGTGGCAGCCTCATCGGCATTGATTTCCGGAATATCGATTTCAGCACTTAAAGGCTCACCCAAAGCAGATTGAACCGTGATCCGCCCAAGGGACAGAGCCTGGGCATTGGTTCCACCTAGAGCCAGAAGGGCAGCAATTGCCACAGCGGTGAGTTCACATCGATAAGACTTAGCAATCAATTTTTTGACTCCAGTTTTCAACCTGCAAAAAACAGGAACGCACCAACACCCTCAATCAACAAGTACCAAGAGCCATCGGGTATCAAGGCAGTTGACAGCTTACGATTCTATATGGATGAAACAAAAACATCCTTTGTCAAAATCATGCACCGCATGAAACAAAATATGACCGTTCCAAGCAGAATTTCAGGCTTGCAACAAGATGCGCAACATGCGCCGTAGCGGCTCAGCGGCACCCCACAGCAATTGGTCGCCAATCGTAAAGGCACCCACATACTCAGGCCCCATGGCCAACTTGCGGATACGACCCACCGGAATGCCGAGCGTACCCGTGACCGCTACGGGCGTGAGTTCCTTGATGGTCGCCTCACGGGTGTTTGGCACCACTTTGACCCAGGCGTTGTCAGCCGCGAGCATGGCTTCAATATCAGCCGATGGCACATTCTTTTTGAGCTTGAAGGTGAGCGCCTGGCTATGGCAGCGCATGGCCCCGACACGCACGCAAAAGCCATCCACCGGGGTTTCGGCACTGCCAAAGGCGGCGCCCTGGCCCAAAATCTTGTTGGTTTCGGCCATGCCTTTCCACTCTTCGCGCGACACCCCCCAGCCGGGCTCATCCGACTGCTTGCCAAGGCCCAGATCTTTGTCGATCCAGGGAATCAATGAACCACCCAATGGCACGCCAAAGTTGGCGGTCTCGGTCGCGCTCAAGGCGCGCTGCTTGGCAATCACCTTGCGGTCAATTTCCAGAATGGCAGATTTTGGGTCATCCAGCAGCGCCTTGACTTCGGCGTTGAGGGTGCCAAATTGCGTCAGCAATTCGCGCATGTGCTGGGCACCGCCACCGCTGGCCGCCTGGTAGGTCTGGGTGCTCATCCACTCCACCAGACCCGCCTTGTACAAGGCGCCAACGCCCATCAGCATGCAGCTTACGGTGCAGTTGCCACCTATCCAGTTGTTGCCGCCTTTGCTCAATGCGGTTTTGATGACGGGCAGGTTGACCGGATCCAGGATGATGATGGCATCATCTTTCATGCGCAGCGTGGAGGCCGCATCGATCCAGTGACCGTTCCAGCCCGCCGCGCGCAGCTTCGGAAATACTGCCGTGGTGTAGTCGCCCCCTTGGGCGCTGATGATGATGTCGCATTTTTTGAGGGCATCAATGTCAAATGCGTCTTTCAGGGTGGTTTCGTTCTTGGCCAAAGCAGGAGCAGCGCCGCCGGCATTGGAGGTGGAAAAAAACACGGGCTCGATCAGGGCGAAATCGCCCTCGGATTGCATGCGGTCCATCAAGACCGAGCCCACCATGCCACGCCAGCCCACCAAACCCACCAAATTACCAACTTTCATCTCATTGCCTTTTCAGATTAATAAAAATTATTACAAGTATGCAGGTTAAATCCTCGGATCAAACTGCCTCAACTCAGCTTTATTTCAACGCTTTAAGCACCGCATCGCCCATCTCTCGTGTGCTGACACGCGTGGCGCCAACGCTGAAGATGTCTGCGGTGCGCAAACCCTGCGCCAGCACGGCCTTGACCGCCGTTTCAATGCGGTCTGCACCCTCGGCCTGGTTCAAACTAAAGCGCAACATCATGGCTGCGCTCAAAATGGTGGCCAGGGGGTTGGCAATGCCTTTGCCGGCGATGTCGGGTGCGCTGCCATGGCTGGGTTCAAACAGGCCCTGGTTGTTGGCGTTCATGGAGGCCGATGGCAGCATGCCGATGGAGCCGGTCAACATGGAAGCTTCATCGCTCAGAATGTCGCCAAACAGGTTGCCGGTGACGATAACGTCGAATTTTTTGGGGGCGCGCACCAGTTGCATCGCGGCATTGTCCACATACATGTGGTCCAACGCAATATCGGGGTACTGCAGGCCGACCTCGGTGACAATGTCTTTCCAGAACTGGAAAGTCTCCAGCACATTGGCCTTGTCAACGCTGGTGACGCGCCCTTCTGAACCCGCTGCCTTGCGTTTGCGCGCCGCCTGGAAAGCCACATGGGCAATGCGTTCAATCTCAGGGCGGCTGTAGCGCATGGTGTCAAACGCTTCCTCACTGCCTGGGAAGTGTCCATCCACCGCGACACGACGACCACGGGGCTGGCCAAAGTAGATGTCACCGGTCAATTCGCGGATGATCAAGATGTCGAGGCCCGCAATCAATTCGGGCTTCAGGCTGGAGGCGCCGACCAGCTGCTCGTAGCAAATTGCCGGGCGGAAGTTGGCAAACAGCCCGAGGTGTTTGCGCAGGCCCAGAATGGCCTGTTCGGGACGCAACGGGCGGTCGAGCGTGTCGTATTTCCAGTCGCCCACCGCGCCAAACAGCACGGCATCGGCTTGCTTGGCCAGTGCCAGGGTGGCTTCGGGCAAGGGATGGCCGTGCGCTTCATAGGCCGCACCGCCCACCAGGGCGCTTTCCATTTCAAGATTCAGATCCAGCGCGTTCAAAACCTTGACCGCCTCGGCGACGATCTCGGTACCGATCCCGTCACCGGGCAAAACTGCAATTTTCATCATTTAGTTCACTATTAAATATAAATCTGCTTACGCCAGCATGGTATGGGCCAGCCAGGGTTTTTGCGCCAGGCGCTCGGCCTCGAAGGCCTTGATTTTGTCGGCATGGCGCAGCGTCAGGCCAATGTCGTCCAGGCCGTTGAGCAAGCAGAATTTGCGAAAGGCTTGCACCTCGAACGGCAACGCATCGCCATCGGGTTTGATGACGACCTGGCGCTCAAGGTCAATGGTCAGGGTGTAGCCGGGAAACGCCGTCACTTCATCGAACAATTGGGACACTTGCAATTCAGTCAGAACGATCGGCAACAGGCCATTCTTGAAACTGTTATTGAAGAAAATGTCGGCGTAACTGGGCGCGATGATGGCGCGAAAACCAAACTGGTCCAGCGCCCACGGCGCATGCTCGCGCGAGGAGCCACAGCCAAAGTTTTTGCGCGCCAGCAAGATGGAGGCCCCCTGAAAACGCGGCTGATTCAGCACAAAGTCAGGATTGGGTTTACGGCTGGCAGGGTCTTGTCCGGGGTAGCCCGCGTCCAGATAACGCCACTCGTCAAACAGGTTTTGACCAAAGCCGGTTTTGCGAATCGATTTGAGGAACTGCTTCGGAATGATGGCATCGGTATCGACATTTTCCCGATCCATCGGGGCGACCAGGCCCTTGATCAAGGTGAATTTTTGCATGGTGTTTATTTCTTTTTTGCCGCATCTTCAATGCTGGAACCGGCTTTTTGCAGGTCCTGCCCTACGCCTTTGACGGTGTTGCAACCGACCAATACCAGCAATGCTGCGACGATCAACAAAGTGCTCAATGATTTCATGGTGGAGTCCTTCGGGGTGGGGTTAGACGAACTTGCGTACATCGACAAAATGGCCATGAATGGCTGCAGCCGCCGCCATGGCGGGGCTGACCAGATGGGTGCGGCCACCGGCTCCCTGGCGGCCTTCAAAGTTACGGTTGCTGGTGGAAGCACAGCGTTCACCGGGCTCCAGACGGTCGGCATTCATGGCCAGGCACATGGAACAACCCGGCTCACGCCACTCAAAGCCAGCAGCACGGAAAATCTCATGCAGGCCTTCACGCTCGGCCTGTTCCTTGACCAGACCAGAGCCGGGAACGACCATCGCCAGCCTGATATTCGGGGCTACTTTTCGGCCCAATGTTTTCACAACGGCGGCCGCTTCACGCATGTCTTCAATGCGGCTGTTGGTGCATGAGCCAATGAATACCTTGTCCACATACAGATCGTTGATCGCTTTGCCCGGCTCCAGTGCCATGTAGGCCAGGGCGCGCTCAATCGCACCGCGCTTGCTGGCATCTTTTTCGCGATCGGGATCAGGGACCCGGTCATTGATGCCCAGTACCATCTCTGGCGAAGTCCCCCAGGTCACTTGAGGCACCAGTTGAGACGCATCAATGTCAATGACGGCATCAAAGTGTGCATCTGGATCTGAATGCAGCGTTTTCCAATAAGCCACCGCCTGGTCCCATTCCACAGCAGCGGCGGGTTCATTTGGTGCGTTGTAACCGGGGGCCAGCGGGCGACCTTTGACATACTGAATGGTTTTGTCATCCACTGCCACCAGTCCGGCACGGGCACCGGCCTCAATCGCCATGTTGCACACTGTCATGCGGCCTTCCATACTGAGTGCGCGGATGGCCGCACCACCAAACTCAATGGTGTAGCCGGTGCCACCGGCAGTGCCAATTTTGCCGATGATAGCCAGCACGATGTCCTTGCCACCACAGCCGCGTGGCAGCATACCCTCGACCCGTACCAGCATGTTTTTGGCTTTTTTGGCCAGCAGGGTTTGGGTGGCCATGACGTGTTCGACCTCGCTGGTGCCAATGCCATGCGCCAGTGCACCAAAAGCGCCGTGAGTGGAGGTGTGCGAGTCACCACAAACAACGGTCATGCCGGGCAGGGTGGCACCGTTTTCCGGGCCAATGACATGGACGATGCCCTGGCGCCGCGACATGAACGGGAAATAAGCGGCCGCACCGTATTCCTTGAGGTTGGCATCGAGCGTCAGCACCTGCTCTTTGCTGGTGGGATCAGTGATGCCGTCATAGCCCAGTTCCCAGCCGGTTGTGGGGGTATTGTGGTCAGCGGTGGCCACGATGGAGCTGACGCGCCAGACTTTGCGGTGGGCCTGGCGCAGTCCTTCAAACGCCTGCGGGCTGGTGACTTCGTGCACCAGATGGCGATCAATGTAAAGCAGCGCGGTGCCGTCTTCTTCGGTGTGGACGACATGTTCGTCCCAAAGTTTGTCGTAAAGGGTGCGTCCCATGGTGCTTCCTAGGTGAATGGCCGATTTTAAACGGCTGACGCGCCATCCCCGGTGTGTAAAAAAACCCGCCGCTGTTGCCAGCCGGCGGGTTTTTTAAACGCAAGTTTATTTAACGCTCGGCCACTGGCAAAACGTTACGTGTCACAGAACCCGTGAACAACTGACGCGGACGGCCAATTTTGTACTCGGGGTCGCTGATCATCTCGTTAAGCTGGGCAATCCAGCCGACGGTACGTGCGAGGCTAAAGACACCGGTGAAGAGGTTGACCGGGATACCAATCGCACGCTGGACGATGCCAGAGTAGAAGTCGACATTCGGATAGAGCTTGCGTGACACGAAGTAGTCGTCTTCCAGGGCAATCTTTTCAACGGCCTTGGCCAGCTTGAACAAGGGGTCATTCTCAAGACCAAGCTCCAACAGCACCTCGTTGCAGGTTTCCTGCATCAGGGTGGCGCGTGGGTCGTAGTTTTTGTAAACACGGTGACCAAAACCCATCAGCTTGACACCGGAATTTTTGTCCTTGACCTGTTCCATGAACTGACCCACCTTGGCGATGCCGCCCTGACGCTGAATGTCTTCCAGCATATTCAGGCAGGCTTCGTTGGCACCACCGTGTGCCGGACCCCACAGGCAGGCCACACCTGCGGCAATGGCAGCAAACGGGTTGGTACCCGAGGAACCGCACAGGCGCACCGTGGAAGTGGAAGCGTTTTGCTCGTGGTCAGCATGCAGAATAAAGATACGATCCAGGGCGCGTTCCAGCACCGGGTTGACAATGTACTCTTCGCACGGTGTACCAAACATCATGCGCAGGAAATTACCCGCGTAGCTGAGGTCGTTTTGCGGGTACATGTAAGGCTGACCGATGCCGTACTTGTAGGCCATGGACACCAGCGTGGGCATTTTGGCAATCAGGCGAATGGCCGCAATTTCACGGTGTGCCGGGTTGTTGATGTCGGTGCTGTCATGGTAGAAAGCCGACAGGCCGCCCACCAGACCGGTCAGCACAGCCATGGGGTGCGCATCACGACGGAAGCCGCGCATGAAAAACTGCATCTGCTCATTGACCATGGTGTGGCCAATGATGAGCTTGTGAAAGTCCTGGCGCTGCTGAAGATTGGGCAACTCGGCATTGAGCAACAAATAACAGGTATCGAGGTAATCGCACTGTTTGGCCAGTTGTTCAATAGGGTAGCCGCGGTACAGCAATTCACCCTTGTCGCCATCAATGTAGGTGATGGAAGACTGGCACGAGGCGGTGGACAAAAAACCCGGATCGTACGTGAACATGCCGGTCTGGCCATAGAGCTTGCGAATGTCGATCACATCCGGGCCGACCGTGCCCTGGTAAACCGGCAAATCGACGCTGGGGCTGCCATTGCTAAACGACAGGGTGGCTTTATTTTCAGCTAGCTTCATATTGACCTTTCAGGTGGTTGTTTCAACATACTTAAAACTTCGCAGACTTCGTCCCGAACCAGATTTGCATCCAATTGAGCCAAAGTTTTACGCCCAAGATGCAAATCCAGCAGGTCAGAATCGCTTAAATCCATTAGAGCGTTCAGACCTTGCACCTGCTTGACAGTGAGCGTGGATGCAAACCTATTGAAGAATCGCCCGATAAAGATATCGTTCTCGAGCAAGCCCCGGCGACAACGCCACCTGAGCTTGCTCAGCACTCTTTCATCGACGAGTTCGTCGGTGGCATCCATGCCTGGTGTTTGCATATCAGCGGCATCAGATGGCGCGACGCACCATCAACTCTTTGATCTTGCCAATCGCCTTGGTGGGATTCAAGCCTTTGGGGCAGACATCGACACAATTCATGATGCTGGTGCAGCGGAACAGACGGTAGGGATCTTCCAGGTTATCCAGGCGTTCGCTGGTGGCTTCATCGCGGCTGTCGGCAATAAAACGGTAGGCTTGCAACAAACCAGCCGGGCCGACGAATTTATCAGGGTTCCACCAGAACACCGGGCAGCTGGTTGAGCAGCTGGCGCACAAAATGCACTCGTACAGCCCGTTGAGTTCTTCCCGCTCCTCCGGGCTTTGCAGGCGCTCTTTTTCCGGCGGGCGGCTGTCGTTGATGAGGTAGGGTTTGATCGAGTGGTACTGCTTGAAAAACAGCGTCATGTCGACAATCAGATCGCGCACCACCGGCAAGCCTGGCAGAGGCTTGAGCACGATCTTATCGGGCAGCGTC
>PHCO01000263.1 GCA_002842265.1 Betaproteobacteria bacterium HGW-Betaproteobacteria-18 | reverse complement strand
CATGGAGTTCCGCCCGTTTTACCTGGCGCGCGAATGGGTGCGCGCCGGGCACAAGGTGCAGATTGTGGCCGCCTCGCATTCGCACATTCGGGCCAATCAGCCCAAGCTGGAAGGTGCTGTGCTGGACGAAAACATTGAGGGCATTGATTACCGCTGGTACGCCACGCCTGCTTACCAGGGCAATGGCGTTGGCCGGGTGAAAAACATGCTGTCTTTCCTATGGGCGTTATGGCACGATGCGCGCAGACTGGCGCGCGAATTTAAGCCCGAT
Organism: Betaproteobacteria bacterium HGW-Betaproteobacteria-18; assembly: GCA_002842265.1. Lineage (GTDB taxonomy): Bacteria > Pseudomonadota > Gammaproteobacteria > Burkholderiales > Burkholderiaceae_C > Rhodoferax. The sequence continues at coordinate 2,806 of PHCO01000263.1, read as the reverse complement.
GTGGTGATTGCCTCCAGCACCTACCCGATGGACATTTGGCCCGCGCAGCGCATCGCCAAGCTCGCCAACGCCAAACTGGTGTTCGAGGTGCACGACCTGTGGCCCCTGTCGCCGATGGAACTGGGAGGCATGTCCAAGTGGCACCCGTTCATCATGTGGGTGCAAATGGCCGAAGATTATGCGTACCGTCATGCCTACACCGTCGTTTCGATGCTGCCCAAAACTTTGAGTTACATGCAATCGCGCGGTATGGCCGCGCACAAGTTTGCGTATGTGCCAAATGGTGTGGACGAAGAAGAGTGGGCGCAACCTGAATCACTGCCGCCTGAAGTTCGGTTGCGCCTCGATAGCTTGCGGGCCACAGGTTTGCCGCTGGTGGGTTATGCGGGCACCTTTGGTTTGGCCAACGCTTTGGATGTGCTGCTGGATGCCGCACATCAATTAAAGGGCAAGGCGCAGATTGTGCTGGTGGGCACCGGTCCGGAGCGCGACCGGTTACAGGAACGCGTAGCACAGGAGGGCTTGACGAATGTGACGATGTTGCCATCGGTGCCCAAGCAGACCGTGCCGAGGTTTCTGGCGGCTGTGGACATTGCGTATATTGGGTTATTGCCAGAGCCACTTTTCCGCTTCGGCATTTCGCCCAACAAGCTGATGGACTACATGATGGCCGGCAAGCCGGTTGTCATGGCCATTGAGGCGGGCAATGATCCGGTTGCCGAAGCAGGATGTGGCTTCACTGTGGCGCCGGGAGATGCCGCTGCGGTGGCGCAAGCGGTGCTTCGGCTGGCAAATATTTCGGCAGACGAACGAGCTGCAATGGGCCAGGCTGGCAGAGAATTTATTTTGAAGAAGCAGACCTATCGGATACTGGCAAAGCTTTTTTTGCACGAAATTGCAGAAACAAATGAGTAGTCACCATGCAGAACGAAATCGAAAAAATCGCTGAACGCTATGAGCGACGTAAAGCCGTGGTTGGTGGCCGGTATGCCCGGTTTAATCCGGAGGTGATTGCCGGTACGCAAGAACGGCAGCGCGCGCTTGTGTCACTGCTGAAGGCGCAGGGCATAGCCGACTTGGCTGGTGTGGATGTGCTTGAGATTGGATGCGGTAGTGGCTCTAACCTGCAGGAGTTGTTGCTGCTCGGCGCAAAGCCAGAGAATCTGGTCGGCAACGAACTATTGCCTGAGCGGGCTGAGCAAGCACGGCACGTGCTTCCTCAGGCTGTCAGGCTTTTTCCGGGTGATGCGTCGACGTTGCCATTTGAGCAAGCTTCATTCGACATTGTTTATCAATCCACTGTATTCAGTTCAATTCTTGATGATGCGTTGCAGAGCCGCATAGCCGATGCCATGTGGCGCTGGGTTCGTCCGGGTGGCGGGGTGCTTTGGTACGACTTCACGTTCAATAACCCCTCCAATCCTGACGTGCGTGGTGTACCGCTCAAGCGGGTGCGTGAATTATTTCCGCAGGGCCGCATCAGCGTCCGCAGGGTCACACTGGCGCCGCCGATTTCGCGCCGGGTTGTGCGAATTCACCCAGCAATGTACGGCGTGTTTAATGCGCTGTCGCTGCTACGTACCCATGTCCTGTGCTTCATACAAAAACCATGAACCAATCATTTTTACCCTTCGCACTCCCTGAAATCGGCGAGGAAGAAATCGCTGAAGTGGTGAGCGCTCTGCGTTCCGGCTGGGTCACCACCGGCCCGAAGACCAAACAGTTTGAGGCCGACTTCGCAGAGTTTTTGGGCGGCGGTGTAGAGGCTATTGCCGTTAATTCGGCTACCGCCGGGCTGCACCTGGGCCTGGAGGCGCTTGGCATTGAGCCGGGTGATGAGGTCATCACCACCACCCACACGTTTACGGCCACGGCGGAGATCATTCGTTATTTGGGTGCTGACCCGGTGTTTGTGGATGTGGATGCCAAAACGCTCTGCATTGATGTGGCGGCGGTAGCGGCGGCCATCACGCCGCGCACAAAGGCGATTATTCCGGTGCATTTTGGGGGTCGCGCTGCCGACATGGATGCGCTGCTGGCTGTGGCGCGCAAGCATGGCTTGCGTGTCATGGAGGACGCGGCTCACGCGCTGCCCACCACCTGCAGCGGCAAGCTGGTGGGCACGCTCGACAGTGACGTGACGGTGTTCAGCTTTTATGCCAACAAGACCATCACGACAGGTGAAGGCGGCATGCTGGTGACGCGCAACCCCGAGGTTGCGAAACGCGCCCGCGTCATGCGCCTGCACGGCATCAACCGCGATGCTTTTGACCGCTTTACCGCCAAGGCACCAAGCTGGCATTACGAAGTTGTGGCGCCGGGCTTCAAGTACAACATGACGGATATTGCGGCTTCAATGGGCATTCACCAGCTCAGGAAGGCTAATGCGTTCCAGCAAAAGCGCGCACAGATTGCTGCCCTGTATGACGCGGCCTTTGCCGACTTGCCGATCATTTGTCCGCCCCAGTCGGCCAAGGGTGATGTTCACTCGTGGCATTTGTACGTGATCCAATTGGATGATTCGGTCACGGTGGGGCGCGATCAGTTCATTGAACGCCTGTATGCGCAGGGCATTGGGTGCAGTGTGCATTACATTCCGCTGCATCTGCAGCCGTACTGGCGCGACACCTACAAACTCACACCTGACATGTTCCCGGTGAGCCAGCGCATTTACGAGCGCACACTTTCGTTGCCGATCTATACGCTTATGACCGAGACTGTTGTGGCTCGGGTGGTCGCGGCAGTGAAAGAGGCCTTGCGTTGATCGCGAAACGCTTGTTTGATCTGGTGGCCAGTGGCCTGGGTT
>PHCO01000019.1 GCA_002842265.1 Betaproteobacteria bacterium HGW-Betaproteobacteria-18 | reverse complement strand
TGATGGCCGCTGTCAGCGTGGTTTTGCCGTGGTCAACGTGACCAATGGTGCCCACGTTGACGTGAGGCTTGGTGCGCGTGAATTTTTCTTTTCCCATTTCAGTTCCTTAAAAGAGCAATACCCGTGAGTTGGTTTAATGTTTGCAGTTCGTCACTTTGTCCCTTGCCACGGGCAGCTTGGGGTGCGAAATCGCAGACAGATACTTTTAATCAGTTGGGGGCAGAGCACATCGCTGCGCGAGTGGTCTAACCCCAAGGTTTCAGGTTGTTACTTAGCCCTTGCCGCCATGATGGCTTCAGACACATTGCGCGGTGCTTCCGTGTAGTGCTTGAATTCCATGGTGTAAGTGGCACGGCCTTGCGACATCGAGCGCAGCGTGGTGGAATAGCCAAACATTTCAGACAGCGGCACTTCAGCCTTGATGGCTTTACCGCCACCCACCATGTCCTCCATGCCCTGCACCATGCCGCGACGTGAGGACAGATCGCCCATCACGTTGCCAGCGTAGTCTTCTGGTGTTTCCACTTCGACCGCCATCATCGGCTCAAGAATCACCGGGTTGGCCTTGCGGCAGCCTTCCTTGAAACCAAAGATCGCAGCCATCTTGAACGCGAGTTCATTCGAGTCCACGTCGTGGTAAGAACCAAAGTGCAGTGTCACCTTGACATCCACCACCGGGTAGCCAGCCAGCACACCTTGCGTAACAGCTTCATGAATGCCTTTTTCTACGGCAGGAATGTACTCACGTGGCACCACACCGCCCTTGATCGCATCCACAAACTCAATGCCCTTGCCTGGCTCATTGGGTTCAATCTTCAGCACCACGTGACCGTATTGGCCCTTGCCGCCGGACTGACGAACAAACTTGCCCTCGGCATCTTCAATGGTCTTGCGGATAGTTTCGCGGTAAGCCACTTGGGGTTTGCCCACATTGGCTTCCACACCAAACTCACGCCTCATGCGATCAACAATAATTTCGAGGTGAAGCTCGCCCATACCGGCGATCAGGGTCTGACCGGATTCTTCATCGGTCTTGACACGGAACGACGGATCTTCTTGCGCCAGACGCTGCAGGGCAATGCCCATTTTTTCCTGGTCAACCTTGGTTTTTGGCTCAACTGCCTGGGTAATCACGGGCTCGGGGAACACCATGCGTTCCAGCATGATGATGGCGTTTGGATCACACAGGGTTTCGCCGGTGGTCACATCCTTCAAACCGATACAGGCAGCAATGTCGCCCGCAACAATTTCGCTCACTTCTTCACGCTTGTTGGCGTGCATCTGGACGATACGACCAATACGCTCTTTCTTGCCGCGAATCGGGTTATAGACCGTGTCACCCTTGGTCAACACACCCGAGTACACACGCACAAAAGTCAATTGGCCGACGAACGGGTCGGTCATCAATTTGAATGCCAAGGCAGAGAATTTCTCTGAGTCGCTGGCTTGCCGCACAACAGGAGCTTCATCTTCGTCCATGCCTTTGACTGGCGGAATATCCACCGGCGATGGCATGAATTCAATCACGGCATCGAGCATACGCTGTACGCCTTTGTTCTTGAAAGCAGAGCCGCAGTACATCGGCTGGATTTCGCTGGCGATGGTTCGCGTGCGAATACCGAACTTGATTTCTTCCTCAGACAAATCACCTTCTTCAAGGTACTTGTTCATCAGTTCTTCGTTGGCTTCAGCGGCAGCCTCAACCATCTTTTCACGCCATTCCTTGGCAAGTGCAAGCAGTTCAGCCGGTATCTCGCGGTAATCAAACAACATACCTTGCGACGCCTCATCCCAGATGATGGCTTTCATTTTGATCAGATCGACCACGCCGGTGAAGTTTTCTTCAGCGCCAATCGGGATCACCATGGGCACAGGGCTGGCCTTCAGGCGCAGTTTCATCTGGTCCACGACCTTGAAAAAGTTGGCACCGGTACGGTCCATCTTGTTCACAAAGGCCAGACGTGGCACCTTGTACTTGTTAGCCTGACGCCAGACGGTTTCCGACTGGGGCTGCACGCCGCCCACGGCACAGTAAACCATGCAGGCACCGTCCAGCACGCGCATGGAGCGCTCGACTTCAATCGTGAAATCCACGTGGCCGGGGGTGTCAATGATGTTGATACGATGCTCTGGCAAGGACTTGTCCATGCCTTTCCAGAAGCAGGTGGTCGCAGCAGAAGTAATCGTGATGCCACGCTCTTGCTCTTGCTCCATCCAGTCCATGGTGGCCGCACCATCGTGCACTTCACCAATTTTGTGGTTCACGCCGGTGTAAAAAAGTACGCGCTCGGTAGTGGTTGTTTTACCAGCGTCGATGTGCGCTGAAATACCGATGTTGCGGTAGCGCTCAATAGGTGTATGGCGAGCCATGATGGATCCTTAGGTGATCTGTATCTTGAGAGACAAGGCCGCCGGAAGCAGCCTGGTGCACAACTCTCAGACCATCCGAGAGCTGTGCAATACGTTTTTAGAAACGGAAGTGCGAGAACGCCTTGTTGGCTTCTGCCATGCGGTGAACTTCGTCACGCTTTTTCATGGCGCCGCCCCGACCTTCGGTGGCTTCCATCAGCTCGTTGGCCAAGCGCAGGGCCATGGATTTTTCGCCACGCTTGCGGGCGGCTTCCTTGATCCAGCGCATGGACAAAGCCAGGCGACGAACCGGGCGCACTTCGACGGGCACCTGGTAGTTGGCACCGCCGACGCGGCGGGACTTCACTTCAACCAGAGGCTTGACGTTGTTAATGGCCATGGTGAAGGCCTCAACCGGGTCTTTGCCAGGATTCTTCTTTTCGATTTGCTCCAGAGCGCCATAAATGATGCGCTCGGCAACCGCTTTTTTGCCGCCTTCCATGATCACATTCATGAATTTGGACAGCTCGACATTGCCGAATTTAGGATCCGGCAGAATTTCACGTTTAGGGACTTCGCGACGACGTGGCATTTTTTCACCTCTATTGCTTCAGTTGGCATCTATTGAAAGACACCTTGAGAGTTAACAAATAAGACTCTCACTTACTCGACCCGAACATTGGGTCACTCCGTTCATTTCCTGCGCCACGCAGCAAACAAACACCATTTAATTAAAACGAGCCTGCGGCTTATTTAACCTTGGGGCGCTTGGCACCGTATTTGGAACGCGACTGCTTGCGGTCTTTCACGCCTTGCAGGTCGAGCGAACCGCGCACGATGTGGTAACGCACACCGGGCAAGTCCTTGACACGACCGCCACGAACCAGCACCACGCTGTGTTCCTGCAGGTTGTGGCCCTCGCCGCCGATGTAAGAGATCACCTCAAAGCCATTGGTCAAGCGGACCTTGGCAACTTTACGCAAAGCCGAGTTGGGCTTTTTAGGCGTGGTGGTGTAAACGCGGGTGCAAACACCACGGCGCTGGGGAGAATTTTCCATCGCCGGGCTCTTGGACTTGACGGTTTCGACCGCACGCCCCTGACGGATTAACTGATTGATGGTTGGCATTGAGCCTCCTAAAAACTAAACGTCCCTAAACGTTTGAAAACATGAAATTGACAAAAACGTGAATCCCTTCGAAACTTCCGAAAAGCCCATTACTATATCAGGTCAAGTAGCCAAGCGCAAATTCTATTCTTCATTTGATCCACAGGCGCAGTGCGTCCCAGGCTCGCCCTATCAACCCAGCCTGCTCCACCCCCTGCAACACCAGCAAGGGCACTTCTGAGACCGCTTGGCCCGCGCTGATGATCATGAGCGTGCCTACCTGTTGGCCCTTGTTCAAAGGCGCAACCATTGGCTCCGGTCGGACCACCTGGGTGCTGAGCTTGGCCCCCATGCCGGTGGGTACGGCCACCACAATGGCACGGGTCTGACCCAGCGCCACGGTTGGCGCCTTGCCCTTCCAGACAGCCGGCGTCACCACAGCCTGGTTGGCATCAAACAGCTTCACCGCTTCAAACGCGGTGTAACCCCAATTCAGCAATTTTTGAGACTCATTGGCCCGTGCGTTTTCGCTCGCAGCACCCAACACAATCGACAGCAGACGCCGACTCCCCAGCGCCGCAGGTGAAGCGGTTGGTGCACCCGCCTTGCCAAGTCCTGGTACTTCACGTTGAGCGGTGGCAATCAAACAGTAACCGGCAGCTTCGGTATGCCCGGTCTTCAAACCATCGACTGTCGGATCACGAAATAGCAACAGATTACGGTTGTTGTCATTGGCCGCTGGCGTGCCTTCATAGCGGTATTTTTTAATCGCGTAATACGCCACATAGTCAGGGAAATCCCGCATCAGACGGGTCGCAAGAATACTCAGGTCACGCGCTGTGGTGGTATGGCCCGCTTCTGTCAAACCTTCCGGATTTTTGTAGCCAGTGGCTTTCATCCCCAAAGCCTTGGCCTGCTCATTCATCAGTTGCACAAAACGCTCCAGCGAACCACCGACTCCCTCGGCCAGCGCCATGGTGGCATCGTTACCACTTTGCACAATCATGCCTTTAAGCAAATCTTCAACCGGCACCTTCATCTTGGGATCAATGAACATGCGCGAGCCTGGCATTTTCCAGGCACGTTCACTGACTGGCAGGGTTTGTTTGAGGTCAAGTTTTTTACTGCGCAGGGCATCAAACACCAGATAAGCGGTCATCAGTTTGGTCAGGGAGGCCGGCTCGACGGGGGAATCAATGTCTTTTTGCGCCAAAATTTGGTCGGCGGTGACATCCAGCAACAAATAAGAGCGCGCCGCGATTTCAGGCGGCTGCGGGGTTTGAGCGGCGGCCGACAGGCAAACTGCAGTCATCAGGGATAAAAGTATTTTTTTCATAAAAATGCCGCTCCTCTTCAGTCAAGAGGGAAATATTGCTTTAAATTAAATAGCTGTCGACGCTTGTTTGACAAGCCACAGAGGAAAAATGGACTAAGAACTGGCTAGCGCCCCAGGTTCACAGGCGTCAGCAATCGCTGCACCACCTGGCCGTTTTTGAGGTGCGACTCGACGATCTCATCGATGTCGCTGGCATCCACATAGCTGTACCACACCGCCTCCGGATAGACCACCGCCACAGGGCCGGCAGCGCAGCGGTCCAGGCAACCCGCCTTGTTCACGCGCACTTGCCCCGGTCCGGCCAAGCCCGCAGCCTTGACTTGCAACTTGCAACGCTCAAACGCCGCAGTCGCATCGTATTGGGCACAGCAAGCCTCGCCATTGCTGCGCTCATTCAAGCAAAAAAAAATGTGCCTCTGGTAATAGCTGGTGGTCGGCGCTGACGTGCCGTCAGACTGAACTGCGAAATTGGGTGATGTTGAATGTGTCATGCGCCAGATTTTAGTTTTTTGACTCCTGGCGCCATAACAGGCTCAGCACATAGACCAAAGTTGCAAAAGGCCAAAGCCAGCCCAGCCACTGCGCCAAACCATGGAATCGAATGAACCGCCCCTGCTCCCACAGGAACAGGGTTTGCTCAAAATAGGGGCTCACCGACGTCTGATTGATCAAGCTCAGGCTCACTCCCAAAGCCAGCAGAACCAGCGCAGCACTAGCCCGGCGCGGCACCCACAACAGCACAAGCGCCAGCACCATCGCGCTCACCAATGCCGCTTTGATCGGCACGTTGAGCCAGGTCCAGGCATGCTCCGGACCCACGCTCAAGGCCGCGCTGAGCGCTGTCGCCAAGACGCCCAAAAAGCATACCCAGCCCAAAAACCAGGCGCGTTTGCCGGCCTGGCGAATAATACAAAACCCCAGCAGGCACGGAATCAACAAGCCCAGCAGCACACACAGCCACTCCACCGAGGGCAACAAGGGTTGCAACTCGGTCTCGCGCACCGGCAACCAGTCCAGAAACGGGGTATCTGCCAGCAGATCGATGATCCTTGCTTCCAGCCGCTCCGCGACTTGACCCAAACCCAATGGAATGGACGTGGGAAACAACAAAGCCAGCGGCCACAGGGCCAGCAGCACCAGGCCGCCACGCGCGTCAGCGACAAACCACTGTGCCCTGAAACGGCTCCAGCGCTGCAAGGCACCCACTCTTTCCAGAATCCAGGCGCTCAGAGCGCCCAGTGCCCCGCCCGCCATGTTGAGCATCAGATCAAGATTGGAAGGCACCCGGTTGGGTAGATAGACCTGAAGCGACTCCATCAGCAGCGACAACACCGATGCAGCCAACATGGCCCAGCGCAAAGCGTAACGTGGGCGCCCGGTACGCAGCGCGCTGAGCACCAGGAAAAACCCCAGGGGCATGTAGCCCAAAAGATTGGCCACCACATCAAACACGGTCCAGTATTTAGGCAGCGGCGCGGTCAGAAAAAACCACGGCGCGACGCCTTGGTCACGCCAATTGTCAAATGGAAAAAGACTGGCGTAAACAATCAGGCCCGCATAAACCAGTGCCAAGGGCCATGCCGAAGTCTTGTGCATCGGCATACGGTGTCAGAAAGGCTTCAGCACGACCAGGCAGACGCCCTGGATCACGGCCGGGATGGCAATGACGGTCATAAAGCGCAGCAACTTGCGCGCCATCAGCAACAAACAGTCACGCTCGGCCACTGAATCAGCTGGCACCATAGCCAGATTCACAAAAATGCGTGGTGGGTAAAACAAGCCGGCGAACCAACTGGCGACAAAAACAATGTGAAGAGACTTGATCCAGAGCATGTTGTCCATCCAGTTTTTACGACTGCAAAGCCACCAAAAATATGAAAAAAGTCCGTCATTACGCACGAAGCGCGGCAATCCATCGCTCCGGATTGCATGGATTGCCACGGCGCTGCGCGCCTCGCAATGACAATTTGCTTTCACGCTAATCACTTGAAGGAACCTGCACTGGCCACGTCACACGCAGCCACGCCGTTTTGAACTTGTAAAAAAAACCCCAGCACAAGGGCTGGGGTGGTAAGCCTATTTGCTGTCACACATCAAGGCCCCGCTCAGGGAGGAAAAGCGGGGAGCAGTAAACTGCTCGGGTCGTAATTTAACAAAAAAAAATAACTTTTTCAAGCAAAGGGCAAAAAAAATGTCGTTACGATGACAAAAATATTTTTTATGAGTTGATTTAACCATGACCCACTATCCCTCTTTCCCCCAAGGCCGGCCCCGCCGCCTGCGTCGCGACAGCTTTACCCGCAACCTGGTGCGCGAGCACGCCCTCTCAGCCCATGATTTCATTTACCCCGTGTTTGTGGTCGATGGCCAGCAACAACGCCAGGTGGTGTCCTCCATGCCAGGCGTGGAGCGCCTGAGCCTCGACCTGCTGCTGCCCGTGGCCGAAGACTGCGTCAAACTGGGCATTCCATTCATGGCGCTGTTTCCGGTGATCGAGCAGCACCTGAAAACACCGGACGGCCGCGAGGCGTTCAACCCCGACGGCCTGGTGCCGCGCGTGGTTCGCGCACTGAAAAAAGAGTTCCCGGCGTTGGGCGTGATGACCGACGTGGCACTGGATCCCTTCACCAGCCATGGTCAGGACGGCTTGCCCAGCCCAGACCCGGCCGAGGACGGCTACATCATGAACGATGAAACCGTCGAAGTGCTGGTCAAACAAGCCCTGTCGCATGCCGCTGCCGGCGTCGATATGGTGGCGCCCAGCGACATGATGGACGGCCGCATTGGCGCCATCCGCCACGCCCTGGAGGCCAACCACTTCATTCACACCCGCATCATGGCCTACAGTGCCAAGTACGCCAGCGCCTTTTACGGCCCGTTTCGCGATGCCGTGGGTTCGGCCGCCAACCTCGGCAAGAGCAACAAAAAAGTTTATCAAATGGACCCGGGGAACTCCGACGAAGCGCTGCGCGAAGTGGCCATGGACATTGCCGAAGGGGCCGACATGGTGATGGTCAAGCCCGGCATGCCGTATCTGGACGTGGTGCGCCGCGTCAAGGACACCTTCAAGGTGCCCACCTTTGCCTACCAGGTGTCGGGCGAATACGCCATGCTCAAGGCCGCTGCCCAAAACGGCTGGCTCGACCATGACGCGGTGATGATGGAAAGCCTGCTGGCCTTCAAGCGCGCCGGGGCCGATGGCATCCTGACCTATTTCGCCCGCGACGCCGCCAGGTTGCTTCAAAAATAGTCACCATTGCCTTCATCAGCACAGGCAGCGCCTTTTTTTACTCACTTTAAACCGCGCCAGGTGCCATGCGAATCTTCTCTATCAACGGCAGCCGTGTCACGGAAACCCCCTCTGGCGAGCTACCTGAGGTCCTGACTGGCCTGCTACTGCCGGAACCCGGCTACTTGTGGCTATCGTGTACACGCGCCGAGCTTGAACATCTGCAAATGTCGCTTCAGGCCGCGCTGCAAACCCTGTGCAAACAGGAATTACTGGACCTTCACCTCTCGGACTTGCTGAATGCGCAACTGCCTTCCCGCTTTGACTTCACCTCGCAATATGACCTGTTGGTATTTCGCGGCTTGGCAGCCACCAGCGCCCCATCAGAAACACCCGCCGGCCAGCCACTGAACCACTTGCCGGCGCGTGGTGGTCCGCCCATCTTGCGACGCATCGAGACCAGCCCGGTCGGGTTTGTGGTGTTTGACCGTGTCCTGCTCACGGTCCACCCCACCGGCCACAGCCTGCGCGATGCCTACGCCACCCGCCTCCTGGCCGCCAGCGGTAGCGATGTTCACAACACTGTGGCGCCAGGCACACCCGACAGCCGCTCCACCGGGGCGCGCGGCATTCCAGCCAACCCCGCTGACCTGATGCTGCGCATCGTCAACCAGATGGTGGATGGCTACCTGGCCTTGCGCCGCGAACTCAGCCAGCAGCTTGACCACTGGCAGGCCGAGCTGCTCAACCCCAGAAGCCGCTTCAACAACTGGAACGCCCTGCTCGGTGCCCGCTTGTCATTGCACCACCTGGACGAAATTTGCGAAGACCAGCGCGCTGCCGTGCAAGACTGGATAGAAGCCCTGAAAACCTGGCCCGAGACCGAAGCGCAACTGAACCAACACCAACACGATCTGTTGCAAGTGCGCAGCCGTGACGTGCTGGAACACATAGAGCGCGTGTTGCGCCACGTGCAACGGCTGGAGCAAAACGCCGAAACTACGGTGCAGATGCACTTCAATGCACAAAGCCATCGCACCAACGAGATCATGCGCACGCTCACCGTGCTGACCGCCATTTTTCTACCGCTCAATCTGATTGCCGGCATTTTTGGCATGAATTTTGACTTCATCCCGCTGCTGCACCGTTCCAACGGTTTTTGGTTGACCGTGCTGGCTATGGGGCTCACGGCCGCTGGCCTGGTGGTGTTTTTCTGGCGCAAGCGCTACCTGGAGCGCTCGGCGCGCTGAAGCGGCTCCCCTTTCGAGGCAACAAACCCATGGACTTGAAACCCCTCGTCACCTTGCTGGCCATTGTGAATCCGCTGGCGATCGTTCCATTTTTTATTCACTACACCCAGGATTTCACCCCCGAGCAGCGCCACCGCACCATCTGGATTGCCTCGTTCAGTACCTTTGTGGTGATCGCCACCAGCGCCCTGATGGGGCTGCACATCCTTAATTTTTTTGGCATCTCGCTGGCCAGTTTTCAGGTTGGCGGCGGCATGCTGCTGCTGACATCCGCGCTGGCCATGCTCAACGCCCAACCGGCCGAGGCCAAATCCAACGAGGAAGAAATGCATGACGCCGCCGCCCGTGCCAGCATTGCCGTGGTGCCCTTGACCATCCCGTTGCTCACCGGCCCGGCCACCATGTCCACGGTGGTGATTTATGCCGACAAGGCCAAGTCTTTCTGGCAACTGGGCACCTTGGTGGGTTATGGCGTGGTGATTGCCCTGGCCACCGCCTTGTGTTTTTCGCTGGCCAACCCGATTGCGCGCGGCCTGGGCAAAACCGGCATCAATGTCATGACCCGGCTCATGGGACTGATTCTGGCAGCGCTGGCGGTTGAGGTGATGGCTGACGGCTTGGTCAAGCTATTTCCCATACTGGGAAAATAGCAAGCCACACAACATCTTGTGGCTCAAGTCCATGAACTCATATTAGGGGCTGACCACTTTGGCTGATATATTCATTTTCTTGTGGAGGTATTTATGAAACGCTGGTTTTTATTTTTGATGACGGCCCTGATGTTGACGGGCTGCGGCTACAACGACTTTCAGCGGCTCGATGAGCAAACCAAATCGGCCTGGAGCGAGGTACTCAACCAGTACCAGCGCCGTGCCGACCTGGTACCCAACATTGTCGCCACCGTCAAGGGCGAAGCGGCTTTCGAGCAGGAAACGCTGACCAAGGTGATCGAAGCGCGGGCCAAGGCGACGTCGATCCAGGTCACGCCTGAAACCCTGAACAACCCCGAGGCGTTCAACAAGTTCCAGGCGGCGCAGGGTGAGCTGGGCTCGGCACTGAGCCGCTTGATGATGGTGTCTGAGCAATATCCCAACCTCAAGGCCAATCAGGGTTTTAGCGATTTGCGGGTGCAGCTTGAAGGCACCGAGAACCGCGTTACCGTGGCGCGCAACCGCTACATTCAGGCGGTGCAGGAGTACAACGTGCTGGCGCGCAGCTTTCCGAGCAACCTGACCGCCATGGTATTCAGCTACGCGCCCAAGCCGAACTTTGCAGTGCAAAACGAAACCGCCATTTCAACGCCACCCGTGGTTGATTTCAACAAAAAATGATGGTTCTGCTGCGGCTGATGCGCTTCAAGCTGCCGGGCGCCCGGTGGCTTTGGCCGCTGTTGCTGCTGTGCCTTTTTGGCTTGGGCACAGCCCAGGCACAACAAGCTGTGCCGACCTTGAGCGGTCATGTGGTGGACACTGCGGGCACCTTGTCCACCGCCCAGCGCGAGGCCCTTGAGGCCAGATTAACCACGTTTGAGCAAGCACGCGGCTCGCAAGTGGTGGTATTGCTGGTGCCGAGCACACAGCCTGAGGACATTGCCAGCTACGCCAACCGCGTGGCCAACAGCTGGAAAATTGGCCGCAAGGAGATTGGCGATGGCTTGCTGCTGATTGTGGCCGTGCAAGACCGCAAGCTGCGTATTGAAGTGGCCAAAACACTCGAAGGCGCCATCCCCGACCTGGCAGCCAAACGCATCATTGACGAGGCAATCACACCGCGCTTCAAGCAGGGCGACTACGCTGGCGGGATCGATACCGGCATCACGCGCATCATGGGGCTGATCAGCGGCGAGGCCTTGCCCGCACCGTCCCAAGCAGCCAGTCAGCCAGCTGGCGGCTTTGACTGGATGGAACTGGGTATCTTCATGTTCATTGCCGTACCGGTGATCGGTGCGGTCACCAGGAACATCCTGGGCAACCGACTGGGCGCCGTGGCCACTGGCGGCGTGGCCGGTGTCATTGCCATGGTGCTCACAGCCAGTTTGCTGATGGCCGGCCTGGCGGGGGTGGCCGCCATGATCTTTACCTTGCTGCAAAACACACCGAGCAAACGCGGCAGCGGATGGCATCGTGGCGGCAGCAACGCGGGCTGGGGCCATGGCGGCGGCTTCGGAGGGGGTGGTGGGGGTGGCTTTGGCGGCGGCTTTGGCTCTGGCGGTGGTGGCGATTTTGGCGGCGGTGGCGCCTCGGGAGACTGGTAATGTGGACACGTTTGATCCGGGTTTTTAAACACCGTTGGCAAAGCGACAGCGCAGCCCAGCGCGCCGTCCCGCCTGCACTGCTGCAAAAACTGGCTTCTCAAGTAGCGCACAGCGAAGCTGGGCACAGCGGTGAGATACGCATCTACGTTGAGGCCAGCTTGCCACTGAGCTACCTGTGGCAGCCTGCCAACATGGCGCACATCACGCATGAACGGGCGCTGGCCCTATTTGGCAAGCTGCGGGTATGGGACACCGCGCAAAACAACGGCGTGCTGATTTACCTGCTGCTGGCGGAACGTCGCATGGAAATTGTGGCTGACCGGGGTTTGAATGAACGGGTTGCCCCCGGCACCTGGCCACGCCTGGTGAAAAGCATGAGCACGGCTTTCAAGGCCGGTGATTTTGAAGGTGGTTTGACGCAAGCGGTGCAAGAAGTGTCTGCGCTATTGCAACATCACTTTGCGCTGCAATCCGGGCAAGGCAACCCCAATGAACTTCCCGATACACCGCTGTTGAACTGACTGGCAAAACAACACAGGCCCCAACGGGCCTGTGATTTGATATGCCACCCGCCTGGCGCAACGGCCAGGCCAGCTTTTACTTGGCAGGTACCAGCGACTGCACCGACACGTCCACCCGGCGGTTCTTGGCACGACCCGCAGCGGTGGCATTATCAGCTACCGGCTCGGTTTCTCCTTTACCAACGGCCCGCACGCGCTTGACATCCACGCCATGGCTCACCAGATAAGCTTTCACCGCTTCGGCGCGCGCCACAGACAAGCGCTGGTTGTACGCGTCACTGCCAACGCTATCGGTATGCCCCGTTGCAATCACGACATCAAGCTGCATGCCCTTGATTTTTGCCACCAACTCATCGAGTTTGGCCGCGCCGCCAACCTTGAGCACAGACTTATCAAAGTCAAACAGCGCATCGGCCGCCAGGCTCACCTTGGTAGGTGCAGCCGCCTGAGGTGCTGGCGTAGCGGCACGCGCACGCTGCGGAATCACGGTCTGCGCCTTGATCTTGTCCATGGTATCAACCAGGGTTTCTTCGATTGGGCACAACTCGCCGGGGTCAATACCAGCACGGTCCTGGCCCGCATCCTGCGCGCTCGGCAGGTCTTCACGCTTGACACCCACGGTTGACACCAACTGGCCCATGCCGGCCAGCGTGCGCGCCTGCGCTGTGGCCTGGTTGTGGCGCGAATTGATGTAAGAACGCGTGGCCTCGAAATACTCGTTCTGGCTGTCCAGCAAGTCCAGCAGCGTGCGCTGGCCAATGTCAAACTGTTGGCGATAAGCCTCGCGCGATTTTTCTGTCGCCAGACGGTGCTGGTCCATGTACTTCTGTTGCTCGTTCAGGCTGCGCACATCGCTGTAGGCAATGGACAGGGTCTGGCGCACATCGCGGCAGGCTTTTTCTTGCAGATCGCGTGCTTGCTCCCTCTGGTCCACCGCCTGGCGCTCCCGTGCCTTGTCGGCACCGCCACGGAACAGGTTGTAATTCAACACCAGTTCAATGCCATTGACCCGCGTGCCACCACTGATGCCACCTGTGTTGTTGTCATTGCTGGCATAGGCGCGCAAGTCCAGACGCGGAAAGTAAGCCGCCTTGCTGGATTCGATGGCCGTTTTGTAGGCGCGCACGTTCTCAACCGCAGCATTCAGGGTCGGGCTGCCCTGCAGGCCATCGCGCATCAAGGCGGTGGTGGAATCGGGCATTGTTCCCAGCTTGAACGGCTCGGGTAAAGCTGGCAGACTGGCTGGCGGCTTTTCACCCACCACACGCAGATAGCGCGCGCTCACATCGTGCAGGTTGGTCAACTCGACCAGCAAGTTGGACTCGGCCAAGGCCAAACGGCCGTTGGCCTGCTCAACGTCCACCCGGCGGCCCACGCCAGCGTTGGCGCGCTCTTCCACTTGCTGGGTGGTTTGTTTGTGCTCCACATAATTTTGCGTGGCCGCATCCACCAACTCACGGTAGCGCACCACATCGGCATAGGCCCGCACAGCCTCCAGGGCCGCCGTCTCGGAGGCTTCCAGCAGCTCGTAGTAACGCGTCAGCTTGGCATAACCCAGGCGCTTGGTTTCATTGGCAGTGAACATGCCATCAAACAGCATCTGGTTCAGGGTGAGCTGCGCAGCATTGAAGTTGTAGGTACCATAGTCGTTCAGTGGCGTATCACGCTCCTCACGCCCGGTGGTAGCGGTCAGATCAATCTTGGGGAAATAACCACCGCGCGCCACGTCACGCTCGTTGCCGGCTGCCTTGAAACCATTCCAGCGCGCTTGCACCTCGGGGTTGGTCGTCACCGCCTTGCGAACTGCCTGCACCATAGGATCGGGCAAGGTTTGCGCCTGAGCGCCCAAGGTCAAAAGCACAGCGAGCGCCAACAAGGAAAACTTTTTATCTTTAGAATTCATAAAACCTCCAATTAATTTTCGTAACAATTTGAAAAAATGTACCTGGGTACGCATGTACGAAAAATTATTATGACGTGTTTTGGAATTTTTTCCAAAACCTTTCGCACATGATTGCCATTCCTGCACACCTCACCGGGACGCCCAGCCCGCGCGACTCGTGCAGAAACGCGTGGGGGTTTTTGTTGGGATTGTCGTTACTCTTTGTAACCTCGTTCGCCGCCCCTGATCTTGACAAAACGCAATCCCTGGCACAGCAGCGTTATGGCACCCACGCTGCCGAAACCGTGGCCGCCTGGCGCCAACTGATGGAAGAATCGCGCGCCCTGCCTGATCAGGACAAGCTCAACAGAGTCAACACATTTTTCAACCGGCGCATTTTGTTTAAAGACGATATTGAAGTGTGGCAAACAACAGACTACTGGGCCACCCCACTTGAGTTCATGGGCCGTGGCGCCGGCGACTGCGAAGACTTTTCCATTGCCAAATACATCACCCTGCAAATGCTGGGCATTGGCAACGAAAACCTGCGCCTGATCTATGTGCGGGCCAAAAGCGGTTCAATGGCATCCATTGCGCACATGGTGCTGGGCTATTACCCGCAGCCCACGGCAGAACCGCAAATTTTGGACAACCTGATCAGCAGCGTGCGCCCTGCCTCCCAGCGCCCTGACCTGACCCCCGTATTCAGCTTCAACGGTGACGGCCTGTGGGTGGGCGGGGCCTCCGCCTCCTCCGCCGACCCCACCACACGCCTGTCGCGCTGGCGCGACGTGCTTGACCGCATGCGCCAGGAAGGTCTCTGAATATCTCCCGGTTAATCTCCCAGTTAAATACCAAGCGAGCCCACCATGTCCCTCATCAAACAACTCTGGATTGCCATCACCCTGGTCATGACCATCGCTTTTGGTGGCAGCATGATCGTCAGTGTGCTCTCGGCACGACATTACCTGGAGCAGCAACTGCAAGTCAAAAACATCGACAACGCCACGGCGCTGGCGTTGTCGCTGACGCAGCTGGAAAAAGACGAGACCCTGGTCGGGCTGCTGGTGGCGGCGCAGTTTGATGTCGGCCACTACCGCTTTATCCGTATCGTCTCACCCACCGGACAGACCCTGGTCGAGCGCGTGGCCACCAGCCAACAAGTGGGTGCGCCAGACTGGTTCGTCAAGCTGATTCCCATCCACACCACGCCGGGGCAGGCCCTGATTCAGGACGGCTGGAACCAATACGGCACGCTGACGCTGGCCAGCCAGGACAGCTATGCCTACCAAAGCCTGTGGGACGGCACCGTTGAATTGTTGCTCTGGTTTGTGATCGGCGCAGCCATCACGGGCATGGTCGGCACCTTGCTGATGCGCATCATCACCCGGCCGCTGGGCGAGGTGGTGGGGCAGGCCAAAGCCATTGCCGAGCGTCGGTTCCTGACCATTACCGAACCCCGCACGCCCGAGCTCAGAAGCGTGGCGCACGCCATGAACGAAATGGTGAGCCGGCTCAAAGCCATGTTCAACGAAGAAGCGGCGCGCCTCGAGGCGCTGCGCAAAAAAGTCAACCTCGATGCAGTCACCGGCCTGTCCAGCCGAGAATATTTTCTGTCGCACTTGCGTGAGGCACTGCAGGGCGATCAATTCGGCTCCACTGGCACCCTGATACTGGTGCGCCTGCCGGACCTCAATGCGCTCAATGCCCAGCTCGGCCGCCAACAGACCGACGCACTGCTCAAAGACATCGGCACCACGCTCTACGACAGCGGCAACGAACGCGTTGGCCAGCGTGCCGGGCGCGTCAAGGGCGCTGAATTTGCCATCGTCTGCCCGACCTTTGCCACCGCAACAGAAGCCGCCCGTGACATCCACGACCGACTCATGCACGCCGTGCTGCCGAAATGGCGCAACAAGGTGCCCGACCTGTTTCACCTCAGCGCCGTGCGCTACCACCGTGATCAGAACATGGGCGAATTGCTGGCCCGCGCCGACGAAACCCTGGCCCGCGCCGCCAACCAGGGGCCCAACAGCTGGCAGGCCGTGGAAAACGATCAGGCCAAGGCGGCGCTGCCGGCCGAACAATGGCGCACCTTGCTGACCGAGGCTGTGACTGGCGGCCGGCTGGCACTGAGCTTCTTCCCGGTCATGTCAGGCGACGGCGCCAACCCGCTGCACCAGGAAGGCGTGATCCGCCTGCAGATGGACGCTACGGGCACACTGCTAACGGCGGGCGACTTCATGCCCATGGCGGCCCAGCTCAACCTCACCGCCCCCATTGACCTCGGCGTGGTGAAACTGGCCATCGAACACCTGCGCAGCACGGCGGGCGACATTGCCGTCAACCTGTCAGCCGAGACCGTGGCCGACTTCACCTTCCGCCACGAACTCACCCAGTTGCTCAAAACCTACCCCGAAGTCTGCCAACGCCTGCTGTTTGAGGTACCAGAGTACGGCGTGTTCAAGCAGTTTGAAGCCTTCCGCGAGATGGCGCACACGCTCAAGCAACTCGGTTGCCGGGTCGGCATCGAGTATTTTGGCCAGCACTTTGCCGACAGCGGCAAACTCGCCGACCTCGGTCTGGACTACATCAAGGTGCACCCCAGTTACATTCGCGACATCGCGACCAACGAGGGCAACCAGGAGTTGCTCAGAGGTCTGTGCAAGGTAGCGCACGCCATTGGCATCACCGTGGTGGCGCAGGGCGTGGAGAGCAAGGCCGACCTGCCGCTGCTGGCCACGCTCGGTTTTGACGGCGTCACCGGGCCGGGGGTCAAGTGATCCGGCTGATTGGCAATTGAACTTACAATTAGCCGCATGATCCCCAGAACGGCTGAAACCACACTTCGCGAACTCGCCAGAGGCTACCCGGTTATCGCACTGACCGGGCCGCGGCAATCGGGTAAAACAACGCTCGCTCGCGCGGTATTTTCTTCCCACCCCTATGTTTCACTGGAAAACCCGGCACAAAGGGAGTTTGCACAAACCGACCCCCAAGGCTTCCTGAACAAATATGCAGATGGCGCCATCATTGACGAGGCGCAGTGCTGCCCCGAACTCTTTGCCTGGCTACAAGGCGTGGTGGACGAACAACAGCGCCCGGCCCATTTCATCCTCACCGGGTCGCAGCAGTTTGGCTTGATGTCTGGCATCACCCAGAGCCTGGCCGGACGGGTGGCCCTGCTGAACCTGTTGCCATTTTCTGCCAGTGAGTTGCGACAAGCCAACTTACTGCCGCCCTCGCTGGACGAAGCGATCTTCAAGGGCAGCTATCCACCCATTTATGACCGACACCTGGAACCAGGCATTTGGTACGCCAACTACGTTCAAACCTACGTTGAGCGAGACGTGCGCCAACTCATCAATGTGCGTGATCTCAGCCAGTTCCAGCGTTTTTTGCGCCTTTGCGCCGGACGCACCGGGCAACTGCTTAACCTCAGTGCACTCGGTGACGATGCGGGCCTGAGCCACAACACGGCGCGCGAATGGATATCGGTTCTGGAAGCGAGCTACATCATTCACCGATTGCCACCGCATCATCAGAACTTCAATAAACGCCTGGTCAAAACACCCAAGCTCTATTTTCACGATACGGGTCTCGCCACCTGGCTACTGGGCATCGAGTCATCCTCTCAGCTAACCAACCACCCACAACGTGGCGCCTTGTTCGAGACCTGGGTGGTAGCTGACTACCTCAAAAAACGCCTCAATACCGCCCGACCTTCCAACCTGAGCTTCTGGCGCGACCGCTCAGGGCACGAAGTTGACCTGCTCGTTGAACAAGGTGGCCAATTGCAAGCCATTGAAATCAAATCGGGCGCCACCTTGGGCAAAGACGCTAGCCGGGGTCTGGATCAATGGCGCGAGCTGACCGGCGAAAAAGCCGGGCAATCCATCCTGGTGTATGGCGGCGATGAGGCCCAAACCCGGACCCACTTCAACACTCTTCCGTGGCATGCGTTGTAACAACACTGGACAAACCACCGACTTTGCACTGGCAGCGCTGATTGCGCTGGCGTCACCGTGGCTGGCGGCCGGGGGGCGGTGAACAGGCGGTCACTGCGAGGAGCATCAGCGACGCGGCAGTCCATGTATTCCAAGGTTATGGCTAGTGCAAAGGATGTAAAAGGTTGCATCATGGTGCATAATAAAACCCAGAAAACAGGAGAAATACCATGGCGGTCGCATTGAAATTATCGGATGAACTGGTGGAAGACGCCAAGCCTCACGCGGCGGCTGAGCATCGCTCAGTACCCAAACAGATTGAATATTGGGCCCGTATCGGCAAGACCGTTCTGGAGAACCCGGAACTGCCATTGCGACTGATTCAAGACACCATACTCTCGCGTGAAGAGGTCAAAGCGGGGCTAGCCAAGCCATATCAGTTTGGGTGATCTGATGCCACTGAATGTTTATGCATCGCCGTCGTTTGCACGCGTGGCCAAGAAACTGCACGCCAGAGACAAGAAGGCACTGGACCAAGCGGTGCAAAACATCGCTGCCGACCCCACGATTGGAGAAGAAAAGCGGGGTGATTTGGCGGGTGTTTTTGTCTATAAATTCAAGCTCAACAACCAGGAAACTTTGCTGGCTTATGAACTGAGCCCCAACAAGCAGGCACCTGCTGAAGTGATCTTATTGGGTCTGGGGCCACACGAAAACTTTTACGCGCAATTAAAACGCTGAGCTTTCTTTGGTCAGTGCAGCAAACGGGGGTCACCCTTCTCCATGCGCTTCTGGATGACGCGCTCAACCGGTAATGGCAATGGCAACTTAATCTGGGCGCATCTTTTAAAATACATAAAAAATGTATGATCCGCATCAATACATTCATTCTGGAAGTAGAACCATGCAAACCATCAGCGCGACCGACCTGGCCAGAAATACCCGACAGATCCTGGACAAGGTTGCCAGCCGAGGCGAGACCGTGATCATCGAGCGCAATCACACCATGATTGCCCAAATCATGCCGCCGCCGCAGACCATGACGGCGTCTCAGGCACTCGCTGGACTAACTTTGCCCATGCTAACGCAGGCGCAAGCCGCCGCCTGGCTCAAGGACAGCAAGGGCAACTTTGGCGATATGGTGCGTGACCCGTGGGCATGATTTTCGATAGCTGCATCTGGGTGGGACTTGCCGCCAACCAGGTCGATCGACAGGCGGTCATCAACGCTGCAGGGGATGCGCCGGTATTTACTTCCACAATTTCTTTGGGCGAGCTGAATTTTGGTGTGCAGTCATGCACAGACCCAACAGAACGAGCCATGCGCGCAGCCTATTTGCGTCAAGTGGAAAGTCGCCCGGCAATAGGCGTGTCCAAACACACGGCTGCGGCCTTTGGCGTGCTGGCGGCTGCCGTCAAGCAGGCCGGCAGATCACCCCGGCCGCGTTACAACGACCTGTGGATCGCCGCGCAAGCCATCGAAAACGGGTATGTGCTCTTGACGCTCAACGTCAACGATTTTGCAGGTCTGCCAGGACTGCGGCTTGCAACGCTTGCGCCCCAGTGACTTCGATGCCTGGCAAGAGGCGTGGCAATGACATGGGGATTAGCACCAGCCCTGTGGGGCAGACTTTAGAGCTGGCGCATTGACACAGCACCATATTAGCCAAATAATACAGCTTATTATTAGTGATTAAACACAACTCAATTCTAGTTAATTCGTAGAAAACACCCAGGCCCAGCATGGCAGCACCTCACGAAAAATTAGCCCAATCGCTGGCCGAACTGGCCAAGCTTCAAGACCAGGGGGCGCGGGTCATTCGCAGCAGCCAGCTCTCCCGCACGCATCGGGAGCGTTTGACAAAAAGTGGGTTCCTGGCAGAAGTGCTCAAAGGCTGGTACCTGCCAGGCAGACCCGGAGAGTCTCTTGGAAATACCTCAGCCTGGTTTGCAGGCATGCGCAACTTCATCAGCGGGTATTGCGATGAACGTTTCGACAATGACTGGCACCTAAGCCCTGAACAATCCCTGCAATTGCGTTCAGGTGAACGCGCTCTACCCCTGCAGCTGCAAATCTGGACGAAAGGCGGCCATAACCAGTTGGTGCCGCTACCGCATGGTTGCTCGCTCTTTCTTTATCGCGCGCCGGGCTTGTTGCGGTCCAAGGCAGAACCTGACGAAGGCGGCCTTCGACTGGTCGAATTGGCTCCAGCTTTGGTCGCCGTCAACGCTGGTTTCTACCGGCAACAACACGTCGCGGCGCGCATCGCCATGAGCTTGATCGACGACTCGACGGAGCTTCTGACAGTGCTGCTGAACGGATCACACTCTGTGGTGGCAGGCCGGCTGGCCGGCGCCTTGCGGGCATTGGGACGCGCTGCACTGGCTGACAACATCGTGCAGACGATGAAAAGCGCGGGTTACGTGGTGCTTGAATCCTCCCCGTTTGACGTCGTTCCGCCAACTTTGCCAGGGGGCAAACCGGAGTCCCCCTATGTGCAGCGCCTGCGTGCCACTTGGGAGCAAATGCGTGCAGTCGCCATTGAAAATTTGCCGGCGCCCAATGCCCTGCCAACTGACATTGGTGTAGTCCTCAGGGACGTGGAGGATCGGTACGTCAGCGATGCTTACCACTCCTTGTCCATTGAAGGCTATCGGGTGACACCAGAATTGATTGAGCGCGTGCGCGCCGGAGATTGGGACCCCGATGGCCAGGATAGATATGCGCGTGACGCCATGGCCGCAAAAGGGTACTTTGAAGCGCACACCGAGGTGACCACGTACATAGAACGCGCGCTCAAAAGTTCAAGCCCAAGCCATACCCTGCCAGAGGCGCTCAGCAGCTGGCATCGCGCGCTTTTTAGTCCGAGCGTCCAGGCCGGCCTGCTCAAACCAAGCGACCTGGCGGGATGGCGAAATGAGCAGGTTTACATTCGTGGGGCAATGCACGTCCCCCTGCCGAAAGAGGCGGTGCGCGACTGCATGCCCGTGCTGTTTGACCTGATCGCCGCCGAGCCACATGCGGGAGTTCGTGCTGTTCTGGGGCACTTTTTCTTTGTCTACATCCACCCCTACGTGGACGGCAATGGCCGGCTGGGGCGCTTCTTGATGAATGCGATGCTGGCCACAGGCGGCTATGTGTGGACAGTGGTGCCAGTGGAGCAACGCAAGACCTATATGGAGGCCCTTGAAGCAGCCAGCACCGGCCACGACATTGCAGGGTTTGCTGCGTTCATCGGGCAACTCATCCGGGAACAGACACATACCGCACACGGACCTTGAACCCTGTGGGGCGGACTTCAGTCCGCCATGGTTGACTGAAGTCGCCCCCACAACAAGCCCAAACGCTGTGTTCGTGGAAAGCGAAGCGCGGCAATCCATGCCCCACAACTGTCATATTGAAAAAGGGCAGGCCATTTGCGTGGTCTGCCCTTTGGTTCGACCCAGCCTGGAAAAACAGGCCGGGCAGTTGGACGATCAGATGTCGGTCTTCAAGTGACCGTCAGCAATCATCTTGTTGATGATGTCGGCGTCACTGAAACTACTGCCGGTCAAACCAAGCGCCGCGCCAAACGCATCCTTGGCCGCAGTCACAGTAGCGCCAGAATAGTTATCGAGCACAATTGTCTGCGTCGCTTCGAAAGTACCTGCGCCATCGTGGTCGACCATCAGAGCCAATTTCCCACCAACCACATCGAACTTCAAGTAGCTCGTCAAATTGGCATTATTCTCTGTACCATCCGGTGTAATGTTTAGCAAATCACGCAAATCCAGCGTGTCGCCCGTCGAAGGACTCGACGAAGCAGTTGGACCATTGACACTGACATCGAAATCGGTGATGTGATCCACTGCCGCGGGACTCCCTGATGCACCTTGATCGCCCAAGCTCCACTTGAACACGTCGGCACCCGCGCCACCGGTCAAAGTGTCGTTGCCTTCGCCGCCAATCAAGATGTCGTTGCCAACACTTCCTAGCAAGGTATCGTTTCCGCCGTTGCCAACCAAAACCACACCAGGGTTCGCATCGATGGTCGGGTCGCTGGTAGTACTAAGCACTGCATCTGGATCGAGCATCGCGATGGTCAGCGCGTCGGCAAGAGCATAGCTGTCGCCATCGCCATCGGTCGCTGAGAGCTGGAAGTTGAGCGTCAAGTCTTCAACAACAGTCGTCGTGATTTGGTCGTAGGTGATGGTATTGACATTAAAGCCAGGCGAACCGCTGAGGTATTCCAGTTTCACATCATCAAACTCGGAGCCCACATAGACGGTGTAGATATTGCCAGTATGATCGATCGTGCCATCCAAGGCAGCGTCAAACACAACCTTGACGATGATGTTGCCGGACGCAGGCTTGGCGATGGACAGCGTCTCGAACTCAGCATTGGCGCCCTCATCGCTCATGGTGAGTTTGAGCGAAACAGTCCCATTGCCCGTCCACTGTTGCAAGGCAAAACTGATAAACGTCTGTTGATTCGCAAAATCGAGAGTGAGATTTTCCCCCAATGTGATTTGCGGGTTTGCAACACCGATGCCATTAGCCGAGGCATTGATATTGCCCGACCCGTTGATCACGAGCGACTGATCCGCTGTCGCCACCTGGCCCGTGGGGCCGAAGGCTGAGAAGTCGCTACCCGACACCGTCGTCGAACTCGTCGACAGGATCGTGTTGGAAATCATATCGAAGCTGTAGGTGCCATCACCCTTCACCGTCAGCGTAAAGAACGGATTTGTGGTGTCCGCGTCGCCAAACGCCTCAAACACGACGCTTCCGTCTCCGCTACTGCTGACGGAGTTAATCGTCGTGGTGTAGTAGAAGCTGAACAGTTCCGTGACACCATCCATCACCTGAACCTGAGTTACCCCACCAGCTGAGGCGACCTGGTTAAAGGTAACAGCGGCGGTTCCAACCGATCCGCCTGCACCCAGCGCAACAGACATGTAATCAAGACCGTCGGCACCGAAGTCGGCGTTGTAGAGACCGTTAAACGAAATAGTTGTCGCGCTCGACAAAACTGCGTCCATGACAGAGGAGATCACCGGGTCGGTATCGACGAATTCGAAGTTGCCACCCGCAGCACTCGTGCTGGTGGCCTTCGCCACGTCCGCGTCGCCGTCGGTTGCGGTGATG
>PHCO01000262.1 GCA_002842265.1 Betaproteobacteria bacterium HGW-Betaproteobacteria-18 | reverse complement strand
GACAATCACCACCTCGCCGGCCTGCACCACGTAATGCTGGTCACGCAGGTACAGGTGGTTGGCACGCAGCGCCGCATACAAATGGTGCATCAGCGTGATGTTGGCCGGGTCATACAGGCTGGCACCCTCGGCAATCAGGCCCATCTCGAACAAAATGCGCTCGGCGTTTTCATGGCCGCGCTCGGTCAGAAAGACCTGGCGGGTTTTTTCGTCGAGCGTGAAGTCGCCCACCTTGGTGATACCCTCCCCGGTGTGCGGGTCAGCCTCGCCTTCCTGCTGCTCCAACTGCGGCACGATGCGGTTGATGGCCACGTACAAATCGGTCTGGTCTTCGGCTTGGCCACTGATGATGAGCGGGGTGCGCGCCTCGTCGATCAAAATGGAGTCCACCTCGTCAACAATGGCGTAGTTCAGGCCACGCTGCACCCGGTCGGCAGCCTCATAGACCATGTTGTCACGCAGGTAGTCAAAGCCGTATTCGTTGTTGGTGCCATAGGTGATGTCGGAACGATAAGCCGCCTGCTTTTCTTCGCGCGCCATGTTGGGCAGGTTGATGCCCACCGACAAGCCCAAAAAGTTGTACAGCCGTCCCATCCACTGGGCGTCACGATTGGCCAGGTAGTCATTGACCGTGACCACATGGACGCCTTTGCCGGTCAGGGCATTCAGATAAACCGGCAAGGTAGCCGTCAGCGTTTTGCCTTCGCCGGTGCCCATTTCAGAAATTTTGCCGTTGTGCAGCGACATGCCGCCGAGCAACTGCACATCAAACGGGCGCATTTTCATGACGCGCTTGGAGCCCTCACGCACGACCGCAAACGCTTCTGGCAGCAGCGCATCGAGCGTTTCACCTTTGGCCAAGCGATCTTTGAAGGCCTCGGTTTTGGCGCGCAAGTCCTCATCGGAGAGCTTCTCAAAGCCGGCTTCCAGCGCATTGATTTTGGCCACGGTGTGGCGGTACTTTTTAATCAGGCGGTCATTGCGACTGCCGAAAATTTTGGTGAGAAAGTTGGTGGCCATGAATACGGGGCGTGCACTGCAACCCGGTGGGGTTAGCCCTGCGACGCAATCCTTTTTTTACGATCAGACTGAAATGGGAATAGCGTAACAACCGTCAATCGCCGTCAAACGCTACAAACTGTGCCAATTTTACCCGCGTACCGACCAGGCACGCCAAGCGCCTCACCGACTCATGGGTGCGTTGCTGTGCGCTCTGGGCAAAATCTTGCCCGGGGCAGCCTGGGCAAGCTGTGTAGCCTGGTGTGGCTGACGCGCCAACAAGAATTTTTGAGGGTCCTGAAAAACACCTTGCACCAGCACTTCAAAGTGCAAATGGGCGCCGGTGGAGCGCCCGGTACTGCCGACTTCGGCTATTTTTTGACCGCGTTTGATCAAATCGCCTTTTTTAACCAGCGTTTTGGACGCATGCGCATAGCGTGAAAGCAGGTCATTGCCATGGTCAATTTCGATCATATGGCCGTATTCCGGATGGTATTCCTGCGTCACCACCACACCACCCGCAGCCGCCAGAACAGGTGTGCCAGATTCAGCCTGAAAATCGAGCCCGGTATGCAAGGCCGAGCGCCCGGTGAAGGGATCCAGCCGCCAGCCAAAAGCAGAACCCACGTCACCCTGCGCCACTGGTTTTTGTGTCGGTATCAGCATGCTTTGCATCTTGCGCTCAAACAGGCGCGACTCCATCACAGTAAACAAGTCGGTACGCTGATGCGTGAGCGACTCAATGTCATCCAGGGTGACTTGGAGGTCTTGCAATGTCAGCGCCGGCCCCGACACCAGCACCCCGCCCTGCCCGGTAGCAGTTTTCAGCTCAGTGGGGTTGACCCCGGCCAGACCGGAGACACGCTCACCCAGCGATTCAAGCTGCATCATCCTGACCTGCATCTCACCGAGCTTGCGCGCCATCACATCCAGGTTTTCGCGGACAAAGCGCTCGCGCTGCTCAAACTCGTCTTTGACCACCAGGCGCACCAGGCTGCCAACCACGGGCCAGCCCTCACGCGCCCCTTTCAGAAATACCCAGTGGTACAGCCCCACGGCCAACAACATCACCACAAAAGCCGACAGCACCAGCAGCAGCACCAGGCGGCGGCCGCTGAGGTAAAGGGTGCCTGATTTGGTCAACCAGGCATCCGTGATAATCATCTGCATCTGCCATCACCCTTCAAAATGAATCGCCGTCCACCCTCTGTGACCTTGCTGCAAGCCAGCCAGAACAATGCCAGCCTGGCCAAGCTGATGGAACTGAACCGCGCCTCCAAGACGCGCCTTGACGCCATTACCGCCCTGATTCCTGAAACACTCCGGCCCAACGTCACCGCAGGGCCCATCGACGAAGGCGTCTGGTGCTTGCTGCTCGCCAACACCGCCACCGCCGCCAAACTGCGCCAGCTTGTTCCCGCTTTAGAGGCGCACTTGCGGGTCAAAGGCCTTGAAGTCAAAAGCATCCGGCTCAAAATCAGCGGATTCAGCGGCTCGTCCCGGTCTTGACCATCAAGTACTTGTAAGGCAACGGCCTGCATTTTGCCACGCGCCTTTCACACCGTCGTGACGTGCAATGGCACCTGTAACGACGCAATGCGCCCAAAGATGGCGAGCCAAATGTGCATGTTATTTGTGGACATGCCCTTTCATCGACTTGTTGAGGGCCAGCGCCGAGACGGACAAAGCTGTGGTCTGGGGGGTTGTGAACCTTGCACCATGTTCGTGCAATTGCGCTAACGTCCGCGCAAGGCAGGTCGCGTCGCCCGCTCAGGCGTAGCGGCCCGCCATCACATCCAAGTGAATCGGCTTGATCTTGCTGCCCATGCCCGCGCAGCCAAAGGCTTCAAAGCGCAGTTTGCAGATGCCTGCTGCGGCCTTGCGGGCCGCAATGAGTGCCTTGCGCGGATCGAACTCGCTGGGGTTTTGGGCAAAGCTCTGGCGCATGGCGCCGGTCATGGCCAGGCGGATGTCGGTGTCGATGTTGACCTTGCGCACGCCGCTCTGGATGCCGCGCTGGATTTCTTCCACCGGAACGCCATAGGTTTCCTTCAGGTCGCCACCAAACTGGCGAATGATGGCCAGCCACTCTTGTG
>PHCO01000018.1 GCA_002842265.1 Betaproteobacteria bacterium HGW-Betaproteobacteria-18 | reverse complement strand
CCCTGTCAACGAGGTATGGGGTGTTGGTCGGCAGATTTCCAAAGCTCTGGTGGAGGGTGGCTTAAAGACGGTGCTGGACTTGGTGCGTCTTGACCCGGCCATGGTCAAACGACGTTGGTCGGTGGTGTTGGAGCGCACCGTCCGCGAGTTGCAAGGCACAAGTTGTGTTGAACTGGAACACGAGCCACAAGCCAAACAGGAAATTGCCTGCACCCGCTCGTTTGGTCACCCTGTCACAGAACAATCTGATTTGGCTGAAGCCATCACCGAATTTGCCAGCCGTGCCGCCCAGAAGCTGAGAAAGCAAAGCAGTCTGGCGGGGCAGGTCTTGTGTTTCATTCGCACCAGCCCGTTCCGACAGGATGCGCAGTACAGCCGCTCCATCACCGTACCGTTGCGCAGACCCAGTGCCGACACGGCGGTGATCGTGGCGGCGGCACTTTCAGGACTGAAGGCCATCTACCGGCCCGATTTCAAAATGGCGAAGGCCGGTGTGATGCTGCTTGAACTCCAGTCAGACGCGGTGCAGCAGCAGGAACTGGCGCTGGAAGATGACAACGTGGTGGACAAGGGCCGATTGATGACAACTCTAGATGGCCTCAACCAGCGCTATGGCAGAGGTACGGTGCTGATGGCGAGTGCTGGCCTTGCTGGAAACCGGCGGGCCTGGTCTATGAAGCAGGAACGGCGAACGCCTGGGTACACCACATGTTGGGAAGACATGGCAGTGGCAAGGGCCTAGTGTCTAATTTGAGCGAAACTTAAATTGCTCCTGCCCTTCCGCCCGGGATCACGTGAATGTTTTTGCTACGAGCAATATCGTTGAGATTTTCAAGATTGCCCTTAATCTTCACATTTCCATTTCGCGATAGACCTCTCTGTTCGTTTGCTCGAAGCATTCCATCCTGAATGCCAAGCAATGCCTCTTCTTTTGCATCAGTTATCGCCTTGGCTTTCGCAAGTTCATTTGCTAATAACAGGGAATTTGACTTATTCAACGCGGAAATCTTTTTGCGGTGTTCAGATCGAACTACTTTCAACTTCGCTTCGATCTTCTTCCTCTTTTCCATTTCAGACGTAAGCTTAGTGTTTAATTCTTCGACCTGACTTTGAAGGACTCCAATAAGCTTGAGCTTCATATTGTGTTCTCGAACCGACACACTGCTTTGAGTAGTCATGGTGAAATCCATATTTGAGTAGGGCAAAGATCGCACAAAAGTGATGCTTTCATGATTCTGGATTGAACCGATGTTCTTTGCTTTTGTCAACCTTGGCCGGAGAGGGTGCCTGCACCCCGAGATCATCTCATTTTCGTCTGCCTCCGATACCAGCAACCTTACATGGCAGCCATAATCAGCGACCATGGCTACCACAAAAAAACCCACTGCACCTCAACGCATTTATCAGCTCCACGTCGCCCTGATGGACATCACACCGATGATCTGGCGGCGCTTGTGGATACCGGGAAACCTGAAGCTATCCAAACTGGATCGTGTCATTCAGGAAGCCTTCGGTTGGACCAACAGCCACTTGCACGAGTTCAGGATTACCGGTGAGCGTTACGGCATGACTGAAATCGAGAGCATGGACGGTGATGAAGACCTGAAAGATGACAAGAAATTCACCCTGGCCAAGGTGCTGAAAGACTCCATCAAGGAGTTTGAATACGAATATGACTTTGGCGATGGATGGCGGCATCGGGTTGTGGTGGAAGGCATCATGGCCGAGACCCATTACAACGATTGGCCTCTGTGCTTGACAGGTAAAAACGCCTGCCCACCGGAGGACATTGGTGGGCCTGGTGGTTTTGATGATTTCGTGCAGTCCATGGCTGACCCCGAAGATGATGACCATTTTGAAAACTGGAACTGGCATGGTGGCCCGTTTGACCCAAAAGGGTTTGATGTCAACACCACCAACGCCCGCATACGCAATCTGCGCTGAGCAATAACGTGAACATGGAAACCGTCGCCGTACTGGACTTTGAAACTACAGGCCTCTCGCCGAACTATGGTGACAGAGCAACCGAAATCGCCATCACTTTGGTGCGTGACGGACAAGTTATAGACCGATTTCAGAGTCTGATGAACGCCGGTCGTCGCATTCCGTCCGAGGTGACCTACATCACCGGCATCACCAACGCCATGATCGCAGCGGCTCCACCGGTGGCCAAGGTCATGCGCGAAGCCTGCCAGTTCGTCGGCAACACCCCAGTAGTGGCCCACAACGCATCCTTTGACAGGAAATTCTGGGAGGCGGAACTGGCTCATCTGTCCATGTCATCCGCCAGTGTGTTCGCCTGCACCATGTTGTTGTCGCGTCGGCTGTACCCGAATGCGTCAAACCATAGGCTGTCAACGCTGGTGCAAATGCTTGGCCTGCCACAGTCGGGTCGAGCGCACCGTGCCATGGTTGATGCGGAAATGACCAGTCACCTGTGGTGTCGAATTCAGCAGGACGTTGTGAAGACGTACGGCATTGCATCCGTCAACCACGACCTGCTGACCCGTGTACAGAAGGTGTCACGGTTGAAAATACCCACGTTCTTGCAGAGCCACCAACCACGTTCACCCGTGAAATGACGATCACCGTTTAAACAGTGTCCGCATCAAGCTGGCCGTGCGGTGCCGCACCGGAGCGGTCTGGATTGACACCGTTAGCCTTCCACCAAAGGTAAATGGACTCACAAGAATTGGCTACTTTCGGCTCGGATACCTTCACAGTCGCAATTGACCTGGGCAAAGTTCTGACTGATCCACGAAGTCGAATGGGCGTGCGCGGTTGATCCTTTTGAGTTGTCATGTTTAAACTCCAGCGAAGGTGATTCGATTCCGCGTCCGGTTGACGGTGGCTTGAAAGTGAAACGTCCGGTTCATCACCATGGATCATCGGTCTCGATTACTTCAACGGCGGTAGTCTTTGCACGCGACGGCCTATCCGTTCTGGGGGGATTGGCATGGCTGATTCTGATGCAGGTCTCATCAACGAACACTCGGATCATTGTTCGATTTGACAGTGAGAGCTGTCTCGCTGCATGGGCTGGGACTAAGGCAAAAAGGCTGTTACCAATCTTTGTGATGTGGGCCATAACGAGTCCTCGTATAAACATCGTTACAAATTGCGATGTTCACGCGGCAGGTGGCAGCTATATTTCACTTTACGGCGGCTGGGCAGCGACCGTTTAAACAAGACACCAAAATGACCATGGTGGAGGTCATTTTGACCATAGTCATTCCTCTCACGCAGCGAGGTATTGCGAGGAGTAACATCAAGCAAGGACTCGACCGTGGGAGCTGAAACTCCACCTTGTATCAGGTCGCTTTCCAAATGTTTCCAAGCCGACGAACAGCATTTTCCAGCCACCTAAAGCTTTCAGATTGGACCCTATGAACATTACGCGTTTCTCCTACGCCGATCCGAGCAAAGACATTTCTCCACCTGAAACCGCGATCCAACGAGCAGAAAAGCGGAAGTGGCTTTATGCGACCGATGATCCCGTCGCTTGCGCAGCGATAGCCGAGAAGTTAGGTGAATCGTGCCGCCGAGGCAAGACAATTTCGTACGCCGAACTTGGACGCAATATTTCATTTCGATTGTCCAAAATAAGTGACGGTCAAAAGTATGTCATCGATATTCAAAACGGATCAAGAATCAGTCTAGTTGATCAGCAGATTCTTGATGAATTCCTCTGTTTTCTATCACTCCAATCGGTCAAGGGAGCTTCTATTCTTGCAAGCGCAAACGTAATCGATCCGGCTAACCTAAGGAGTGCACCCAATGGCTTTTTTGAAACCGCCAGAATATTGGGCTACATGCAAGCTGACAACGCTCGTATACCAGGCCGTCCGGTTGATAGAAACGCGGAGATGAAGAACCTAATGTTCTGGCAATCCGAACTGCAAAAGGTTTATGCCTGGTTTAAGGCTCATTAGAGTTGATTTTGGTCTTGGCCTTGCGTAATCAAAGCCGCTGAGTTGCTCTGGATTTTGAAGACGATTTCATTCCCAAATCAACGACGGGACACTTCTCGATGAAGTTCATGCTCCGCTCAGTCGGCATGTCCAACCAGGCGTCATATTTGCTCTTTGGCAGCAACAGCGGCATGCGGTTATCAAAGTCAACGCTATTGAACCGACGCATCGTGGTGTAGCCATCTGCATCTATGGTGAGCATGACGAAACGGTACAAGGTATTGCCATTCCTGAGCTGCACCTCAGAGTAAAGCCCCGCAGCTCCGGCGCGCGTCAAGGTAGTTGTCGCCTCATTCATGCAGCCAACTGCTGAATGGGTTTGCCCGACAAATGCTCCGAGATGATGGAGTCGCGTTCGGGGTTAAGAGTCACTGGCCCAACAGGCGACCAGTTGCGTGTGTTGCCTGACCACCTGGCTGGATTGAGCGATCTTGCTTTTGTGTACAAGGTGTGGCGCGCCGCCAAGATGGTGTGGTCGTGCCCGTCATGGCGCTGAGCTGGTGACACGTAGCGAATACCACTATGGCGGTGATCGACGTTGTACCAATGCACAAAACCAGCGGCCCAGGTGCGCGCTACCTCCAAATCGGCAAAGCCCTTGACGGGGAACTCAGGTCGGTACTTGGCGGTGCGAAACAGTGACTCGGCATACGCGTTGTCATCGCTCACCCGGGGGCGTGAGTAAGACGGCTTGATGCCCAGCCAGTTGAGCATGGCCAGCACTGTCGTTGCCTTGAGCGTGGAGCCATTGTCACCATGCAATACCGGTTTGGCAGACAGGGCAGCAATCCCCTCAGCCAATGCAGTTCGCCGTACCAGATGAACCGCATGATCGGAGTGGTCGCTGTCGTGCACCTCCCAGCCCACGATCTTGCGGCTGTACAAATCCAGAATCAGGTACAGGTGAAACCAGCGCCCTATCACGTTGGCAGGCAAATAGGTCATGTCCCAGCACCAGACCTGGCGTGCAGCGCTGGCAATGTGGGTTGTAGGCGGGCGCACTGCCTTGGGCGCTTTGGCGCGTCCACGGTGAGCGGTTTGTCCATATGCCCGCAGTACGCGGGTGAAACTCGATTCGCTGGCCAGGTACACCCCTTCGTCAGCCAGCATGGGCACGATGCGCGCTGGTGGTACACAGGCAAAGCGTGGCTCATTGGACACGCTCAGCAGTTTGGCGCGTTCCTGCACGCTCAAGGCATGGCTGGGCGTGGGACGCACCGCTTGTGGTCGGCCATCTCCCTTGACCAGGCCCTCATGGGCTCGCCAGCGTTGCAAGGTGCGCGCATTGATGCCTGCAATCTTGCTGGCCAGGTGCAGCCGCGCTCCCGCCTCAGTGGCAGTCGTGATACCCAATGACAGACTACGGCGATCTTCGATGAGGATCATGCGTCCTCGCCTCTGTTGAAGATCGCCGTGACTTTTTTTGACAGAACCAGCAGTGCTGCAGTTTCGGCCAAGGCGCGGTCTTTACGCAGCAGTTCGCGCTCAAGTTCCTTGATGCGTTTACGGTCATGGCGGGTGGCCTGCGGGGTGGCCCGTGCATCTTGCGGGTCGATCAGCGCCGCCATGGCACTGGTGCACCATTTGTCCAACTCAGCTGGGTAGATGCCTTGCTCGCGACACCAGGCGTTTCTGAGTGCTGCAGGCAGCGCCGCCGTGGTGACCACGGCCTCAAGTCGGGCCGCCGCAGTCCATGCCCGCCCTAGGGCGGGCATGGACTGCACCTCATCTCTCCAGCGCTGCAGGGTGCCTGCAGAAACTCCAACCTCCCTGGCTATCAATTCCACCGCCGCGCTTTCAGGCGGCAACAACCGCGCTACCGCCCGGTCCTTGAATGTTTGTCCGTATCGTGCCACTGCAATCCTTCATCGCCACCCCCAAGGTTCTTGGTTCTATTCAGGCGACAACTATTGTGACGCGGGGGGGCTCCCAGCATCTCGTTCTTTGCACCGGAAATGCGCGTCTTTTCTGGCCACTTGCTTTTGCTATACGTCTTGTTAAACGACTCAATCGGAACGATGCAGTGCTGTCCACTTTCCCAAAGCTTACCGAATATCTTGTTCCCCGCGACCTTGTCGGTACGTGCTAAAGCCGAGTACTTTATTTCTTCGCCTTCGGGTGTTGCCCAATGAGGAGTAGTAAGACCAAAGCGGCCCAAAAGCGCCTGCCGTTTCGGCATCTGCGTGTCTCCGTGTTCGGAATCATAGTGGCGACGGATGAAGACCGCGTTGCTACCAGGTTCCACTATTTCTGAACCAATATTCTTGGGAGCTGGAACTCTGAAATGCCAGGAGTACATTTCCCGGTTTGTAGGGGCTTGATATTGAAAACCCATGAAGATTCTCCTGGTAAAAAGTTGACGGTTAGTGGGCGAGCGCACCAACGTCATGTTGGTGCAGATGGTCTTTACAGGATTGAACAGACAGAGCTAAAAAATCAGCCCATCTGAACCAGCGGAAACTGCGTGTATTCGCGGCCCGTCAGCAAGCGACCGGCGGTCTTTTTTCCGACGCTGATCATCTGCACGGGCGTACCGTCGTGGCGCAACATCTCGGTGGTCTTGCGCTTCGATGCAGTACTAACAGTCTGGCCGGTCACGCCCCAACTACCCCACTGCTTAAAAAGGAATGGAACACCTGCTTCCTGGCACTGGTCGCGAAGACTTTCAGCCCACTCAGGATTCATCGGACGGGCTCCGTGCTCAGATTCACCACCGACGATGACCCAGTCAATGCGGACACCATTGGCACCCGGTTCAAGGTAGTGGCGAATATCGACAGGCCCCAGCAAGGGCTCACAAGACAGGAAGCGAACTGCCGGTTTGGTGAACTCCAGCAGATACTTCACGCGCTTGTCAGCCGACTCCTGATTTTCAACAGTGGTACCCAGCCAGACATTGGAGGGGTACCTGTAGCCGCGTGGTGCCAACTTCTTGATGCTATGTGGACGCTTGGTCAGCAGCAACCAGTCCAAGTTCGGCGTATCAGCGATCAGGTTCAGCAGGCGTTGACGATGCGCTATCAAATCTGAGCGGCTCTCGAACACGTCTGCCATAGAAGCGCAGAAGACACGACTGCGAACACCCGCCGCCTTGGCCTCCATGTTCCAGGTCAGAGGCTGCTCCCAATGTGCGTCACTCATAGCCCGGCGCGGTGCATCATGACCCCACACGTCATGCCCCCACCGATGCGCCATGTTGGCGGCGTAACAGTTGTCACAACCATCAGACACTTTGGTACATCCCCACCAGGGGTTGAACGTGTGATGGGTCCATTCAATACTTGAATTTTTCATTTCGTTTCTCCAATTTTTTGCAGTAAGACGCTGGCAGATGGCCTTTACAGCATTGAACAGATTGAACAGACAACAAATTGGCAACTCTTCACATATTCCGCGTAAAAAGCGCATGCCTGTGCGTGGGTCCAACCTATGGGCTACTCGCCGTCCGAGTTCTTGCAGGGTGGTGCACAGCCAATGCCACTTGAACGATGTGGAGTTGACCTGCGATGTACGGTGTACATTGGGATTGGTGGTACGCCGTTTGACCTCAACTCAAAAGCGACATTAATCTTGAGCTGATTCAGACACTTGAGTCTTATACGCAGCCCGCAACTCCGCAAGAAATTGTTGCCAGTTGGCCTTGCAAAAGCACAACGTATCTTGTAACTCTGTCGCCTTTAAAAAACCGAGAGAGGTCGGTGCTTCTGGAGGTAGGTAATCACCTGGGTACTTGAGCGTCGTGATGAACGTTTTGGGAATTGTGACGCTCAACTCTGACCATGGGATACCGATATTGATACCTGTTGTCTGGAGAATCGACCAGCGCTGACTTCTAACCATTTTCATTTTTTTGCTATGTGAGCCTGCGCACGCAAAACGGTCAAAAGATACAGGAGTGTCGCCCTTCAAGTAGTGACGTAGCAGACCCTCTGCAAGCAGTGACATATCGACCCTTGGCTCCGCACTTGGAACACTGTATGGAACCCACGCATCCAAAAGTAGAGACCCGCGAACGACTTCGTTAAAGATGCTTTCGTAGCGATCTTCAGCATATGCAGTACGCCAGCTTTCGAGGGTGCTCCAGCCTCTCGACATTAGGTAGCTTGCTTCAAGTTGGAGCTCAAGCCGAATGCACTTGGCTTCTGGTCGCGGAGTTACCAGCAGCAAGATTTCTTCGTGCTTCTTGGCATCATTCACGTTCTTCCCATGAAATCCCTGGTACTCGTAGATACGAAACCCGGGGACAGTGCGGTAGTTGATACCCCGTAGCAGCGATTGATCTCTGAATGCATTCATGAAGGAATCGGCCTGAGCCTGTTTCTCAAACACAAAAATGTACGGAATGGTCACCCGTTGGAGCGAAACATGACTCGCATTCAGCAAGTCGAGTTCCGCCTTGCAGATGCCTGCCCGAGCCAGCGCAATACGTGCAGCTTCAAGTCCAGTGCGGCCAGATGCAAACACGCTTGCACCGTATTTATGGTGGCTTCCGAATCGCTCTACGGGAACGTTCAGGCTAACCGTTACAGCAGACGGTGGTCCATCGCTCGACTCTAAGAGCTTCGCCTGGAATAAGTTGGTGTCGAACACGAGATGTTCAGGCACGAGGCTCCTGGAACGTTCCGCCAAGTGGCGTACGTCAATGGAAATTTGATATGTCTTGTTCATAAGAGTCTTTCGAGTTGTTTGGACGTAGGTATAGAGAGAAGGTCATGGAATGCCGCGTGAGCGTTCAACGACCTGCTGTCAAAATGCTTAGCGTGGTCTAAAGCTGATTGCCGTAATCCTCGCCATCAGCGTTTTTGACCATGATGAATTCGTCAGCACCACGGAAGGGGTCAATCAGCAAGGTTGCTATTCCACTACCAGCCTCGCGATGAAGCGTTGCACGAATCTGATCCATGTCCCTTTCGTAGAACAAGTCAGGGTTTGTGCGGATCACCTCTGGCACGGGGATGAAGTTCTCTGGTGCCAATATGTCCATCAACGACATACTTTCAAAATCATGCCCAGGTGGCTGCGAATCAAGTGATATGAAGTGGTGCTTAAGCAGGTAAGCCTTCTGTAGCTTTAGAACCCGGCTGCTTTTCACCATGTCGAGCAGGTTCTCACTGTTCTGCCAGTGAACAACAAGACTGCGATACGGCAGCGGGATAGCCAACAGCTCTTGACGATCCAGGCGACGGAATATGTCGCCATTGACCATGTACTTTTTCATCAAGGTCAGCACCATCTCCGCGAGAAGTTCTTTGGTGAACAGGCATGGGTGTGGTCTACCACCGTGTTTTTTGGCGATCTGCACGAGCTTTTTTGCGCGGAACACTGCTTCGAGGCGCACCGTCGTGGCATTCAATTTAAGTAGGTGTTCGATTCCCGGCAAGTCAGGCAGGCCACCCTTGCGGGCACGCTCCAATTCCGCCTCTTTGTCATAAATCTTCTGCCCCTCAAGTTGAGAGCTTTGATCGAAATAGACCGACTCGTTGACGTACAGTGACGTGCTGACACCAGCCTTGATTCCAGCGATTGCGAGTGCATTGATGAACGTAGCCTTAGATACGCCGTCCGGCACCTTGAGCAGCAGGAAGACGTCAATCCGCGTGACTTCAACGTCGTACCCATAGGCCAACTGGTATCCAACAGATTTCGGCCAAGGCAAATCTTGAGACCTTTTAACGGCCCTGACCATGGAATAGGCAGTCATCGTCAGATCACCGGACGCCACTACGTTGTGACCCTGACGGTGCATTGCGTTGCTACCTTCAACTCCGAGCTTCTCGGTCTTCTCAACGTACTTGACGATCAAGGACCGCTTTCCTGTCGGTGACTGGAGTGACGCCTTTGACCACCCGGTTCCGTCCACCACTTCACCGTCGAGGTCTGTTTGGTTGAATGACTTGGCTAGCGTTGCTGTCTTAGCGTCGATGCCAGAAAATTCAAGCCCAACCGTGTCAAGATTGATGCAGTTGGCGATGTGTACCAGGTCGGCTTCCGCAAGACGAACTACGTCCCAAGCGGGAATACCAGCCAGTCCCGTCAAACTCGCTGTCTGACCGGCATTATCAAGTTCAGCATCAAGATCTAGCGCGTCAAAGCTTTGACTGCGACTTAAACGATCTAAATCAGTATTCCCATGTTCACTGTCTACGCTGGCAGTGCGACCTGTACGCTTATTCGTACCATTTATGGTATTACTATGTGCTTTGACGGCGGCCGAAACCGGTGTCAAACCAGTAAGGTTTGCGCTTTTTGGTGTTGTATTGAGGTCAAGTTTCTTCAAGCCGACAGGCGCACGGCTTTTGATTGCCGATGAAGATTCGTTGTGTTTTTTGGTAGCCATGGGGAGTTCCTAAAATAGTTTGATAAATGTTTTCCAGCCGAAAACAATCGGTCTTTGGAGTTGGTCGTGTCAACAGAGTTGTGTTAAATGCAGGCGTGCATGCATGCAAGTTTGCAATCGCCTGCGATTAACAATGGATTTATCAGTCGGCTGAATTGCCCTTCTTGACACGGGGCTTGGCAGTGCTCTTGGCTTTGCTTTTGAGCGTAGTTGCATCACGAGAGATCGTTGCCGAATTGACCCCCAGCTCTGCTGCAATATCTTTTTGCTGCATGCCAGAGTCGATGAGGTTCTGTACACGCTTTTGGCGTTCTGCAATCTCAACTTGTTTGGCATTGGTCTTGTCGTTGGGGTCACGACATTCCCAGCCGAACTTAAGCTCACCATCCACGACCGTGTACCAGACTTGAAAAACAGTAGGGACGGTGTCATGCTCACTTGTCTTGCGACGATGCACGTTGAAGCCCGTGCCAAATTCACGAGGGGCACCGCGATCTTCAGTTAGCTCTAGCGTGTAGCCATTGCTGTTTGCAAGCAGCTCGCTCTCAAATGCAGCATCGCTCTTCTTGCCGGCCTGATAAAAGACCAGCGTTGCGATGCCATGGCGATTAAGGTCATTGAGAACATCTGCAAGCTGCACGAAATGTTCGGGTTCACATGTTCGCCTGCTTAAGCACCGTGCAACGTCGAAGAACACAACCAACTTGCAGTCAGGCGGAATAGCGCCATCAAACATGCTGCGACCATCAGCGTTACTCAACGCGCCTTCATTTTTTATTCCCAGGTCGAACTTGTAAAGGTCCAGGTTTTTTTTTGCAGCCTCACGACGTGCATCGTCCTTGATGAGATCGCTCACCAGCGAAAGCTGTTCCAAAACACGAGCTTCAGTTGCACCGCTGTATGCAAGTAAAACTTGGCCCCGTTCGGCTTTTCCATATGGACTGAGGTGTTTTCCAGCCGCAACCGCCATGGAAATGATGACACCATACATTTGTGGATAGATGCCACTTGCCACGCGAATGAACGCCTGTTGGCCTTCATGCAAAAGGCTTGGCAATACAGCATTGGCTTTTGGAATCGACTTCTTCAGTGCTGCGTCAAGTTTCACCCCTTTCAGCACTGGATAGAAGTGGCTTTCCAGGCTCGAAGTCTTGTCATTTACAACAGACAACTTTACTTCTGTCGAGCGTTGCGGTGGCTTCTTGGTTAAACTTTGCTTTCTGATGTTAGACATTTTCTACTCCTGATTGGTATGTGCTATTTGCGTTGCTGGTGTGTCCGTCAATCTCTTGACGGTGGCCTTCATGCTCCAAAAATTGAAGCGGCTTTGAATTGGCCTTAGTTGGCAAAAACATGGTCGTTTGATTTCTATAAATGTTGGACATAGTTCTGCCCCTCCGTGCTGCACGACGCAGCTCAGATAAATGGGAAAGCAAATGAGAACTAGGACTCAGCTACGTTGGAGGTCCACGGCAAGGTGTCTGCAGACCGTCAATCGAGTTTGATAATGAGCGAGCTTTGTTCACCTTGAAACTTGGGTTGATGCTGAATTTCAAGGCGTCGTAGATCGGAGTTTTCATGCAACCGCCATTGCCGCAGTGGCAGTTGAGCGATTACCGCTAGTTAAAGTAGCCGATTCAAACTGAGCACTTTTGTTAGGCGGTGACGTGATCCGTTTGGCAGCAAGATCACTGACCCACTGGACGACTTCGCTCTCAATCCAGCGAACTGATGATCTTCTTGACGTTCCGAGTCGAACGGGTGCGGGGAAATCAATTTGCTCGTAGATAAATGATTTTTTGAACCCACAGATGCGGATCACTCGCTTTATGTCGATCAGGCATACGACTGGTGGGTCATCTGACTGGCGCTGGACTGGCAAATCGTCACTGAATTCATCTGCAGTGCGCGATAGGATATTTTTGTTACGCCGAAGCCCCTTCACCTGCTTCGCATGGAATGTCAAAGGGAGCCCAGGCACTTTGAACGGGCGCGTTTCTTTGCCGATGCAGGCGTAGGTGCCGTCTGGGTATGTCCAGTGTTGGACATGCGGACGACGCGGGTCTTGCACTATGTAAGTACGTCCATCCTTCGGCACTGTTTTATAGTGATGTGCAAACTCTGGACTAACTAGCACCATGCAGTTTTTTGGTGCTGCCTTGACGGTTGCTTTGAGGTTGTCTGACTCGTTGCGCTTTGTGATCTTCAAAATTTGCTCCTAAATTACAGTCTGTTTTGACTGCTTCAGGAGCGATTAGAGCAACTTCGAATTGTCCTACTTTGGTTAAACTACTATACTTTAGGAGGAGTAAAAATATCGTTTAAAAACAGCAAGTTACGCGACTTTTAAGACCGAAAAAACGTTCGCCATCCGGACTGCTCGGATGGTGAGAAATCCATCCGTCAATTTGCTTACGCTACCAATCGTCCTGCAAGTCATCGTTGTTATCTAAAATTTTGTCCGGAATGAAATGAGTGCCCCGAATGACGTAACCCCTATCTCCTCGAAGGAGGTTTATGTAGCCGTGTCGATATACAAGGCTGTAAGCCTCCGAGGCATCGTCATAGGCTGCAGTGATCATCATTTTCGGCATGAGTGCTAGATAGGGGTTTATTGCACTTTGTCGGCGCCTTCCAGTCTTTTTCTTTCCTTTGTAAGTTAGGTCGAGTTCGATGGCTGCTTTGCTTATGGGCATACCAATTGAAAGTAAGTCAAACATCTTGAGTCGACGTAGAAGAACGTCCTTTTGCGCAGTTTTCCCGCTTATCGCTTCTGAATTAAAGTCTTTAACGCAAAGCTGACTTAGTCGTTGTCCAATTGCATTTGCTTGTTCCTGCCAAGGGCTTTGACCAGCAATTGAATTTCCAATGTCAAACACAACAACTACTTGCCCGGGGCGAAGTTTTACTTCCACCGTTGTATTTTCCATGTTTGTTGACAAGGGAAGTTGTTCTGCAAAGCTGTCTAAACCAAGCCAAGATGGATGTTCATTTTCCTGATAATCCTCCCAATAGGGCTTGATGCGCACCAGTCCATGAGTCCTTGGAACGTTGACGTGCCACTGATATCCCCATTGCGATTCAGGAACAAAATTTTCAGTCTGATTTACCAATGCTCGATAGAAGCGATTTCTTCGCAAGAATTCCCAAGCAAATTCGTGATAGCTGCTCTCTTCTGTCAACACGACTTTCTGTCGTTGTCGTTCCGGTTCGCTGAATTGGTTGGTTGACTCAGGATGAATGGCCTCTGCTGGTCGCAGTCGCGGTATCAACTTTTCAAAATCTTCATCTTGAACATTGATGGTCGCACCCGTTGACTTTTTGAGTTCCATGAATCGTTCTCAATATTTGCATT
Organism: Betaproteobacteria bacterium HGW-Betaproteobacteria-18; assembly: GCA_002842265.1. Classification (GTDB taxonomy): domain Bacteria; phylum Pseudomonadota; class Gammaproteobacteria; order Burkholderiales; family Burkholderiaceae_C; genus Rhodoferax. Next base: position 9,401 of record PHCO01000018.1, on the reverse strand, counting down.
CGGACAAGGCGAATGTTGCCCAGTCTTTCATCAAGTTAACCCGATTGACGAAGAAGTCACTGCGCAAGTAGGCAGCAGCTACTGCATCGGGAAGTCGGTGTGCGAGCGCTTGCTCGCAAACTTGGAAGGGATACGTCGTTTTTTCTCCAGCCCAGTTCCTGAACGTTGACCGCATTCCGTGTACGGTGATGTCCGTCACATTCATGCGTCGTAAGAGCATTGCCATCGCCATCGTGGACATGCCAACATCTTTTTTACCTGTCACAAACACAAAGTTCTTGCCTGAAAACGGGCGGATGATGGTCAAAATCTGGAGTGCACGAGCACCGAGAGGCACTCGATGTTCAAGGTCAGCCTTCATTCTGGCGGCTGGTATTGTCCAGACTCCTTTTGCCAAGTCAAATTCCTCCCACTTTGCACCAACAATCTCCCCGGTGCGTGAGGCACATAGAATCAAGAATTCCAGCGCGTATTGGGCCATGCCACTTTGTGAGTGCAATTCTTTCATGAATGCTGGCATCTTTTCATATGGCAGCGAAGGGTGGTGGGTTTGCGCTCCGGCACGCACTTTTGGCAGCAGGTACTCCATGTGGCCCTTGAAGCGTGCAGGGTTGTCACCTTTGCGCCAACCGTTGACGGTTGCCCAATCCAATATTGATTCAATTCGACCCCGCAAACGTGATGCGGTTTCCTTCTTTGTTTGCCAAATCGGTGAAAGGATGCGAACAATGTCATCAGCGTGGATGTCGCTGATCCCGTTTTTTCCAATCACTGGAAATGCGTACTGAGTCAGCGTGTTGGTCCATTGCTGGCCGTGTTTGACGTTCTTCCATGAGGGACGTGAAAATTCGATGAATTCCAGTGCGCAAGTCTCAAAGGTCTTGGCCTTCGCCAGTTGAAGCTTTTGCTCGCGGATAACGGCCTTTTTTGCTTGTACGGGATCAATGCCACCTGTTCGAGCATCGCGTAAGGTCTGAGCCTTTTCTCTGGCTATTTGAAGTGACGTTGAAGGATAACCACCTAGCCCCACGGATTTTGCTTTACCATGATCCATGTAGCGAAACAGCCAGCTTGCAGTGCCACTTTTTGAGATGCCTAGGTATAGGCCTTCACCATCGCCAACTAAAGCGTTCTTTGCTTGAGGGCTAAACTGAAGGTCTTCGATTTCGCGGATTTTGGCCTTGATCTTGAGGTCGGTGAGTTTGCGGATTGCCATGGCGTGTATTTTGATCCTGGTAAAGTCTAGTTGAAGAACTTAACTAGCAAACAACATATCAAAAACACTCGTTTCTGAGCAAAACTCAGAGGAAGATGGCGGAATTAGCGTCGCCGTAACCTTATGATTTTATTAGAGAACAAGTGGTTTCATGGATAATGGCGGACCCGCTTAGCAGCGACGTCCGCTCCGCCAAGGTTATGTTTTAGACCGTCCAGTACGGTACTAAAAGACCTCCTAAAAGCCCCGTTCTACGGGGCTTTTTTGTTTTTTGGGGTACTTTGCTTTCTGGTTTGAAGCTTGATCAAACCGATGATTGACCCTGGGCAAAACGTTTGATCAAACCCATCGACAAGGCGGTGCCGCACAAAATGACGGCGCCGCAGATCAGCATCCAGGCGGTGACGGATTCGCCCAGGAACGCCACGCCGTAGAACACGGCAAAGACCGGGATCAAAAAGGTGACGGTCAGCGAGCCCGCGGCGCCCACCTTGTCGATCAGGCGGAAATACAGCACATAGGCCACACCGGTGCACAACACGCCCACGGCCAGCAGGGCCAGCCAGGCGGTAGCGCTGGGTGTCTGGCTCGGCCAAAACAGAAATGTGGGCAGCGCCAGCCCCAGGGTGGCACCCATCTGGCTGCCGGTGGCAATCACCAGCGAGGGCTGGCCGCTCAGATAGCGTTTGGTGAAGCTGGCGGCCAGGCCATAGCACAGGCAGGCGCCCAGGCAGGCCAACACCGCCCAGCCGGTTACCATCCCTGAGGCATCGGGCTTGAAGCTGGTTTTGCCCGAAGCCAGCATGGCGACGCCGATAAAACCGATCAGCAGGCCGACGATCTTCATGCCGTGCGGCCTGTCCTTGAGCCACAACCAGGCCACCAGGGCGCCGAACAGCGGCACGGTGGCGTTCAGCAGGCTCGATAGCCCGGTGCTGATCGACAGCAGCGCATAGGCGTACAGGGCAAACGGTATGCCCGAGTTCAGCATGCCGAGAAAGAAGATTTTTTTCCAGTGCCTGACCAGACTGGGCCATTGTCCGCGCGCCAGCAGCATGGGCAGCAGGAACAGCGCGGCAATGCCGACCCGAACCCCGGCGGTGGGCAGCGCGCCAAACTCGGCGGTGCCCAGGCGGGTGAATAAAAAGGAGGCACCCCAGATGGCGCCCAGCAGCACAAATTCGGTGAGCCAGGGTTTCTTTGTGGATGAGGAATTCAAAGTGCGCCTTCAAGATGCAGTAGCGCAGCTTTGCGCTCAAGCCCGCCCGCGTAGCCGGTCAGGGCGCCGTTGGCACCGAGCACGCGGTGGCAAGGCACGATGATGCTCAAGGGGTTGCGCGCCACGGCGCCACTGAGCGCACGCACGGCCGTCGGCCTGCCCATCTGCGCGCTTAAAGCGCTGTAGCTGCAGGTTTGCCCGAACGCCATGCTTTGCAGCGCCTGCCATACGGTTTGCTGAAAGGACGTGCCAACGCTCAGGTCAAGCGGCAAGTCAAACTGGCGGCGTTGCCCGGCAAAGTACTGCGTCAGTTGCGTGATGGCTTGTAGCAGCAGCGGGTGATTCTTTTCTGTGGGCCAGGCGCTGGCATCAACCTGGTGGCGCTGGCCCTCAAACCAGAGCCCGCACAAGCCTTTCGGGTTGGCTGCCAGGCGCATGAGCCCAAGCGGGCTGTCAAACGTGGTGGTCACGGTGTCAACAGATTTTTTCATGGTTTTTAAAACGAAGTCAGAGCTTCGCATGATAAGCGCAGCGCAGCTTTCAAGCGGGCAGCATGGTCCCGGGGTGGACACCGCGCCGCCTACAATTGTTGGCCATACCGGTCCATCCAAGTCCCCAGGTAAATGCCATGCAGTTGACCCCTTCCATTTTCAAAGCCTATGACATTCGCGGTGTGGTGCCCGGCACCATTGATGTGGCGGTGGCTGAAGCCTTGGGTCGCGCCTTTGGCACGGTGGCGCTGTCTGAGGGCCAGACGACGGTGGCGGTCGGGCGTGATGGCCGCCTGAGTGGCCCGGACTTGAGCGCCGCCCTGATGCGCGGGCTGGCTGCAGCGGGGGTCGAGGTGATCGACATCGGCCTGGCCACCACGCCCATGCTGTACTTTGCCGCCAACACCTTGTGCGCCAGCGGCATCCAGGTCACCGGCAGCCACAACCCCAAGGACTACAACGGCTTCAAGATGGTGCTGGCTGGCCGCGCCATTTACGGCGATGAAATCCAAAACTTGCGCCGCATGATGGAAGAAGAGACCTGGGAGCTGCGCGCCGGTGGCCAGGTTCGCCCGGTAGATGTGCTGGCCGACTACACCGCGCGCATCGTGGGCGACATCAAACTGGCGCGCCCGATGAAGATTGTGGTGGACTGTGGCAACGGCATCGCGGGAGCCTCAGCGCCCGGCATCCTGCGCGCCATTGGCTGCGAGGTGACCGAGTTGTTCAGCGATGTCGATGGCAACTTTCCCAACCACCATCCCGACCCGAGCAAGCCCGAAAACCTGCGCGATGTGATGGCCGCGCTCAAGGCAGGAGATGCCGAACTCGGCCTGGCCTTTGATGGCGACGGCGACCGCTTGGGGCTGGTCACCAAAGAGGGCAATACCATTTACCCGGACCGGCAGATGATGCTGTTTGCCCGCGATGTCTTGAAACGCGCTCCGGGTGGCACCATCGTGTTTGACGTCAAATGCTCGCAGCGGCTGGCGCCAACCATTGCAGCGGCGGGCGGCGTGCCGATGATGTTCAAGACCGGCCATTCACTGATCAAGGCCAAAATGAAAGAGATCGACTCGCCGCTGGGTGGCGAGATGAGCGGCCACATCTTCTTCAAGGAACGCTGGTACGGGTTCGATGACGGCACCTACGCCGGCTGCCGCTTGCTGGAAATTTTGAGCCAGTCTGCGGACGCCAATGCCGTGCTCAACGCCTTGCCGAGCAGCTTTTCAACGCCCGAGCTCAACGTGACATGCGCCGAGGGCCAACCGCCGCTGCTGGTGGCGCAATTGGTCGCCTCGGTGAATTTCCCGCCGCCCGCCACACTCAACACCATCGACGGCCTGCGCGTCGATTGGCCCGATGGCTTCGGCCTGATTCGCGCCTCCAACACCACGCCGGTGCTGGTGCTGCGCTTTGAAGGCCACACGCCCGAGGCGTTGACACGCATCCAGAGCGACATGATGGCGCTCTTGCACCAGGTGCTGCCCGGTGCCGTCACCGACGAGGCGGCACATTGAAGATTCTGATCGTCAAGCTGTCTTCGCTTGGCGACGTGGTGCACGCCATGCCGGCTGTGCAGGACATCCGGCGCGCCCTGCCAGGGGCACAAATCGACTGGGTGGTGGAACGCGGTTTTGTCTCGCTGGTGCAACGCTGTCAGGGCGTGCACCGGGTCATTGCAAGTGACTTGCGGCGCTGGCGCAAAGCGCCATTCAGCCCCGAAACGCGCTGTGCCTGGCGCGCTTTCAAGTTGGAGCTGCAGCAGGAGCACTACGACGCGGTGATCGATTTGCAGGGCCTGAGCAAGTCGGCGCTGATTGCCTGGCTGGCCCGTTTAAGCATGGGCGGCAAGCGCTACGGCCTGGCCAACCAGACCGAAGGTTCCAGTTTCGAGGCGCCGGCGCGCTGGGTGGTGCATGAGGCCATCACGCTGCCAGCGCACAGCCATGCCGTGACGCGCTCGCGCGAGCTGTGCGCGCAGGCCTTGCACTACCGCTTGCCTGAAGCATTGGTTTTTGGGCTGGTGGCGCAGAAAGTTCAAGCGGCGGCCCAAGCTTTGGCGCCTGAGCTGGGTTTGCGCGGCACCGTGGCGCTGGTGCATGGCACCTCGCGCGCCGACAAGCAGTGGCCGCTGGCGCATTGGCGCGAACTGACGCAGCGGCTCAATGACGCCGGTTTTGGCGTGGCCTTGCCGCATGGCAGCCCGGCCGAGCAGCAGACCGCGCACGACATCGCCCAAGGCCTGGCGCACGCCCGGGTGTGGCCGGTCATGCCGCTGGACGCGCTCACCGATGCGCTGGCCACCTGCAGCGGCGTGATCGGTGTCGATAGCGGGCTGAGCCACATCGCGGTGGCGCTGGACTTGCCCCATGTGCAGATTTACAACTTTGACACCGCCTGGCGCACTGGGCCGCTGGCAGAATCGAATCAGGTCTTTTGTAGGGCGGACTTCAGTCCGCCATGGTCGACTGAAGTCGACCCTACAGGACCCCGACATTCACCGCGCCAGTGCAGCGTGTTTGCCCATCCCTGCCCTACGGTCGATGCCGTCTGGCAGGCTTGGCTCGGGGTGCAGCCCAACACGCCTGACGCATGACACGCTGGCTCTACTCCTGGCTGCTGTGGCTGGCGCAACCGCTGCTGCGGCGCAAACTGGCGCGTCGTAGCGTGCAGGAGCCGGGTTACGGGCAGTTTATCGACGAGCGTTTTGGCCGCTACGACCAGCCGGTGCCAGTCCACGGCGGCCCGACGCTCTGGATTCACGCGGTATCGCTGGGCGAAACCCGCGCTGCCGCCGTGCTGGTCGCCGCGCTGCGCCAGCAGTTGCCGCAGATGCGCCTGTTGCTCACGCATGGCACCGCCACCGGCCGTGCTGAAGGTCTGAAGCTGCTGCAGACGGGCGACCTGCAAGCCTGGCAGCCGTGGGACACGCCGGCTGCGGTGCGGCGCTTTCTGGCGCACTTCAAGCCTGATCTGGGCATCCTGATTGAAACCGAGGTCTGGCCCAATCTGGTGGCGGGTTGCCAGCACATGGGCGTGCCGCTGGCGCTGGTGAACGCGCGCCTGAGTGACAAATCACTGCGGCAAGCCCAGCGCCTGGCCTGGCTGTCACGCCCGGCATTTGCGGCACTGGCCGCTGTGTGGGCGCAAACGCTGTTGGACGCGCAGCGGCTGCAGTCTTTGGGCGCCAAGGTGAATGGCGTTGTGGGCAATCTCAAGTTCGATGCCACGCCCAATGCCGATCAACTGGCGCAGGGCCGGGCCTGGCGGGCGCAACTGGCCCGGCCGGTGGTGATGTTTGCCAGCTCGCGTGAAGGCGAAGAAAAGGCGCTGCTGCAAATATTGAGCAATGAAAGCTACCTTCAGCCCGAGGGCGGGCCTCCCACAAAGGCAGGCTACTCTGTAGGAGCGGCGCCCTCGCCGCGATGGACCCATGGTCGCGCAACGACGAATTCTGAAAACGTGCAGTGGCTAATCGTGCCGCGCCATCCGCAGCGCTTCGATGCGGTGGCCGATCTCATTGCATCGCATGGCTTTGCCGTGCAGCGGCGCAGCCGTTGGGGGCAGGGCGGGCCGGTTGCGCTGGATACCGCGACGCAGCAGATCTGGCTCGGTGATTCGCTGGGCGAGATGGCGCTGTATTACGGCCTGGCCGACGTGGCCCTGCTGGGCGGCAGCTTCGAGCCGCTGGGCGGGCAAAATCTGATCGAGGCCGCCGCCTGCGGTTGCCCGGTGGTGATGGGGCCGCATACCTTCAACTTTGCCGAGGCGGCCGAGCAGGCGCTGGCCGCGGGCGCGGCGCAGCGCGTCAAGGACTTAAGCCAAGGTGCTGCAACTGTGTGTGAAATTGCACTCAATCAGCCGTTGCAGCAGCAAATGGTGCAGGCCAGCACCGCCTTTGCTGAACAAAACCGGGGTGCCGTCAGGCGCACCGTCAAGGCGGTACTAAAGCTACTTGGCTAGCAGGGCGTTGACGGCATCGAGGTCGCCAGCCGTGAGCGTGCCGTTGGCCTGGCGCAGCTTGAGGCCGCCCAGCAGCACGTCGTAGCGCGCCTTGGCCAGTTTGGCCTTGGTGTCGAACAGGGCGGTCTGGGCGTTGAGCACATCGATGTTGATGCGCACGCCCACCTGGTAGCCGAGCTTGGTGGCATCGAGTGCGCTCTGGCTGGAGGCTTCGGCGGCTTCCAGCGCCTTGACCTGGCCCAAGCCGGATTCAACGCCAAAAAACGCGGTGCGGGTCGCTTGCGCCACGCCACGCTTGGCGACATCCAGGTCGCTACGGGCCTTGTCTTCCAGGGACAGCGTTTCCTTGATGCGGTTTTGCGTGGCAAAGCCGGCAAACAGCGGCAGGTTAAAGCTCAAACCGACTTGAGCCACATTGGTGCGGTAGTCCAGCGGGCCGCTGGACGTTCCATTGTTTTGCGTCACGTTGTAGCTGCCCGTCAAATCCAGTGTGGGCTTGTGGCCGGCTTGTGCCTTTTGGGTTTCAAGCTGGGCCACTTCCAGACCCAGTTGGGCCTGGCGCACGGCCGGGCTTTGTTGTTCTGATTGCACCACCCAACGGTTCACGTCGTCGGGTGTGACCGGTGCGATGACCACCGGTAGCGCCAGCGGCTTGGGCGCAGCACCGGCTTTGCCGGTCAGTTGATCCAGCGCCAATTTTTTGACGCGCAGGTCGTTCTCGGCGGCAATTTCCTGCGCCAGCACCAGATCAAAACGGGCCTGCGCTTCACGGGTGTCGGTGATGGTGGCGGTGCCGACCTCGAAGTTGCGTTTGGCCGATGCCAGTTGCTCGGACACCGCAGACTTTTGCGCTTTGACAAAGTTCAGGCTGTCACTGGAGGCCAGCACATCAAAGTAGGCCTGGCTGACGCGCACGATCAGCTCCTGATCAGCTGCTTGCAATTGCGCTTGTGCCACATCGACCGACTTTTTGCCCTGCGCAGCTGTGGCGGCATTGGCGGGACGGTACAGCGGCTGGCTGGCGCTCAAGGTGGCGCTCTGGTTGCCATAAGCGCCGCGGTCAAACTGTGCGGTGTCGCTGGAAAGATTGGTACGGTTGACACCCATGGACAGGCCCGCGCTGGGCAACAGCCCGGCTTTGGCCTGCTCCGCCTTGGACAGGTTGGCCTCGTACAGCGACCTGGCCGACTGGTAGCTGGCATCGAAACTGCGCGCCGCGTCGTAGAGTTCCACCAGACTTTGCGCCTGTGCGGGCAGCACGAAGGCGGCGGTCAGGGCCAGAGCAAGGGGGAGGTGACGCAAGTTCATGATGGGGTGCCTTAGGTAAAAAGCCAATAAAGTGGTGGCAGGGGAAAGCGGCTCAAGCAAGTGTGTACCTAGTAGCGTGGCACGCCGGGATCTACTTCGGAAGACCAGGCGTTGATGCCACCCGCCACATTGGCCACGTGCTGGAAACCGCGCGCTTTTAAAAATGCGGCCACTTGCATGCTGCGTGCGCCGTGGTGACACAGGCAGGCCACCGGTTGATTGGGGTCAAGCTCATTCAGGCGCGGCGGGATCACGCCCATCGGGATGGTGATGAGCTCAAAGCCATCGGCCTTGATGCTGGCCGCGCGCAGCTCATGGGGCTCGCGCACGTCAAGCACCACCGGGTCGCCATGGCCACGCACGGCCTCAAGCCAGTCATTGAGTTGAATCGGGCGGACTTGTTTGACCATGTTTAAAACTTGAAGGTGCTGGGTTGGGGGAAGTTGTTCAGGCGGGGCGCGTTGTCGTCCCATTGGTCCACCGAGGTGTAATTGGTTGCGCTGGTGCGGGTGATGCGTTGTGCGTGCATGATGGGCTCTTCGCCGACGATGGCGATCAGGCGGCCACCGATCTTGAGTTGCGACAGCAGCGCCTGCGGCACTTCGGCCACTGAGCCCCCCAGCAAAATGACATCAAACGGAGCATCCGCCGCAGCACCCTGGGCGCCGTCGGCTTGACGGACTTCTACGTTGTGGATGCCCGCGCGTTGCAGGTTGGCGCGCGCCATGTCTGCGATTTCGGGGTTGATCTCCAACGAAATCACACGCTGGGCCTGACGCGCCAGCAAGGCGGCCATGTAGCCGGAGCCGGTGCCGATTTCCAGCACCTTGTCGGTCGGTTGGACGGCGGCATCCTGTAGCAACCGGGCTTGCACACGGGGCGGCAGCATGCTCTGGCCATCGGGCAGGGCAATGGCCATGTCAACAAACGCCAAAGATTTTTGCGCCAGTGGCACGAAGTCTTCGCGCTTCACGATTGACAGCAGGTCCAGCACCGCAGCGTCACCGACGTTCCACGGACGAATCTGTTGCTCAATCATGTTGAAGCGGGCTTGTTCCACGTTTTGCAAGTTCATTTGGTACTCCTGGGGGTATGTTAACGGAATTGTTTGATTTTAGCGGGTGGGACTCTCAATGTCCCTGATTTGTACAGAGGTTGCGCCGGGTTTGCGCCAAAATTTGCGCAACCATTGCGCCAAATC
>PHCO01000017.1 GCA_002842265.1 Betaproteobacteria bacterium HGW-Betaproteobacteria-18 | reverse complement strand
CGGCTCCGATTCAATCATGTGGACCATCAAGTTCCGCAACGGCACGCTCAAACGCTTCAAGTTTCCGATTCGTACCACCGCCGAGGGCTCAATTGACCCGTTTGGTGGCAAGCCGATGCCAAAAATGGCCGATCTCACACTGCCAGGTGTTTTCACCCAGGAAGTGATGGGTGGCTATCGCCCCGGTAAACCTGAAGAACTGATCCGCCGCGGCTGATCCCTACATCATCAACAAATTGAGGAACTCAAAATGACTGGAACATTTGACGCACCGGAAGTCGTCGTAGAAGAGCTTGACATTCTGCTGATCGGCGGCGGCATGGCCTGCTGCGGCACGGCTTACGAAATGATGCGCTGGGCCGAGGCCGTCAAGGCCGAGACCGGCAAGGATCTCAAGATCAAACTGGTGGATAAGGCCGCGCTGGACCGCTCGGGCGCCGTAGCACAGGGTTTGTCTGCGATCAACACCTACATTGGTCCGGATCTGGACCCAGCTGACTACACCCGCATGGTTTCCAATGATCTGATGGGCATCACCCGTGACGACCTGGTTTACGACCTGGGCCGCGTCGTGGACGACTCCGTCCACTTGTTCGAAGAATGGGGTCTGCCCATCTGGAAGACTGACGCCGAAGGTGTGCGTCACGATGGCGCCGATGCGCAAAAGGAAGGCATTCCGGCTCTCAAGGACGGCGGCAAGCCAGTGCGTTCAGGCAAATGGCAGATCATGATCAACGGTGAATCCTACAAATGGATCGTCGCTGAAGCGGCAAAAAAGGCCCTGGGCCTGGAGCGCATCGAAGAGCGCGTTTTCATCGTTCACCTGATCAACGACAAAAACGATCCCTCGCGAATCGCTGGCGCAGCCGGTTTCTCGGTGCGCGAAAACAAGATCTACATTTACAAGGCCAAGGCCGTCATGCTGGCTGCCGGCGGCTGCGTTAACCTGTTCCGTCCGCGTTCCGTGGGCGAAGGCGCGGGGCGCGCCTGGTATCCGGTATGGAACGCCGGCTCGACCTATGCCATGGCCGCTGAGGCGGGTGCCGAGATGACCATGATGGAAAACCGTTTTGTGCCCGCCCGTTTCAAAGACGGTTACGGGCCGGTCGGTGCTTGGTTCCTGTTGTTCAAGGCCAAGGCCACCAATGCCTATGGCGAAGACTACATGGTCAAGAACAAGGAAATGCTCAACGACTACCCGCCCTACGGTGGTGCCATTGTTCCGCCTGCCTGCCTGCGCAATCACCTGATGCTCAAAGAGATGAAGGATGGTCACGGTCCGATCTACATGGACACCGTCGCTGCCCTGGCCAAGCTGGCCGAGACCCTGACGCCCAAGGAAGTGAAGCATCTGGAAGCCGAAGCCTGGGAAGACTTCCTCGACATGTGTGTCGGCCAGTGCGGCATCTGGGTCGGCGAGAACGTGGATCCGCGCGAGAAAAACTCCGAGTTGATGCCAACCGAGCCCTATTTGCTTGGCTCACACTCCGGCTGCTGCGGTATCTGGGTATCGGGCCCGACCGATCTGGGCGCGCCGACCACCGAAGAGTACGATGTCCCGGCGCACCTGCCCAAGGGTTGGAACTGGGGCTACCGCTCCATGACCACGGTCAAGGGCCTGTTTACGGCTGGGGATGGCGTCGGTGCGTCCGGCCACAAATTCTCATCAGGTGCCCACGCCGAAGGTCGTCTGGCCGCCAAGTCGATGGTCAAGTATGTGCTCGACAATTCCGATTTCAAGCTCGAATTCGACGAAACCGACGCGCAGATTGCGGACGCAATCTGGAAACCGGTGCGCACTTTCCTGGAACACAAGGACTACACGACGGCAATCGACGTCAATCCCAACTACATCACGCCCAAGATGCTGCAGATGCGCTTGCAAAAAATCATGGACGAGTATGTGGCCGGTTGTAGTACCTACTACAACACCAACGACAAGATGCTCGGTGTTGCTGAAGAGAAACTTGAGTTGCTGAAGGAAGATTCCCAGAAGATGCGCGCCAAGGACCTGCATGAGTTGCTGCGCGCCTGGGAAAACTACCACCGCATTCTGACGGCCGAAGTCCACATGAAGCACATCCAGTTCCGTGAAGAATCCCGTTATCCGGGTTTCTACTATCGCACCGACAAGAACTTTGTCGATGAAGAGAACTGGCATTGCTTTGTCAACTCGATCTATGACAAGAATACCAAGAAGTGGACTTGCTTCAAACGCAAGCACGTTGATCTGGTGGACAAGTCCAAGCTGTTCAAGGTGGCGCCAGCGCATTAAGCGTCCTGCCGCTCTTGGTCACGTAAAATGACGCAGGCCGGGCACCGCAAGGTATCCGGCCTTTTTTTATGATCTCGTGGGACACGACCGCGGCCGCACGAAGTGGGCCAGCCCTGTCCCCAACCGACCAGGTGAAAACGTTTTCGTCCAGCGCCGTGGGCGTACAGCAAGGTATTAGAAATGAACGACCAGACACAGAATCTGCCCTTTCCTGGCAACCCGGTGGTGCCGCAGACATTTGATGCCAGCAAGGTGATCCAGTTTCAATGCCGCAAAGGTATTGCCTGCTGGAACGCTTGCTGTAGCAATATCGACATCTCCCTGACGCCGTATGACATATTGCGCCTCAAGCGCCGCTTTGAGATCAGTTCCGGCGAGTTCCTGCAAAAATACACTGTGCCCTACGAATTGGAGCAAAACAGCATCGTTGGTGTCAAGCTGCGACCGGTCGAAAATGGCACGGCCTGCCAGTTCATGACACCAGAAGGCTGTAGCGTCTATGACGACCGCCCGACCGCATGCCGCTACTATCCGGTCGCACTCTTGTCGATGCGTCGGCAGGATGAGTACACGGACCATACCTCCTACGCCCTGGTTGATGAGCCACACTGCCTGGGCCACAAGGAACCGCGCCAGATCAGTGTCAGTGACTATCGCAAGGAACAGGGACTGGAAGAATATGACGATCTGGCACGCGGCTGGCGACAGCTGATCCTGAAGAAAAAATCATCTGGCCCCAGCATCGGCAAGCCCTCCAAACGCAGCCTGGAACTCTTTTTTATGGTCTGCTACGACCTCGACCGTTTCAGCCAGTTCGTGGTCAGTGAGGGCTTCAGCGACATCTACGATTTGCCAGCCGAAGAAATGAAAAACATTCTTTGTGATGACGTTGAATTGATGCAGTTCGGGTTCCGACTTCTCAAACAAGTTCTGTTCGGCGAGGAATCGATTCCACTACGCAAGGAAGCGGCGCATGAGCGGCATCTGCGCCATCAGGAGAAAATGCAACGCATGGAAACCGAAGCGGCAGCGCGCCGCGCTGCGGAGCAGGATGAGATGTATGGAAACCCGGATGAATGAACCCGGGCTCAGAGTTGCCGCCAAGGCAAGCCATGCATGCGCCATCCGCCCAATGTTCCGCGATGATGTTGCGGATCCAGGTCGCCCTCGAAACCCTCAAGAACATTACTCACATTGGTGAAACCGTCGCGTTCAAGCGCCAGCCCCGCATCCACTGATCGCTTGCCGCTGCGGCAGATCAAAATGATCTGCCGGTCCTTGCGCCCGGCCATGCGCAAAGCAGAGTCGCAAAAGTTCGGATTGATTTCAAAATCGGGTGAAGTATTCCACTGAATATTGACCGCATCAACCGGATGGCCGACGTAATAAAACTCATCCTCTGTCCGGCAATCAATCAGCAACGTGTTCGGATTGGCTTGAAGGACCTCAAAGGCCTGTTTCGGGTGTAAGTGTTCCATGTATGACTCCTTGGCGGTATTGTGCAATTACAAATGGGGTCACGACGGATTTTTTTGTTATATCGATATAACGCCCGGCTGCGCACCAGTGTGTCAGCACGCTTGGCCAGATCACTCATGGCTTGTTATCCCGCAACACCAGGATGACAACAAAACACTTTCACTCCTGCTCCCGTCGCCTGCTCCACCAACCGATTCTGCTGAGCAGCAGAATGCACAAAGTCAACCAGGCGACCGAACCCCACCGCATCGCGTGTTATCGGGTTAGCGGTTTGGCTTATTGCCGCCCAAAGCCAAAAACGGCTGGCTCTTCAATCCCTTCAACCTTGTCCACCAGCCGCAGCAGCGGTTTGAGTTCGCGGTAGCGGGCGCAAGTGGCGCAGATGTAATGGATGAAGCGCGGCGTGTCGGCCAAATACTGCGGCTTGCCGTCGCGCAGCGTCAGACGGGCAAAGATGCCGGCCACTTTCAGATGGCGCTGCAGGCCCATCCACTCCACGCCGCGGTAAAACTCGCCGAAATCGTCGCCCACCGGCAGGCCAGCCTGGCGCGCCTTTTCCCAGTAGCGGATGGTCACATCAAGGCAAAAGTCTTCGTCCCAGCTCAAAAACGCGTCGCGCATCAGGCTGGCAATGTCGTAGGTGATGGGGCCGTGGACGGCGTCCTGAAAGTCGAGCACGCCCAAACGCTCACCCACCATCAGACGATTCGCCGCCGGGCCGCCCCAAGGCGAATCAGCCCCCTCGGGAGGCAGCGCAGCACACGCAGTGGCAAGCGTGGGGGTCATCAAATTGCGCGGCATGAAGTCGCGGTGCACGAAGACGCTGGGCCAGCTCAGGTTGTGGCTGATGATCTGGCCAAAGCACTTGTCCAGAGTCTGGCGCATGGCATCGTCAATGGTCACGCCCTTGTGCCGCGTGATGTACCAGTCCGGAAACAGTTCCAGCTCGCGGCGCAGCAGTGCCTCGTCATAGGGCGGCAGCACACCCGGTTTGGAGCTGAGTTGCCAGGCAATGAGTGCATCGACTGCCTGCAAATACAAAGGTAGATTGGCTTGCGGCTCGACGCGATTGATGACTTGCATCATGGTCTGCGCACCCAGGTCGGTCAGCAGCATGAAGCCGTGCGTCTCGTCCCAGGCCAGCACCTGCGGCGCGCACACCCCGGCGGCGTGCATCAGGGCAGCCACCTTGACAAAGGGCGCGCTGTTTTCCTTGTCGGGCGGCGCGTCCATGATGATGCGGCTGCCTTCCTGGGCGTCAATGCGGAAATAGCGCCGAAAGCTGGCATCGGCCGAAGCCAGACGCAGGCTCCCAAGCTGCAAACCGTGTTGGGTGGCGGTGTCTGCCAGCCAGTGCGTGAATTGAGCGGCGCGAGCGGCATCGCGCCAGTCAATGACTGGGCTGGTGGGGGCTTGGGGGGTTGTGTCGTGGCTCATGGATAATCCATTCTACAAATCTGACCATCGATCTACCGCGCTCACTTCATGTCCGTTACCGCTTTCGTTCACTGCGCGTCCTTCAAATGCGTTTTTTGATGCTTGATACGCCTGTTTCCAAGGCACGTGGTCACGTTCGCCCGCTGCGCCTCAGTGTGCTGGTCACGCTGCTGCAGTCGGCGCTGGTGGGTGCGCAACAGGCCCCTGATGAACCCTTGAATTTGCGATTCAGCCCGGGGTTGCAGGAGCGGATCACCCCCGAGGCGCGCAACAGTTTACCCAGCTTTGTCTCAGGCCAGCGCATCACGGGGCGCCCGGACCTGGAAACGGTGGTGGAGGGCAGCGCCATGCTGCGCCGCGGCGATATGGTGATCAAGGCAGACCGTCTGGAATACGACCAGCCCACCGATTTGGCCAAAGCCAGTGGCCATGTGCTGATCAATCGCGCTGGCAACGTCTATGAAGGCCCGTTGCTGGAGTTGCGGGTGGATGCTTTTGAAGGCTTTTTCGACCAACCCAGCTACCATTTTTTGCGCAACAAGGCCCATGGCCAGGCCGACCGGGTTGATTTTCTGGATGCACAACGGGCGCTGATCCATAACGCCACCTTTACCACCTGTCCCCGTTTGCCTGGCCCGAGCTGGATGCCGGACTGGATTTTGAAGGCCAGCACCATCAGCCTGGACTACGAAGAAGATGTGGGCACCGCCACGGGTGCCTTGCTCAGCTTCAAAGGAGTACCGCTGCTGCCGGTGCCCTACATCAGCTTTCCGTTGAGCGACCAGCGCAAGTCGGGCGTGTTGCCACCCACCGTGGGCCTGGATACGGTCAATGGCTCCGAGGTCTCGGTACCCTATTACTGGAACATAGCGCCCAACCGGGATGCCACCTTGACGCCCACGCTGATGAGCAAGCGCGGGGTGAATCTGGGCACCGAATTCCGTTATCTGGAAGCCAGCTACGCGGGTAATGTGCAGCTTGACTGGATGCCTGCAGACCTGTTGCGTGACACCAATCGCTGGGGGTTGAACTTTAACCACCAGGCGCTCATTGCCAGTGCCTGGACCAACAACGGTGCCGCCCTGAACCTGAGCCTGAACCGGGTCAGTGATGACAATTACTGGCGCGATTTCAGCCGCGCCAACAGCTCGCTGACACAACGCCTGCTGGCCAACGATGCCACCTTGTCGTGGAGCAATGGGGCCTGGGCCAACCGTGTGCGCACGCTCAAGTGGCAAACTCTGCAAGATGACGCTGCACCGATCATTCCGCCCTATGACCGGCTGCCACAGCTCAGCACCAGTTACGCACGTGCCAATGTGGCGGGTTTCAACTACGCGTTCAATGCCGACTACACCCGTTTTCAATCCGACATCACACGCACCGGTCAAGCCAACGGCCAGCGCACGTTTGGTTTGTGGCAGGCCAGTTACCCGATAGCGGCAGCGGCCGGGTTTTTAACACCCAAATTGCAGCTGCACGCCAGCCAGTACCAGTTTGAGACACCGCTGGCCAATGGCGACACCTCCGCCAGTCGCGTATTGCCGACGTTCAGCCTGGACAGTGGTCTGGTGTTCGAACGCGACACGCAATTGTTTGGCCGCAATTTGCGCCAGACGCTGGAGCCACGGGCGTTTTATGTCAACACGCCCTACCGCGATCAAAGCCTGTTGCCCAACTATGACTCGGGTGCCAATGACTTTAATTTATCGACCATCTTTGCTGAAAACGCCTTTGTTGGCAATGACCGCATCTCCGACAGCAATTTGCTCACGCTGGGGGTCATCACGCGCTTTCTGGACCCTGCCACCGGCGCAGAGGCGGCCCGTGTGGGCGTGGCCCAGCGCCTGCGATTTACCGACCAGAAAGTTACCTTGTTGCCCAACGATCCGCCGGTGGTTGACCGCATCAGTGACCTGCTGCTGGGAGGCTCCATCAACTGGGACCCGCGCTGGAGCTTGGATGGCACGGTACAGTTCAACCCCACCACCGAGCAGTCGGTGCGCTCCACCCTCGGTGCGCGCTACAGCCCCGGCCCTTACCGCACCCTCACAGCGGCCTACCGTTACCAGCGGGATGCCAGTGAACAACTCGATTTTGGTTGGCAGTGGCCGCTCAATGACCTGTGGGGCGACAAGGGTCAAAACCTGGCCGCAGGTCAAGGCCAGGGCGAGGGACGTTGGTACAGTGTGGGGCGCTTGAACTACAGTGTGAACGAGCGCAAACTGGTCAACGCGCTGCTGGGTTTTGAGTACGATGCAGGTTGTTGGTTAGGGCGCATTGTGCTGGAACGCCTGCAAACCAGCAGCGTGACCGCGACCCAGCGCATCATGTTCCAGTTGGAATTTGTGGGGTTCACCCGGCTCGGCGTCAACCCGCTCAAGACACTCAAGGACAATATCCCCGGCTACCAGATCCTGCGTGAGCCTGGTGGCGTGCCCAGCCGTTTCAGCAATTACGATTGAACCATCATGACTGTTCGCTTTAAATTTTTATCTGTTGCCATTTTGGCTGGTTTGGCTGGCTTGCAAGTGCAGGCCCAGGGCCTGCGCCTGGCACCCGGTGCTGGCGCAGCCGCGATCACCAACGAGCCAGCCACGGCCGACTTTATTGTGGCGGTGGTCAACTCGGAGCCCATTACCAATACCGAAGTGCGTCGCGAAATCCAGCGTGTGTTACAACAAATGACTGCGCAGCAACGCCCTCTACCCGACAGCCAGCGTTTGGCATCCGAGATGCTGGAGCGCCTGATCAACCAAAAAATACAGCTTCAATTGGCACGCGACACTGGCATTCGGGTTGAAGATTCGGTCATTGACCAAACCGAGCAATCGATTGCTGTTCAAAACCAACTCGATATGGCCTCACTGCACCGCCGGGTTGAAGCCGATGGCATGACGGTAAGCCAGTTCCGGGCCCAATTGCGCGATCAAATTTTGCTGCAACGTTTGCGTGAGCGAGAGGTGGAGCCCCGTGTGCGGGTGTCAGATCTCGACATTGACGCCTATTTGCTGGCGCAGCAAAACCCGCAGGATTTGAGCCAGTTGCAAATCAATCTGGCACAGGTTTTGATCGTTGTACCCGAAACTGCCAGCGTGGAGCAGGTGCAGGCCTTGCAACAACAGGCGCGCAAGGTGCTGGAACGGGCACGTGCCGGCGAAGACTTTGCGGCCTTGGTGCGCGAATTTTCGGACCCTGCGGGAAAGACCAGCGGCGGCGAGTTGGGTTTGCGCACGGCAGATCGCTACCCGTCCCTGTTTGTCGAAACGACCCGTCAGTTGGCGCCGGGCGAGGTGGCAGATTTGGTCCGCTCCCCGGCAGGTTTCCATATTTTGAAGGTGGTAGAAAAAGCAAATGCGGGTTTGCCTGCCATGGCGGTGACGCAAAGTCACGCCCGACATATTTTGTTGCGACCCTCAGCGCAACTGAGTGAAAACCAGGCCCGCGAACGCTTGCTCGATTTCAAAAAGCGCTTGCTTGCCAAGCAGACGGATTTTGCCGCACTGGCACGCGAATTCTCCCAGGATGGCAGTGCGGGGCAAGGTGGGGACCTGGGTTGGGCCAGACCGGGCATGTTTGTGCCTGAGTTCGAAGACGTGATGAACCGGCTCGCACCGGGTGAAGTCAGCGAGCCGCTGCTGTCGCGTTTTGGCATGCATCTGATTCAGTTGCTCGAGCGGCGTCAAGTCAGCCTGAGTCAAGCCGAGCAACGCGAGTTGGTGCGCGCGCTGTTGCGTGAGAAAAAACTGGACGAAACCTTGCGGACCTGGGCGCAGGAGCAGCGCGGCCGCGCCTATGTTGAACTGCGTCAGCCGCCACTGTGACGGTAACCCCTTGAAACACGGCAAACACATCCCGCGCAAGCGTTTTGGCCAGCATTTTCTGGCCGATGGCGGCATCATCGAGGCCATTGTGCAAGCCATTGACCCCCAGCCGGGTCAAGCCATGGTTGAAATTGGCCCCGGCCTGGCGGCGCTCACCCAACCGCTGGTGGAGCGTTTGGGGGCTTTGACAGTGATTGAACTGGACCGTGATCTGGCGCAACGCCTGCGCAGCCACGACCAGTTGCGGGTGATCGAAGCAGATGTGCTGAAAGTGGACTTTGCCCAATTGGCCCGGTCGATGGCAGCGGCGCAACTAAGAGTGGTCGGCAACCTGCCTTACAACATCTCCACACCCATCCTGTTTCATTTGCTGCAGTTTGTGAACCTCATTGAAGACCAGCACTTCATGTTGCAAAAAGAAGTGGTTGACCGCATGGTGGCCAAACCTTCAACCGCCGCTTATGGCCGCTTGAGCGTGATGCTGCAATGGCGCTATGCCATGGAAAACGTACTGCATGTGCCACCCGAGAGCTTTGATCCGCCGCCACGCGTGGACAGTGCCGTGGTGCGCATGGTACCGCGCCGGGACGCGGTAGCGCTGGATGAGCGTGGCTTGAGTGAACTGGTGCAGGTGGCCTTTAGTCAACGGCGCAAGCTGCTGCGCCACACGCTCGGGGCATGGCTGCAGGCGCGAAATTTCAGTGGTGAATTTGATGTGCAGCGGCGCGCCGAAGAGGTGCCGGTGATTGAGTACCTGCGGCTGGCACTGGCGCTGGTGCCCGCCAGTCCACAGACATCACATCAGGCGGTGGTCCAGTAACCCGCGTTGAACGGGCTGCTCATGCGCAGCGCCTGGGGCGAGATATCCAGCAGTTTGTCAGTCGGCATTCTTTCGCCGTTTTCAGTGAGCAATTCAATGCCAGAGGTCGGCGGGTTGCTGGAGAATTGTGCGTGGTCACCTTTGCTGGTGTACGCCGCCCTGGCCACTGAAAAAGAATAAAAACAGCGGAACGGAATCTTGCGGTCACCCCAGTAGTCGGCGGTGTCGCGGAAAATGTCGAGCAATTGTTCGCGCGCTTCCTTGTCAAACTTGGCATGCGCCGGGATGTGCTCCAACACCACAATAAAGCCTGGCTGTGGTCCGGACTTGTGCACCGGGTCGGTCATGCTGTCGTAGAGTGAATCAAAGTTTTTGCCGACCGAAACCGTCAGCATGAACTGCTGACCAATCATGTCGAGCACATCTTGCTTGCTTTGGGCATTGGCAATATTGGCATACAGAAAATGGTGGCCCATGGCTTGTGCGGCCTCTTGCAGGTCTTGCACCCGAAAAGCCCGGATCGACTGAACGATATTGGGGCGGACACCCTTCAAAATCGTCTCTGAAACGGTTTTGAGTTGAGGTTCAGCAAGGGGTTGACTGAGTGGCATCTTTGATTCTCTTTTCACAATTTATAAGTTAACAATTCAAATTCAGGGCGCAATCCGACGAAAACTGGCGTAGTGATCGGCGGTGTAATAACAAACCTCTGGCGTTTTGGCTTGACCGCCGCACACAATCCGCTTGACCCCCCGGTGGCTCAGGCCGGGCGTTGGGACGGTATATTCCCGGTAAAACCCACGTTTTTGAAGGGGCAACAAGCGCTCCCGATTACCAAAAACAACACCCTCTTTTTCACTTGCAAACGGGCCACCCCGGTGGATACGTGTGTAAATTTCTGAACCGGGACCAGGCAATTCAGCCAGGCTGATCGTGCTTTGATCACCCACTGGCGGGGGAGCTTTGGCCTGAACCCAACCAGCAAACAGCGCCGTCGCAAGCGTTAAGCCAGTGAACACCAACTTAAAACGGTTTAAACACGACATTGCTTCAATTCCCAATAAAAAAATTCGGGTAAACCCGAACATTCAAGGACGCTAGTGTCGGTGATTTGGCAAAAAAAAGCAAGCCATTGCCCAATTCATGGGCAATTCAAGCTTAAGAAAAAAGGGTTAAACGCAGGCTGGCTAAACCCTTTTGACCGGTGAGTCCGGGGACTTCTAACGGGTCGCGTTGGCGTCGGCGACCGTCAAGGCAGTCATGTTGACGATGCGGCGCACCGTGGTGCTGGCGGTCAGGATGTGCACCGGTTTGGCCGCACCCAGCAGCACCGGGCCTACCGCAATATTGCCGCCAGCTGCTGTTTTGAGCAGGTTGTAAGCAATGTTGGCGGCGTCGATGTTGGGCAACACCAGCAAATTGGCGTCGCCATGCAGCGTGCTGTTGGGCATGAGGTGGGTGCGAGCGGCACCGTCAAGCGCCACATCACCGTGCATTTCACCGTCCACGTCCAGCCAGGGCGCTTGCACGCGCAAAAGGGCCAGCGTGTCTCGCATTTTGATGGCGCTGGGTTGGTTGCTGCTGCCAAAGTTCGAATGTGACAACAAGGCGGCCTTGGGCTGGATGCCAAAGCGTTTCATTTCTTCGGCGGCCATGGTGGTGATCTCGGCCAATTGTTCGGCGGTCGGGTCGTAGTTGACATGGGTATCGACCAAAAATACCTGGCGTCCCGGCAGCATTAATCCGTTCATGCAAGCATAGGTTTTGACCCCCGCACGGCGACCTACCACCTGATCCAGGTACTGCAGGTGCATCAAGGTCGTGCCCCAGGTGCCACAGATCAGGCCATCGACATAGCCTTTGTGCAGCAGCATGCCACCAATCAGGGTCAGGCGGCGGCGCATTTCAATCTTGGCAACTTGCACCGTGATGCCTTTGCGCTCGGTCATGCGGTGGTAGGTTTGCCAGAAGTCGCGGTAACGGTCGTCGAGTTCGACATTGACCACCTCGTAATCAAACCCCTCACGCAGGCGCAGACCAAACTTGTCAATGCGCTCGGCAATCACCTTGGGACGGCCAATCAGGGTGGGCAGGGCCAGGCCTTCATCCACCACAATTTGCGCAGCACGCAGCACGCGCTCTTCTTCGCCCTCGGCAAAAGCCACGCGTTTTTTGAGGGCGGTTTTGGCAGCGCTGAAAATTGGCTTCATCACCGTGCCCGAAGCATAGACAAAACTTTGCAGCTTTTCGCGATAGGCATCCATGTCGGCAATCGGCCGCAGCGCCACGCCACTGTCAAAGGCCGCCTGGGCCACGGCTGGCGCCACCTTCATCATCAATCGTGGGTCAAACGGTTTCGGAATCAGATACTCACGGCCAAAAGCCAGAGGCTCACCGGCATAGGCCGCGGCAACCACTTCGCTTTGTTCGGCTTGCGCCAGCTCGGCAATGGCGCGCACCGCCGCCATTTCCATCTCGACCGTGATGGTCGAGGCACCCGCATCGAGCGCCCCGCGAAAGATGTACGGGAAGCACAGAATATTGTTGATCTGGTTCGGGTAATCCGAGCGCCCGGTGCCAATGATGGCATCGTCGCGCACCGTTTTGACTTCTTCGGGTGTGATCTCCGGCGTGGGGTTGGCCAGCGCAAAGATGATCGGGTTGGGGGCCATGCGTTTGACCATTTCTGCCTTCAGCACGCCACCCGCCGACAGGCCCAAAAACACATCGGCGTCATCAATCACCTCGCCCAGCTTGCGGGCATCCGTTTTTTGTGCATAAATGCTTTTGTCAGGGTCCATCAACTCAACCCGGCCCTCATACACCACGCCCGCCAGGTCGGTGACCCAGACGTTTTCATGCCGGATGCCCAGCTTGACCAGCAAGCCCACGCAGGCCAGCGCCGCTGCACCGGCACCCGAAGTAACCAGTTTCACATCCTTGGGTTCTTTGCCGGCCACTTTCAGACCATTCAAAATGGCCGCACCCACCGTGATGGCGGTGCCGTGCTGGTCATCATGAAACACCGGGATCTTCATGCGCTCGCGCAGTTTGCGCTCGACATAGAAACAGTCAGGCGCCTTGATGTCTTCCAGGTTGATGCCGCCAAAGGTCGGCTCCAGCGAGGCAATGATGTCCACCAGCTTGTCGAGGTCCTGCTTTTCATCGATCTCGATGTCAAACACATCGATGCCGGCGAACTTTTTGAACAGCACGGCCTTGCCTTCCATCACTGGTTTTCCTGCCAGTGGGCCAATGTCGCCCAGGCCCAGCACCGCTGTACCATTGGTCACCACCCCCACCAGGTTGCCACGGCTGGTGTACTTGTAGGCATTGTTGGGGTCTTTGACAATTTCCTCACACGGAATGGCGACACCGGGTGAGTAGGCCAATGCCAGGTCATGCTGGTTGATCAGTTGCTTGGTTGCCGCAATTGAAATCTTGCCCGGGGTCGGAAACTCATGGTATTCGAGGGCGGCGCGGCGCAGTTCGGCGCGTTTTTCTTCGGCGGTGGCCGGGGCAGCTTGGGTCATGGGGTCTCCTGCTTATGTGAACCGAACCAACGGGGTCGGCACTTGCGTTTGCATAAGAGAGAAATTGTATGCCTTGATGCAGCGCCATTTGCTGACGTGTTGGCCTGCTTGCAGGCGCAGCAGTTTTTACTTTTGCGATCAGGCAATGACCTGGTTCACACCACCCTTTTGGCCCATTCAGCGCGGCGGCTGGTTTGGAAGCCGCTCAACGCAAAACCCAGGACCGCTTGGGCCGCATCAGTAAACAGCCAGACGCCGGGCTCGCTTTGCGCCCACTGCCCCGCCGTGCCGGGTGCCGCTGCCGCCACCACCAGCGGCAAGGCCGGGGTTTTGATGGCCACCGGCATCAGTGGAAACTGCACCGGGGTCGGTTGTCCCGCCAGGGTGGCCGCCAGCGCCTTGGCAGCGTGCATGATGGGCATCACATAGGGTAGCGTGCGACCGTTGGCGTATTGGGCGGCATCACCCAGCGCATAGACGTTGGGCGCGCTGGTCTGCAACCTGTTATCGACCACGATGCCGCGCTCGCACTGCAACCCGGCGGCTTGCGCCAGGCTCAGGTCGGCTCGCAGGCCAATGGCACTGAGCACCACGTCTGCCTGCAGTGTTTCGCCGTTGGCCAGTTGAACTTTGAAAGCGCGGCCGCCCTCGCGATGGTGATCGACGCTTTGCACCGTGGTGCCAAAGTGCCAGGCCACGCCCTGCTTGGCCAGGGCCTGGCGCAGCTGCTCGCCCAAGTCGGGCGGTAGCAGCGCCGCCATCGGGCCGCCGGAAGGATCAACCACCGTCGCAGCAAAGCCCGAGCTGATCAGGTCATTGGCAAATTCGCAGCCAATCAGCCCGGCGCCCATGATCACGATGTGCTTTTGATGGCCAACAGCAGTGTTGTCCGCCTCTATCAAACTGGCATGAAAGGCTGCGAAATCTTGTAACGAATTGACCGACAACACCTCAGCCGCGGCGTCCCCGGCCATGGGCACACGGATCGGCTGGGCGCCGGTGGCCAGCACCAGTTTGGCGTAGCTGAAATCACCCTGGTCGGTGTGCACTGTTTGCCTGGCCGTGTCGATGTCCGTCACATTGGTGTTGGCTTGCAACGTGACAGCCTGGGTTTCAGCCATGCGCACTGCCGGGGTGGTGACCAATTGTGCCGGGTCGCGCTTTTGGGCGAAGGCGTTGGACAGTGAGGGCTTCGCATAAAAATCGCCGCTGTCAGCCGTGATCAACAGCACCGGCGTGGTCTTGTCCAGTTTGCGCAGCTCGCGCGCCGTGGTCCAGCCGGCCAGACCGGCACCGATGATGATAATGATGGAGTTTTGCACGGTGTTCTCTTGTAGCCCGGATGCAATCCGGGGGTATTGTGGGATTTGGCTTTCGATCCCGGATTGCGCTTCGCTTCATCCGGGCTACATATCTGTCCCGCAAGGTCTCAGATTTCAACTGTTTCAAAATCGGCTTTGGCGACGCCGCAGTCCGGGCAGGCCCAGGTGTCGGGCACATCCGCCCATTGGGTGCCGGGCGCAATGCCGTCTTCGGGGCGGCCAGCGGCCTCGTCATAGATGAAGCCGCAAACAATGCAAATATAGGATTTCATGAGGTTTGTTCCTGTGTGAATGGAGGTTGCTGAATGGATCGCGCCGGCTCAGGCGCTGACTTTGGCCAGTTGGGCCTTGTAGTGGTTGGCGTGGCGCTCTTCCACTTTGGCCAGCGCGGCAAAACGTTTTTGCGCTTTTTCGAGCGTGGCCCTGAACTGGGCGGCGTGCACTTTGCTTTCTTCAATTTGCTCGTCCATTTCGGCAATCGCAGCAGCGTGGCCTTCGGCCTCGGCGGCGGCGCGAAAGCCCGGGTACATCTCGGTGTACTCGTAGGTTTCGCCGTCAATGGCAATCTGCAAGGCCTTGGCCGGCGTCATGCTGGCCTTGGGGTAGAGCAGGTCGAGGTGGCCAAAAGCGTGCATCACTTCCTGGTCGGCCGTTTCTTCAAAAGTGCGGGCGGTGTCTTCGTCGCCCATTTCACGCGCCAGCCTGGCAAAGTAGCGGTACTTGATGTGGGCCATGGATTCGCCGGCAAAGGCAGACTCCAGATTGGCCATGGTCTTGATGTCGGGGCGGGTAGCTGTGGTCATGGTGAACTCCTGAGGTTTAAAAACATTTAACTGATAGAACGTTTCGATCAGAACAGGATGAATGTTAGTGCCAAACTATTGATTTGGCCAATTGAAATTACCTAATTGATTGATAGTCGCTATCGACATGGCGAAACGCCGCGGGCATTTGGCGACGATATCTCGGACAATGAAGGCCCCTCCCTCATCAGCCAAGCACCATGAACGCTCACTGCGATCCCCTGTTCCCGCCGATTGAACCCTACCACAGCGGCCACATGGCGGTGGACGACCTGCATACCCTGTACTGGGAGGAATGCGGTAACCCGCAAGGCGTGCCGGTGCTGTTTTTGCACGGCGGACCGGGCGCGGGCTTGTCACCCAAACACCGCCAGTTTTTTGACCCGGCGCATTACCGCATCGTGCTGTTTGACCAGCGCGGCGCGGGCCAGTCCACGCCGCTGGGTGAAGTGCGGCAAAACACCACGCCACTGCTGATTGACGACATTGAACGCCTTCGGGTCTTGCTGGGCATTGAACAATGGCTGGTATTTGGCGGCTCGTGGGGCTCGACACTGGCCCTGGCTTATGGCCAGGCGCACCCTGAGCGCTGCACCGGCTTCATTTTGCGGGGCATTTTCTTGTGCACCAAGCCCGAGATTGACTGGTTTCTGAACGGAGTCAAGTGGTTTTTCCCCAAGGAACACGCGCAGTTTGTGGCAGACATTCCTGAGGCTGAGCGTGACAATTTGCTGCAGGCCTTTGGCCGGCGCCTGTTCGGTGACGACCCGGCGGCAAGCCTGCGGGCAGCGCGCGCCTGGGGACGCTACGAGGGCAGTTGCCTGCACTTGCTGCCGCATCCTGAAGTGGCCGATCAATTTGGCTCGGATGCGGTGGCGTTGGGCGTGGGCCGGCTGGAGGCGCATTATTTTTTGCACGATGCTTTTTTAACCGACGACCAGCTCATTCGCAACGTGGGGCGCATCGCTCACCTGCCAGCGGTCATCATTCAGGGACGTTACGACGTGGTGTGCCCGGCCTTGTCGGCTTGGCACTTGCATCAAGCCTGGCCACAAGCAAGTTTTCAGGTGATTGAAGATGCCGGTCACGCCGCCTTCGAGCCCGGCATTGCCCAAGCCCTGACGGCCGCTACCGAAAGATTCAAATTAAACGGCACGTTGTAGCTGATCGATCCCGACACGAGCGCAACGGCGCATCAATTACCGCCGTGGCCCTTTTTGAATTGATCGTGGCCCCGGCGATTCTTGTCGTGGCGACGATCATCGCGGCGTCCTGAGTCGCCGTAGTAACGCGGCTCATACACGTCCCGGTACCAGCCGTCCTGCACAAAATATACGGGTTGACCACAGGCGTTGTAGCGGTTGCAATGTTTGTCCCAATGTTTTTCGTGACCCGGAGGTACGCGCAGGTAAATGGGCTGGCGCACCACATTGACCGGTCGTTGCTCAATGATGACGGGTTGTGGGTATATCAACATCGGACCAGGCACACGGCCCACGTCAATGCGACCATAAAACCCGGGCTGGGAGATGTTGACCGACACGCCGATATCCGCAGCGGACGCCACTGTTTGAAGTGCCGCCGCAGCCAGTACCATGCTCAAAAAGTAGTTCGATTTGTTCATGCTTTCATTCTAGGGCGCTACCGCCTGGTGGCGTGTAACCAAACGTAAGCGCCTGGGCCGCCCGCTTGGCGTTACCGCCAACCCGGGGTTACACCTGAGGCAGCAAATAGCGCCGCTCCCAGGCGCTGATTTCGTTTTGATAACTTTCCAATTCGAGCGCCTTCACGGCGCAATAACCCGTGACAAAGTTGTCCCCGAAAAGGGTCCGCGCCACGCTGCTGTGTTGCATTTTTTCCAATGCCGCTTCCATGCTGCGTGGCAGGCCATGGGCTTGGTCGTAGCCATTGCCTGCCAGTGGTTCGGACGGTTCCAGCTGCTGTTGTAGGCCCTTGAGGCCGGCCGCCAGCGATGCCGCCATGGCCAGATAGGGGTTGGCGTCAGCCCCGGCAATTCGGTTTTCCACCCGCCGCGCCGCTGGTCCGCTGGCCGGGATGCGCAACCCCGTGGTGCGGTTGTCATACCCCCATTGCAAGTTGACCGGGGCCTGGCTGCCAGTCACATAGCGCCGGTAGGAGTTGACGTTAGGCGCCAGCATCAGCATCAGATCTGGCCCATATGTTTGCAAGCCGGCGATGAAATGACCGAAGCGCGGGCTCTCGCTGCCATCGGCCAGACTGAACACGTTGTGGCCTTGTGCATCCACCACACTGATGTGCAAGTGCATGGAGCTACCGGCACTGTCCGCGATGGGCTTGGCCATGAAAACGGCATTGAGACCGTGTTTCAGGGCGATCTCACGTGCCGCGTACTTGAACAAAAAGGCCTGGTCCGCCACGGCCACGGCAGCGCCGTGCAGCAGGTTGATCTCGTATTGCGTGGCGCCTACTTCGTGTATCCAGGTGTCGGTGGCAATGCCCAGCGTGCCGCAGGCATCGCGGAACTCGTTCCAGAACGGGGCCAGTTCATTGAGCATGTTCAGGCTGAACGCACTTTGGCCCACTTCGGCGCGGCCACCACGCACGACTGGCGCCAGCAAAGGCAGCGCCGGGTCGGCATTGGCGGCGGTCAGGTAAAACTCGATCTCAGGGGCCACCACCGGGGTCAGCCCCAGGACAGCGTAACTGGCCAACACGGTTTTCAGGATACTGCGCGGTGCGAACAGGCACAGTTCGCCGTCGAGTTCCACGCAGTCATGGATGGCCACGGCGCGCGGCACGCTGGCCCAGGGTGCGAGCGACACCGTGCGGTAGTCGGGCAGCAGCCGCACATCAGGGTCTGCGTCGGGGAACACCGGGTTGTAAGAGTAGTCACCGGTCACCGCCTGCATCGGAATGGCCTGGCAGATGCGCAATTCGCCGCCTGCCAAAAAGCTGTCAGCGGGCATGAGTTTGCCGCGCGGGTAACCTGAAATGTCGGAGAAGATGCACTCCACATCGCGCACACCACGCTGGCTGAAAAGTGCACGGATGCCTTCGCCGGGACGTGATGGCGTTGCTGAATCGGCCGGATGGGCGGTGTCGGGCTGGGTCATGGGCCAAAGTGCAAAGTGAAGGTGCGCCCAGTTTAAGCCAGCCGCCTGGCGACCAAAGCGCGGCGAGTCAAACCACCCGCGCTTTGGGTAAACGCCTTGTTTTACTGTGCTGCGCTGGCCACGAACTGGCCATTGCCGCTCAGGCGGCTGTCCACTTGCGTGTCAAAGGTCATGGCCGGTGCCACTTGGGTCGCGCGACCAAAACCGCGGCTGGCCAGCTCAACACGCATGGCATTCACCCGGGCCAGGTCTTGCGCGCTGCCGCTGCGGCGGTATTGCGCCTCGGCTTGGTGGGTGAGCTTGATCAGGCTTGCGACTTCATGCGTCATGGTGGGGGCCACCGGGTTGATCGCAGCGACCTGGATCATGCGGGCTGGAGCGGGGGCGGCGTTTTGTGCCAAAGCGTTACCAGCAAGCAGTACAGAAACCAGGGCAATCAGGACGAAAGATTTGTTCATAAGATAACTCCAAAAATGAGGTAAAGGTCAAATGGGACTTATGAAAAAGACCCGTTTTGCATCGATAGTGACTCGAAGATACCGCAACTTTTTGGCGCTTTGATGGCAAACGTAACGGTGAAGCCCGTGGTGTGACATCCGTTACAACTGCTTGCGAATAACGCTCTTTTGGTGACAAATTTTCAACAGCACCTTTAATCCTTTAGACTGCAAATGTTTTTAAATACTCATTGGTCGCAATTTAACTTGATAGTATTATGGTGATCAAGCATCTCTTTTTTGCACTCCAAAGTGCAACGATTCTCATATGGTTACTCGCAACGGTCCCAAGGTCTCTTTCAAAGCGCAAATGCTGCAAGCGCGCGAAGAAGCCATCATCCAGACGGTGAGCCATTTGCTGGCCAGCAAGGGCTTTGAAGCCATGACGGTCGATGAAGTGGCAGCCGACGTAGGCATTGCCAAGGCCAGTCTGTACAAGCACTTTTCCAGCAAAGAAGACCTGGCCGCGGCTGCCATGGTGAGTGTGATGCGACGGGCGCAAGCATTTCTGGACAGCTTGCCAACGGATGCTGCGCCGATGAACAACTTGCGCGCTGTGGTGGCCTGGACCATGGCGCTCAAACTGGCTGGCGAAATGCCGTCCTTGCCCAGTCAGAATTCCAGCTTGCGCGCGGCCTTGATCGGCAACAAAGATTACATGGACGGCCTGATCGAGGTCAGCGACCGGCTCGGTGGCTGGATCGAGGCGGCGCAGGCGCAGGGCAGTCTCAACCCCAAACTGCCCGCCATTGCCGTGCTCTACACGCTGTATGCCCGCGCCTGCGACCCGGTGCTGGAATTCCTGAAAATGAGCGAATTGCACAGCGACGAGGAGATCATCAGCCTGGTGATGAGCACCTGTTTTGACGGCTTGAATGCGCGGACAGGGTGACTGATTCAGACTGTGCAGTCTGGCCCAATCATGCCCAATATCAAAGATGGGATACAAAAAATGCATTAGGCTGATTCATTAAATGCGATCTACGCAATGGAGAATTGAACCATGGATTTGCTTGCTTTCGCCCGTGGCCCAGCGCTGACCGTCGCCCTCCTCGTTTTCGTTCTGGGTACGCTGTGGCGCCTGGTCGGCGTGCTGCGGCGACCTCGCATGCCGGACCTCTCTGCGCCACGCGCAGGGGTGCCGTCAAACCTGATGGGCGCGCTGCACGCCATCGTGCGCGGCATGTGGCCGCGCAAGGAATTCGGTCAGACCGTGCTGATCAAGACCCTCAATGGCTACGTCTTCCACCTCGGCCTGGCGCTGGTGTTTTTCGGCTACGCACCACACATCGCGTTCATACGCCGCGTCACCGGCCTGGCGTGGCCGGCCTTGCCTGACATGGTGATGTATCTCGCTGCTGGCGCCACCATCGTGTCGCTGCTGCTGGCCCTGTCATTGCGCTTGACCGACCCGGTCCTCAGGCAGATCTCGAACGCCAACGACCTGATCACATGGGCCATTACTTTCCTGCCCATCGTCACGGGCATGGCGGTGCTGAGTGAGCCCTCCGCAGCCATCCTGGCGCGCGACCACGTGATCTACGCTGGCCCGCTGGCCGTGCACTTGTTGACGCTGGAATTGCTGCTGCTCTGGTTTCCGTTCGGCAAGCTGATGCACGCCTTCCTGTTCGCCTTCTCGCGCGGCGCCACCGGCGTGCGCTTCAATCATCGGGGAGTCAATGTATGAGCATCGCCGCCAGCCTAACCCCCGCCTTCGACAAGCAGGGCAACCAGAGCGACGAGGCGCGCGTCGATGCGGCGATGCGCAGCTTCGTGTCCGAGTTCGGCGTCACCGCCGCGCTGCACATGGAGTCCTGCGTGCGTTGCGGCCTGTGCGCCTCGGCTTGCCACTTTTATGTGACCACCGGCGACGCCAAGTACACGCCGATTCACAAGCTGGGGCCGTTTCGCCGCGCCTACCTGCGCGAGGCCAGTCCGCTTGCGCCCTTGGTGCGCGCACTCGGTCTGGTCAGGAAACCGGGCATCACCGACCTGGAGCAGTGGCAGGAACTGCTCTACGACTCCTGCACCATGTGCGGCCGCTGCACCCTGGCCTGCCCGATGGGCATCGACATCGCCGAGCTGGTCAAGGAAGCCCGCCACGGCATGTTCAAGGCCGGACTGGCGCCGGATCGGCTGGCGCTGATGGACCGCACCGCCCGGCAGTGGGGCAGTACCGCGACGCCGGGCGAAGACCTGCCCGACATTCTGGCCGAGGCGGGCAGGGAGCATGGCGTCGCGATTCCCTGCGACCTGGACCACGCCGACATCCTGGTCACGGCCGCGTCGGCCGAGCTGGGCGAACACACCAAAGCGCTGGCCGACGCCGCCAGGATCCTCAATCGCATCGGTGCCAGGTGGACCATGCATCAGGGCGGCTTCGACGCTTCCAACATCGGCTTTAACAACGGCGACCTCGAATTGCAGGAGCGACTCACGCGCGCACTGGTCGATACGGCAGTGAAGATTGGCGCCAAGACGGTGCTTTTACCCGAGTGCGGCCATGCCTACGGCGCGGCGCGCTGGGAGGCGGCCAAGTGGTACGGCCAGGCGCTGCCAGTGCGCATCATCCACATGACCGAGTTCCTGGACGAGTTGATCGCAAGCCAGCGCATCCGTGTCAAGAAAATCGGCGAGACCGCAACTTTCCACGACCCCTGCCAGATCGTGCGCCGCGGCGGGCTGGAGGCTGCGGCACGGCGCGTGCTGGCGGCACTCGGCGTCGAGCTGATCGAGCTCAAGGACCATGGCTTGATGGGGTATTGCTGCGGTGGCGGCGGGGGCGTGGTGTCGAACCAGCGCGCAGCGCCCTTGCGCCACAAGGTGTTTGAGATGAAGAAGCAGCAGATCGAAGCGACCGGCGCCAAGCACTTCGTCACCAGTTGCGGACAGTGCCGTATCACCTTCGAGATGGGCGCCCAACATGCGCACTGGGACAAAGCCACCGAGAGCTTGCTGGAACTCGTGGCCGACAACCTGGTCGATTGAGGAACAGGCCTTGTGACCGCTACCCCAGGCTCAATGCTGCATGAACAACGCCCACAGCCCCAGCCCCATAAAAATAGCGGCTGACACGACATGCACTACGCGCAGTGGCACCAGGCGTGTCATGCGCTCCCCCAACCAGACCACCGGCACATTGGCCAGCATCATGCCCAGCGTGGTACCCGCCACCACCCACACCGTACTGGTGTATTGCGCCGCCAGCATGATGGTAGCGACCTGGGTTTTGTCGCCCATCTCGGCGATGAAAAAGGCCACCACGGTGGTGCCAAAGACCCCCAGCCTGGGCGGCTGACCAGCGTCGTCGTCGTCGATCTTGTCGGGGATCAACATCCACACCGCCATGGCGATGAAAGAAGCGCCCAACACCCAGCGCAGCACCTCGGGCCCGAGCACGGTGGTGACCCAGGCCCCCACCGCACCCGCCATAGCGTGGTTGGCAACGGTGGCCACCAAGATGCCCAGCACAATCGGCCAAGGCTGGCGAAAGCGCAGCGCCAAAACAAGTGCCAAAAGTTGGGTTTTGTCGCCCATTTCGGCCAGAGCCACGATACCGGTTGAGATTAAAAATGCGTCCATGGAGCATATGGTATTTGAATACCGTGCAGCCATAGACGGTGAGCTGCCTGTTTGAACCAATTGGTAACGGCAGACCCCTGGAGCCAGACTCAAGTGGGGCTGGCCTGTGGTCAAATCATGGCTTGTTTTATCCATGTATCGCGCATCTGAAGCGATAGATCACCAAACTTCCTATGATTTATCTGGTTCTGGGGCTGTTGCTGTTTTTGGGCACACATTCTGCGCGGATCGTCGCAGATGACTGGCGTACCCGCACCCGGGCCAGGCTGGGGGCTGCAAACTGGCGCTTGCTGTACACGCTGGTGTCGCTGTTGGGCTTTGTGCTGATCGTCTGGGGCTTTGGCCAGGCACGCCAAACGCCGTGGCTACTGTGGAGCCCGCCGCTGGGCCTGCGCCATCTGGCGATGCTGTTGACCTTGTTGAGCTTGGTGCTGGTGGCAGCCGCTTATGTGCCGGGTAACCGCATCAAGGCACGCCTTCACCACCCCATGATGGCAGCCGTCAAGCTGTGGGCGTTGGCCCATTTGCTGACCAATGGCACATTGGCGCATGGGGTGCTGTTTGGCACATTCCTGCTGTGGTCCATTTTTGCTTTTCTGGCCGCCAGAAAGCGCGATGTGCGGGACAACACGCCCTATTCACAAGGCACCACAGGGGCA